>JBAQWG010000024.1:0-10938 GCA_049298775.1 Saccharimonadales bacterium (SeqCode)
GGATCAGACACACCACAAGGTGGTGAAAACGAAACGACTAATCCTGGTGGCAAAAAAGCCAAAGAAGATCACGGCGAGTAACTAAGATTTTATATATGAAATTCGTGCTTGTCACCTCGTCGCAAAATATAGCGACGAGGTGACGACACGTCTAGCTTTGGGGCGTGGCCTTTTTGGTTAACCTATTATAGGTAGACCGCGGAACCAGTGTCGGGCGGAAGTCAACGACTATCTCTGGGCGTTTGTATCGTGACGATGAATCGTCGCGCGGAGAGCCAAAACGTTCAGCTAGTTCGGCTGACTGTTCTATCTTTTCTTGGTCGATTCTCTTAAGAGCTTCAAGGATTTGCTTGTCTGCTGAACCAACGGCAGGAGCCTCATTGAGGATCTCCATGATTCGAGCATCGTACTTCATGCCTTGAACAGATTTCTTGGACATTACTCCCTAACTTGACGTGTTTGGTATGTGCGTGCACTTACCCGGTTTGGTGGGTTATCTGCGATCGGCATTGACCTCAGTTTGTGCATCAGCAAAATAATATACTATTTTATTTAAAATCACAAGCAAAAGTGATATTATTCTTTAATAAATCCACCGCTCTGATGTGACCAAAGTTTCGCGTATGTACCACCTCGAGTCAATAATTCGGCATGCGTACCGTCTTCAATAATTGTACCGCTTTCAAGAACTATAATACGGTCTAGTTTTGCAATAGTGCTTAAGCGATGTGCAATAACGATTGAGGTGCGTCCCTTCATTAATGTTTCAAGCGATGATTGAATCAGTTTTTCAGACTCACTATCGAGTGCCGATGTTGCCTCATCGAGTACAAGAATCGGTGCATCTTTTAGGATAGCTCGTGCAATTGCTATGCGTTGGCGTTGACCACCAGATAGTTTGACGCCACGTTCGCCAACTAGTGTATCAAATCCATCAGGTAGTTTATTGATAAATTCTAATGCGTGGGCTTTTTTACTCGCATCAATAATTTCAGAATCAGTTGCATTTGTTTTGCCGTAGGCGATATTTTCGCTGAGTGAGCGGTGAAATAAAATTGGTTCTTGCGAAACATAGGCTATTGATTCATGCAGACTTTCTTGAGTCACGTGTCGCACATCCTGATCATCGATTAAAATCTTACCTTTATCAATGTCGGAAAATCGTAAAAGAACCCGCGTGAAAGTTGTTTTACCCGAACCACTATGACCGACTAATCCCACTCGTTGACCAGCTGGTATTGTGATATTGAAGTTCGTAAATATTTGTTCACCGACGCCCTTATCATGTGCGAAACTGACGTTGTCAAAAACTATATTGCCATGAGACACTTGTAATTTATTTTTGGAATGATCAATCAAGTCCAACTGTTTTTTAAGGATTTGTGTCATCTCATGTGAATCACCAATAGCACGACTATAGGAACGGGTAATATTGTTTAGTTCCCACAGTTGGCGATTGATATTTAGTGCATAAATAAATATTAGGTAAATCATACCGGCTGATGCAATTCCATTTTCGGCACCAAATACAGCGAATGTAAATGCACCAGTTGCACCGATTGTATACATAATACTAATAGCCCCAGTCATAAATATGACGCCCCATTTTAGGTGCGTGGATCGACGGTGCCATGTGTCAATTGTCGATTTAGCACGTCTTTGTTCATATTTTTCTCGACCGAACGCTTTTACGGTATTTATGTTCGTTACCATGTCAGCCAAAAAACCACTATTCTCATTGCTCGCTTCAGCCTCTTCGCGATTTCTTACATTTAAAAATCGTGATCCAACAAATACAACAACTGCGAAAACGATAGAATAAATAATTAGAAATAAGGCATACTCCCAAAGACCGAAAATCATGAGCGCGATTATTGATCCGATTATAGTTGTTAGCATTGGTATGATTTGCCAAATAATGATGTCCCAGAAACGTTCAAATGATCCGATGATTTTTGAAGTTTGACTAACCAAAGATCCACCGAATCGGTTAGTGTGAAAATCAATATCTTCGTTGGTGAGTTTTTTAAAAACCGCTTTATATATCGCACGTTGACCGTTGATTTCAAATGTCCAGCTAAAATAGAGTGCTATTCGCCACACGATAACTTCACCTAGCAGTACCAGAGCACCATAGATTGCGATAAGGTGCCAACTATTTGCAAAGGTCACGGAACCTTTCTGCAAAGTATCCAAAAATAACGAAAGAATGTAGGGAGCAATAATCCCGTTGATAATGACGGCAACAACAGGAAAAAAGAGTGCAAAATTGCGTGTCATTTTATTATCGCTGGCAAATTTCCAGAATAATTTTAGTGTATCTTTTTGCATAATTTGCCTTTCAGTATATTGTTTGTTGGAAGTAATCGCTAATGGTTTGACTGTGCAAACATTGTGTCAGTAGAGGATCTTAATAGATCATAATAATAGATATTATATAGTATAATACATAAGTATGCAAAGGATATTGCTCTACTATAAATTTACGCCAATCAAGGATCCAGAGACTGTTAGGCTTTGGCAAAAAACATTGACTGACAGTTTAAATCTACGTGGGCGAATTTTGGTGAGTCGACATGGCTTAAACGGTACAGTTGGTGGTGGCGTGGATGATCTTAAAAAATATATTAAAGAAACTAAAAAATTACATGGTTTTAAAGATATTGTATTTAAATGGAGTGAGGGTAGTCGGGAAGATTTTCCACGCATGAGTGTTAAGCATCGTCGAGAGCTTGTTGGGTTCAAGAATAGCGACAACGAATTTGACGTAGATGAAAACGGCGTCATTGGTGGTGGGCAGCATCTCAAGCCGCGTCAGGTGCATGAGATGATTGAAAAATATGGTGATGATGTGGTTTTTTTTGACGGTCGTAATGAGCACGAGGCAAGTATAGGCAAATTTAAAAACGCGGTTGTCCCGAATACTAATACTTCTCGTGATTTTATAGCAGAGCTCGAAAGTGATAAATATGATGACATTAAAAACAAAAAAGTTATTACCTATTGTACAGGTGGTATTCGTTGTGAAGTTATTAGTGCAATGATGAAAAAGCGCGGATTTAAGGACATTTATCAAATAGATGGCGGCATTGTTAAATATGGTGAAGCTTATGGTGATAATGGTCTATGGGAAGGTAGTTTGCGTGTATTTGATAATCGAATGACTATAGATTTTTCAGATCACGCTAAAACAATTGGTGAGTGTAGCCATTGTGGCGGACCGACGAATAATTTCGAAAATTGCGCTCTTGCAGAATGTAACGACCTGGTGCTTATATGCCCTAAGTGTAAACAGAATCCAGATTTACTTTTCCATACTGAAAAATGTCGTCAGCTCGATACTGCAAAAGTTAATGCTTAGATTTACTTTTTTCATAGCTATTAAATAAAAGTATCCAATTTTCGGTCGATAGTTCCGATGGTCGTTTACCTAACAAGTTATATTGATTGAGGGGCATTTTGGCGAATGCTTTCGGATCGGCGAAACAATCTGCGATACGTTTGCGGTAGGTTTCTAGATTATCTTCTGATATTAACATGGTCGGTCTGAGCTTTAATTCAAGTAGTACAGTATCAACGGCCGGATGAGGCCAGAAGTCAGATTTTTTAAGGGGTCTGCGAATCCGTGTTTCGTAAAGTGGGGCGATTTGTGCTCCGAGCATACCAGTGAATCCAGGCTTGTCGATTAATAATTTTTGCGCAAATTGTTTCTGTACGATTAAATAAATTGCTCTAGGTCTGTTTGGCGCTTCAGTCAGTTTTTTTAGAATGGGTGAGCTGAGATGAAAAGGAATGTTTGAAAAAATCTTGTAGGGTATTTCTGGTAGATTAGCATTTAAAAAGTCCGCTTCTATGATTTCCACATTATCAAATTTACTTAAATTATCACGAAGTTTAGTGGCTATACGATGATCAAATTCGTACGCGATAACTTTTGAAGCACGCATAGCAAGCGCGGATGAAATAATGCCGCTACCTGCACCAATGTCAATCACTGTGTCAGATTTGTTAATTGAACTATGGCCAATGAGTTCAAGTACTAGTTTTGGACTCCTTAAAAAATTTTGCGAGTAGGTATCAAGTCGTTTCACGAGTATATTATACCCTGTTTTCGTGTAGTACTAAGTGGTTTTATATTTGATATAAAAATAGGTAAATAAAGACAGGGTGAATAATAAGCTAAAATGGTATAATAAGGATAATAATGACACAAAAAACAGATGAAGTAAGTACGGTTTTGGCCCGACGAGCAGCCCAAGTGCAGCGTGGTGGTGCTCGTGCCGCAGTGCTCGGCGTCAATGATGGACTTGTGAGTACACTATGTATTGTAATCGGTGTTGCTGCTGCTGGTGCAGATGCTAAATCGGTACTACTTGCCGGCTTTGCAGGACTACTTGCCGGTGCTATCTCAATGGCGGCGGGAGAGTGGATTTCAGTAAAGGCTCAAGTAGAGTTGTTTGAGGGATTACTAAATGATCTCAAGGATGCTATTCGTGACGAAAAAGAATTACTAACAACAAACCTTGCAAAAAATTTTGAAGATCACGGTATTGATACAAAAACAGCAAAACAAGCCGCAAAAGATGTCGCTACTGACGATAAAAGATTTACTTCAATGTACAGCTCCCAAGTTATCGGTATTAACGAGGATGAACTTGGTTCACCGTGGGTAGCGGCCGTATCGTCATTTCTACTTTTTACTGCAGGTTCGGTTGCGCCGTTGTTTCCTTGGGTAATCGGTATGTCTGGAGTCCCTGGTATATCATTAGCGATTACATTGACAGTTATCGGCGGATTGTTTGTAGGAGGCTACACGGCTCGCACAAGTGGTAGGAGTATTCTTTATGGTGCAATTCGCCAACTTCTCATTGTTATTTTTGCCGCATTGGTAACCTACGGTATCGGACATTTATTTGGCGTCGCGACGGCGTAATCATATACTAGTGATATGAACAAGCAACTTGAGGCAAAGTTAAAAAAACTGCCGTCTTCTCCGGGTGTTTATTTTCATAAATCAGCTAATGGTGAGGTTATTTATGTTGGTAAGGCGGCCATACTCAAAAACCGAGTTCGACAGTATTTTCAATCACAACGTGATATGGATATAAAAACACGTGCGCTTGTTGCCGAGATTGAAGATACAGAGTGGATAGAAACTGAATCTGAAATAGACGCGCTGTTTTTGGAATCGGAAATGATAAAACGATATATGCCGCGATTTAATATATTGCTCCGTGATGACAAGTCGCAAATGTATATTCGGATTGATATGAAATCTGATTGGCCAAGTGTTACATTTACGCGTAATCCAGCAGATGATGGAGCAGATTATTTCGGGCCGTACTATAATGGATTCGCAATTAAAAAAGCTTTGCGTTATCTACGTCGTATTTTCCCCTATTTTACGAAACCGCTCAAATCCGTTGATCGTCCTGATCTTGATTCACATATTGGATTAAGTACTGCACCTGGTACGATGAGTGAGGAATACAAAACATCACTAAAAAAATTAATTAAATATTTTGAGGGTGGACGGAAGACAATAGCTCGTGAACTTGAAAAAGACATGCATGATTTTGCCAAGCGACAGGATTTCGAAGAAGCCGCCAGACTTAGGAATCGTTTGAAAGATCTTAGTGAGTTGCAACGAAAAATTATGTTTGGTGACCGCGAATTTTTGGATATCAGTAAAGACAAAGCACTTAGTGATCTGGTGACTCTGTTTGGATTATCAAAAATACCTGCTCGCATCGAAGGATATGATATTAGTCATATGGGTGGCGTCAATGTTGTTGCAAGTATGGTGGTATTTACGAATGGCGTCAGTAATCGTTCTGAATACCGCAAATTTAAGACAAAAATTGAACAGAATAATGATACGGCAAATATGCACGAAACACTCCTGCGTCGGTTTAGTGAAAAGAATATTAAAAGTTGGGGGATGCCAGATTTGGTGCTGATTGATGGCGGTAAGGGCCAGCTGGATGCATCTATGAAGGCACTTGAAGAGCGAAATATAAACGTGCCAATCATTAGTATTGCCAAAAGGGAAGAGGAAATAATAGTTCACTCCAGTCGATCAAATATTGATACATCGATGCTTGAAAGTCTGATTAAAAATCCGACTGAAAATGAATATGTCGAAAGGTCGGGTGAATATTATGTTGTTAATTTACATCCAGGTCAACGCAACGCAGGATCTCATTCAAAAAATCTTCGCGGAGGTTCTTTTACGAATACTCATACTGACGTCGTAAAATTATTCCAACGTATTCGCGATGAATCACATAGGTTCGCTGTCAGTTATCACACCGTGCTTAAGCGTCAAAAGCAAACGGCTAGCGATTTGGAAGCAATTCCCGGTATAGGTCCAGCAACGCGCAAAAAATTAATTCGAACATTTGGTAGCTTGCGCGCTGTAAAATCAGCGAATGAGCAGCAGTTGATTGAAGTGGTTGGTAAAGTAAAAGCGGACAAGATCAAACCGTTTTTGACGTGATTGCCATCAACCTTGTATACTAAAACAAATGACCAAAAAAGAAGTATCCAACGATGAAATCATGCAAGCGCTCAATCAGTTCGCTAATCGGGTCGACAAGCGCTTTGATGGTGTAGACGCACGTTTTGATGGTGTAGATACACGACTAGATAAACTTGAGTCCGACGTCGCTGACCTGAAGTCAAATGTTGCTGAACTAAAATCGGATATCAATCGTATATACAATATTCTTGACAAACACATGGCACGTATCGAAGAAATTCTTCAAGAAAACGCCGTACAAACTCATCAACAAGAACGTCTTCAACGTTGAATATTTCAACTAGCCGACCAAGCTGGTGTACAACTCAAATACGAATAGATTTATATTTTTTCTCAGTATTTTCCAATCCAAAAATGATATTATAATAAATAATCTTACGAAGTGCCGGTAAGTAAAGCGTTGGTTATTTTGTATTTTTTCAGCCATTCTATAATCAAATTTTGTTACTATATAAAACGCAAGAACGTCCAACAGAGTGAGCAACTAGGCCGTGGATATAAAACTATTCACAGACTCCGCGTTTCATAGGGTTGTAAAAATAACGCTACAGCTAGTGCGATCCTATGCGCTATACTAAGCATATGACATTGGATAAGAATGATATAAACGTCATGCGTGATACGATTGTTGATGCGATCGAGCAATTGGTGTTGCCACGTTTCGACGAAAACGACAAACGCTTTGATGCACTGGAGCGTGATGTTGCTGACCTGAAAGCCGATGTTTCTGAACTTAAAACCGACGTTTCGGGTCTGAAAGCCGATGTTTCTGAACTTAAAACCGATGTCAATATCCTTAAGGATGACATGCGTGACGTTAAGTCAACTCTATCGCGACTCGAGGGTCGCATAGAGGCGCTCGAAGCCGATACTAAAGAGATTTACTACATGCTAGCTGATTTGCAAAAAGCAACAGGATTGGACAGGAAATTCGCTAAATTATCACTCGAACAAAAATTATTCCAGCTAAACATCGAGTTATTATCGACAGCTAAAGAGGCGGGGATTGTATTACCGCGATAGGCGGTCCTTTTATAGTTATATGATGGTTTAAAGTACGGACTTTGAAGTAGTGTCTATGTAAATATTTAGTCAGACATCAGTGCATGCAGAGTTGCTTTTGGTGTGTCGTTACTAATTTTATCGAGATGGACGTAAGAGAAGTCTATCACTATATCTACGTACGTGGAGTTTTTCGCAAAAAATACTTACCCGAGGGTCTGATTCTAAAGATATGAAACATGGTGTTATGTGAATTATTGTTCTAAGGACATATCATCTCAGATAAATGAAGTTTGATATCCTATTTGATGGCTTAATAGAACATTAACTTTTTTAAGTAGGTTTGATATTCCAATGTTCATAATATCCTATGATATTCTTAATATATGAAATCGCTCGATTCGTCTTTTTTTATACATAATCGCGAAAAAGCCATAGAAAAGTTGCAAGGTGGCTTGCTTGTAGTTGCAGGCTATACCGGAATGCAACGCGGTAATGATGCAGAATTTAAATTTGAGCAGGAATCAAATATGTGGTATCTCAGTGGTATTGAATATCCTGATTGGTGGCTGATTATTGATGGAAAGCGCAGTAAATCTTGGCTGGTTGAACCGGATATCGAAGAAAGTCACAGGCTTTTTACAGAGAGCTTACTTACGGAAAGCGCAAGACAAATAAGTGGTATTCAGGACGTCATATCGCGCGACCAGGCAATGGCAATGCTTCGCTTGTCCGCAAAGTCACACCCGGTTGTTTACACGGTTGGCCCGCCATCGTATCATGAACACTTCACGTTCACACTTAACCCATCGATAAGCGATATGAAAGCAATGCTATCGAGAATTTTCGTAAAGGTTGAGGATTTTCGCTTGGAACTTGCACGCCTGAGGTCAGTAAAGCAAACAATAGAATTAGAATTGATGCAACAAGCAATTGATCTTACGACAGAAACTTTGAATGACATCAAGACAAGATTGTCTACTTATAAACATGAATATGAAATCGAGGCAGGATTAAGTCATGCATTTAGAGTATCTGGAGGTAGTGGACATGCATTCGATCCAATCGTATCTAGTGGCAAGAACGCTACTGTTGTTCATTACTTTACCAATAATTCACCGCTCAAAAAAGGTACGTTTGTCATGCTCGACGTTGGTGCAAGAGTGAATGGGTATTGCGGGGATATCACGAGGACGTATGCGTATGGTAAACCAACAAAACGGATGACTGCTGTACACGATGCGGTTCGAAATGCCCAGCAAGAAATTATCGCACTATTGAAACCTGGCTTGTTGGTTGAAGAATATCAGCGAAATGTCGACAATATTGTAAAAAGTAAAATGGTGAGTCTGAATATTATTAGTTCGATGAACGACGATGTCGGCTATCACCATCATATGTCACATGCGGTGAGTCATGGGCTTGGTGTTGATGTGCACGATGCGCTAGGCAAGGCAAAAGAGTTCCTTCCGGGCATGGTGATTACCGTTGAGCCAGGGATTTATCTGCATGACGAGGGTATAGGTGTCCGTATCGAAGATGACGTACTTATCACCGACACTGGCAGTAAAGTCCTCAGTGGCAAATTACCGGCTACTTACTAGATATTTCTCATATGCTATAATAGTGGTAATAATGCAACGTCAATTCGTAACCTTTCTCATCCGTTGGCTACTTAATTCGTTCGGCCTGTGGTTGGCGGTGCGTCTACTTGGAACTGGTTTAAGTAACGCTCAAGTTGATGACAGTGTTGGTGTGATTATGCTTGCCGGCCTGATATTTTCGGTATTCAATGCAGTTCTTAGGCCTATTATCATTATTTTATCACTACCTGCAATCTTACTGACTCTTGGGCTATTTATAATCGTTGTGAATGGTGTCCTCGTATATTTATCGCTACAGGTAGCACCAGGTCTGCAAATGTCATTTGTTAACTCAATATTTACCGGAATTATCCTAAGTTTGATAAACTATATAGTGACAAGTGTGATCTTAGTAACAGGCACACGTAAGGAGAGAGTATGACATTGGATGGAGTTTTACAATTTGCGACCATTGCCTCTGGCATTCTAATGATAGCTAGTATCTTGTTGCAACAACGGGGTGCATCATTGGGAGCGGGATTTGGCAGTTCAGGAGAGTTGTTTACAACACGTCGTGGTCTCGATAAGAATCTATTTGAAGCGACGATTGTTTTGGCGGTTATTTTCGTCTTATCAATTCTGACTGGCTTGTTGCTACCTGCGTAGCACGCATTAGACGATAATGGACGACGAAAAAAAGCGTACGTGGAGACAACGAGTGGAGCTGCAGAGGCGATCACGCGTTATCAAAAAACAAGCGCGAAAAGTAGAGGGGGCGACTATTCGTCATGCTCGTCGTTTTGTCGTGAATCGCTGGGACAAAATTAGCGAAGTCAGGGTCCACGTTATTGTATGGCTTGGTAGTGTCGGGCTATTAATTGGTCTTGTCGGGTTACAGATGACATGGTTTCAGCAGGGCTTTGTCAAATCTGCGCCAGTTGCTGGAGGAACGTATGCTGAGGCCGTAAAGGGATCAATCGATACATTGAATCCTCTATTTGCGACAACTCCTGCTGAATTATCGGCAAGCCATTTAATCTTTTCATCATTGTATGCTACTGATGCAAGTGGTCATTTAAACGGTGACGTGGCAACGGCTATGAAAAACGAATCGGACAAGACATTTACGATAAAAATGCGTAAAGATGTTCGCTGGCATGACGGTAAACCTCTTACTTCTGATGATGTTGTCTTCACTGTCAATCTGATGAAGAATTCTGTTGTAAGGTCGGCTATGGTTGCAAGTTGGCAGGGCATAAAAGCTACAGCTCTCGATTCGAATACTGTTCAATTCAATCTTCCTGCATCGCTCGCTTCTTTTCCAGAGGCGTTGACATTCGGTATCGTACCCCAACATATACTAAAGGCAGTTAATCCTGCATCACTTCGAGAAAGTACCTTCAGTACTGCACCTGTAGGAAGTGGACCGTTTGATGTGCGATTACCCCAGAGTGTCAACCAAGTTACTGGACGTAAAATCGTTCATCTAGATGCTAACAATGATTATTATAATGGTCGTCCGCGGCTCGATCATTATCAACTGCATACATTTGGCGACGATGATAGTATTGGTATGGCGCTTAGAACGGGTGAAGTAAATGCAGCAAGCGACGTTTCAAGTGAGATTGCGACAACAATTGATAAGAAGCGTTACGATATAGATATTAAGCCTATGCACAGTGGCGTCTATGCATTTTTCAACTATAATCAACCGATATTGAAAGATGCGACAATCCGGAAGGTGCTTTTGGCTGGAACTGACACGTCTACAATCAGAAAACAGCTATTTGGTAATCCGCAAGAGCTATATTT
>JBAQWG010000025.1:0-1579 GCA_049298775.1 Saccharimonadales bacterium (SeqCode)
CAAGCTGGCCGAGGCTGCCGAAAAGGGCGACATGTCCGCGGCTGCGACGCACATGAGCGACATCATGAGTGGCTGCGTGGCCTGCCATCAAAAATTTCGCGGCATACCCGGGGTGAGTGATCAGTTGATGTCTCCGGTTGCCGGGAAAAACCGTTAACAGAATAACCACAGGAGGAAGCAAACATGAATAAAACATATAAAAAACAACTTGTAGCAAGCGCGATAAGCGTGACATTGATCGGTTTATCACAAGGCGCGCTGGCGACCAACGGCGACCAGTTGTTTGGCGTAACTGCCATACAGAGAAGCATGGCCGGCGCGGTAGTGGCAGCGCCGCCTGATTCGGCGACGGTGATGACCAACCCCGCGGGATTGGCGGAACTGGGCATAAAGGAAGTGCGATTTGATTTGGGGTTCGGTGTTCTGAATCCGACACGCGAGGTCAATAGCAGTGAAAGCGATTCGAACTATTACCTGATCCCCGCCGGTGCGGTAGCCTTCAATGTCGACGACAAGCTCTATCTTGGCATGGGAATGGGCGGATTGTCCGGGATGGGGGTGGATTTCTCCGATGTCGCACCTGCTGCCGGCAACCAGGCATTTGTGACCACCAAGCAGTTCTACAAGATCGCACCGGGCTTCGGCTACAAGGTCAGTGACAAGCTTTCGGTCGGAGCCTCGCTCAACATCGACTACCAGAGCCTGGCGATGTACAACGGACTGGTTGGAGCGGCGGGTCTTTCCTTGCCTCAGAACCAGGTCTACGGCTATGGTTTGACAGCCGGCCTGATCTACCATGTGAACGACAAAGTCCAGATTGGCGCATCCTGGGTCAGCAAGCAAAACATGGGCGAGTTCAAGTGGAACACCAACTCGGGCGCATACCGCATGACCATGGATGGCCCACAGCAATTCGTGCTGGGCGCGGCTTTCAAGCCGACACCAGGATTGTTGATCGAAGCTGACATCAAACGTATCCAGTTTAGCGATGTGCTGGGATCGGTTCCGCTGATCCATGCCGCTGGCACCCCGGGGCCGACAAGTCTGGATTTCGGCTGGGATGATCAGACTGTTTACATGATTGGCGTGCAGAAGGAGATCGATCCAAAAACCACGCTGCGCTTTGGATTCAACTACGGTAAATCGCCTATCGGGCCGGAGGATGTGAAGTCGAATATCGGCTCCCTCGCCGTCACCGAGAAGCATTTTACGCTCGGCCTGACGCGACAGATCAGCCAGAAGGTGTCAGGCACTCTGTCCTATGTCCGCGCTTTCCACAACGAAGTAACCTCGACTGATGGCACAACCAAGATCGAGCTTGAGCAGAACGTCGCCAATGTGCAGCTCAGCTACGCATTTTAAGAAAGGAAACAATCATGACCGTAGATAAAATAGTACATTTGATGGCAGGCAGTATGGTACTGCTCAGCGTGGCGTTGAGCCATTTCCACAATCCCGCCTGGCTCTGGCTGACTGTGTTCGTCGGCGCCAACCTGGCACAGAGCGGCCTGACCAACTTTTGTCCGCTCTCCTTCATGCTGAAAAAAGCTGGCGTACCTGAAGGGGATTGCTGCACCAA
>JBAQWG010000026.1:0-7571 GCA_049298775.1 Saccharimonadales bacterium (SeqCode)
TCCGCAAGAGATATATTTACCATTTGTGAAAGGTCAAGTGACTGGCACGTCGGCCATTCCTGCACCCATTTTCAATAAAAAAGAAGCTAACAGATTACTCAAATCGGCCGGCTGGGTATTGCGCGACGGTGTTCAAATGAAGGGTCAAGAAAAACTACAGCTCAAAGTAGTGACGCGTAAAAATAGTGATTATGAAAAGGTACTCAGGATACTTATTGGCCAATGGCGAGAATTAGGCATACAGGTAACTAGCGAATCATATGATCCAAGTCAATTCACACAAGATGTTTTTCAGCTTCGTAATTACGATGTATTGCTTGACGGTTTGAGAATTGGCAGAGATCCTGACGTTTTTGCTTATTGGCATTCGCATGGACCACAGAATCTCAACGGATACGGTAATCAGTTGAGTGATGATTTGCTACTCAGTGCAAGGGTTCGTTCTGATCCGGCTTTACAAAATATCAAGTACACTGCCTTTGCAAAGCAATGGCTGAGTGATGTTCCTGCGATTGGACTATATCAAACAAATTTCGTATATATTCATAGTAAAGCAACACATGCGCTAGACTCCGACGAAGTTATTGTCAGTAGTGATGATCATTATGCGAATGTTCGTTATTGGACCGCAAAGAGTGGGACGGTTTACAAGACGCCATAAATAAAATAGCCGACCCGAAAAGGTCGGCAATTTTATTTGGTGCGCGCGAGAGGACTTGAACCTCCACGTTCTTGCGAACACATGCACCTCAAGCATGCCTGGCTACCAATTACAGCACGCGCGCTTATACAGAAAGTTATTATACACGAGATTGCCTAAAGTTTCCATATCTGTTATAATGCTTGTAAGAAGGAGCCTCGGAACGGGGCGTTTTTATTGAAAAATTATGAAAGACCCTAAGTTTATTCGCAACGTTGCAATTATTGCTCATGTCGACCACGGTAAGACGACACTTCTTGATGGACTTTTGAAACAGTCCAATACTTTTCGTTCCAATCAGGCCGAGATGGACCAATCTCTCATTATGGATAGTGGCGACCAAGAACACGAACGTGGAATCACTATTACTGCTAAGCAAACGGCAGTGTACTATAACGATTACAAAATTAACATTATTGACACGCCAGGACACGCTGATTTTTCCGGTGAAGTCGAACGTACATTAAATATGGCAGACGGTGTACTGTTGATTGTTGATGCTCAAGAAGGTCCAATGCCACAGACTAAATTCGTGCTGTCGAAGGCACTTTCTTTGGGACTAAAACCAGTCGTAATTATTAATAAAATCGATAAGCCATCACGACGTATCGACGAAGTGAAAGATGAAGTCGATGATCTTTTCTTGGAACTTGCAATTGATGACAGTCAGCTTCACTATCCCGTTTACTACGCTATTGGTCGAGATGGTAAAGCATGGTCAGAGTTGCCAGAAAATACTGATTTACATACGGATCTTACGCCAATTTTTGAAGCAATCATCAATGATATTCCAGCGCCTAGTGTGGCAATTGATGAACCATTCCAGATGCTTGTTACGTCACTTTACTACGATTCTTTCCTTGGTAAATATGCAATTGGTCGTATTTCACGCGGTAAATTGACTAAGAGCTTGCCTGTTACATTAATCAAACGTGATGGAGTACGAGTATCATCGAAAATCGACAAACTTTTTGCTTATCGTGGTCTGAATCGTGAAGAAATTGATGAAGCTGGTGCAGGTGATATTGTTGCACTTACCGGTATCTCAGAAGCACATATAGGTGAGACTATCGCTGATCGTGAACATCCTGACGCACTGCCAGTGATTGATATTGAGGCACCAACACTCAGTATGTACCTTGGCCCGAATACCAGTCCACTCAAGGGTCAGGAAGCGAAGTACAATACCAGTCGCCAAATTGGTGACAGACTTCGTCAGGAACTTGAAACGAATGTATCTCTTCGCGTTAAGGAAGAAGGTATCGGATTTGTCGTATCTGGACGTGGCGAACTGCATTTGTCGGTGTTGATTGAAACACTTCGTCGTGAAGATTTTGAATTTGAAGTTGGTCGACCACAAGCTGTCACAATCGAAGAAGATGGTGAAACCAAGGAACCTGTCGAAGAATTATTGATTGAAGTATCATCGGAATTTCTCGGTGCTGTTAGCCAAGAACTCGGAACTCGTCGCGTCGCACCTATTAAACAAGAGACAACGAGTAGCGGCACGACACGCTCAACTTATATCATTCCGACTCGCGCAATGATTGGTTTGCGCAATCTTCTGCTAACTGCCACCAAAGGTACAGTAATTATGAATAGCCTTCCTCATGGATATCAACCGCTCGGTGCGAAATTGCAACAGACGCGCAACGGCGCACTTATTGCGACCGAGGCAGGCGCTACAACTGCTTATGCGCTCGATGCAGCGGCAGCTCGCGGTGAACTGTTTGTTGGCCCCGGAACGAAAGTATACCAGGGTATGATCGTCGGGTTGTACAATCGTGGTGGTGATTTGGACATTAATGTTTGCCGTGGTAAACAACTTACTAATATGCGCACATCATCAAGTGATGGCGCAATTCAGCTAACGCCTTTTACTGATCTGAGTCTTGAGCAATCAATTGATTTCATCGAAAATGATGAGCTACTTGAGGTTACACCGAAATCACTTCGTCTTCGTAAACGATTCCTCGACCCAAATCAGCGCAAACGCGCCGCGAAATAGTAAAATATAATCTCCGCTGATTAATTGTAGTGGAGATTTTAGAATAGATTAGTATTTGTAACTGGTGAAGATATTATTTGATCTTACAGGGAAGCAGTCTGTTCTTATATGGTTCATGATTTTTTCCTTTTTTGTTTTGTTAAGTTGTTTGTCTTTACTTAGACTAATTTTATATTAGCATAAGTTTTATAGATTGTCAATACATTTTAAAAAATTTGATTTGTTTCGTAGGAGCATAACCTCTATAATGAAATACGAAATGGGAGTAATAAAAAAACCAAAAATCACGCTAAAAATTCCTCAGGAAGAGGCTATTAAGTCTGCTATTGTAAATACTGCAGGGGCGCTGATGCTTACAAAATCTAGTCCAGATGAGGCACTGGGCGATCTTTTTGAAGAAGTACAGAAGCACCGTGTTTATGATGACGGTAAGACTTTTGTTGATCTTATACCACGTGGTCGTATGCGTCAGATTCGCAAAGAATATCTGGTTGAAAAGCAAGACCCAGATTTTGATTTGCAAGAGTTCGTTAATCGTCACTTTTATGCTTTTCGTCATGCAAATCACGATTATATTAGTGACAAATCACTCTCCGCACGTGAGCATATTAAAGATTTATGGAAAGTCCTAGAGAGACGTAATCGTTTAGATAGGGGCTCGTTGGTTGCCGTTCCGTTCCGGTATATTGTCCCTGGCGGTAGGTTTTCCGAACAATTTTATTGGGATAGTTATTTTATAATGCTTGGACTTGCCGTAGATAATCGGTGGGACATAATTCAGGATATGATGAAAAACTATGCCTATATGATTCGTAAGTTTGGCTTTATACCGACAGCTAATAGGACGTATTTTTTATCTCGTAGCCAGCCCCCATTTTTTAGTCACATGGTCAAACTTCTTGCGCGAAATCAAAATCGTACTCTAACTTATCTTGAGTATCTTCCATACATGCTTGGTGAGTATAGGTTTTGGGTAAAGGGTCGACGAATGCTTAGTACAAAAGAAGAGGTTGTTGCGCATAGGCGAGTCGTAAGACTCGATGACGGTTCTATTCTGGCTAGGTATTTTGACAATAAGACGACTCCACGCCCAGAATCTCTTCGAGAGGACGTTGAGACTGCGGGAGATAGACAAAATCAGAAATTATTTCTTGATCTTCGGGCTGGTGCAGAAAGTGGCTGGGATTTTAGTAGCCGTTGGTTCGCAGATCCGAATGACATAACGACAATTCATACAACCGACATTATTCCTATTGATTTGAATTGCTTATTGTATCATTTGGAATCGACGATTGCTGATACGTATCAGCGAATGTTTCAGCCACTTTTGGCAAGAAAATTTCGGAGCTATGCCGATAAGAGAGTATCTGCAATCAATAAATACATGTGGGACGAGGATGAGCAGTTTTTTATTGACTATGATTTTCGTACAGGCAAACGTACGGGGCGTATAACTCTTGCGGGCGTGTTTCCGTTATATACTAAAATTGCATCACATCAACAGGCCGAGGCTGTTGCTAATAGGATTGAGAGTGATTTTTTGAAAGAGGGTGGGCTTGTTACGACACTCATGGATAATGGGCAGCAGTGGGATTCTCCTAATGGCTGGGCGCCACTTCATTGGATTGTGATTCAGGGACTGCGTGAGTATGGCTATTATCAATTGGCTGAAAAAATCAAAAAAGCTTGGATAAAAACCTGCTTGGATGTTTATAAAAGCGAAGGAAAGATGGTGGAGAAATATAATGTCGAGCGACCCGGTGAATTGGGCGGTGGTGGTGAGTATGCGTTGCAGGACGGGTTTGGCTGGACGAATGGGGTGTTGGCTGCACTGATGGCAGAGGACGAATGAGCTTACTGAAATTCCATAGCTAATGTGTGTTAGAATATAAGTAACGTCATGAGTAAGCCAATGAACATCGCGTTGATGGTACGGGCATTCATACCGATGCCTCGTCCGAGCGATATGATTTACGCGCCAATTGATCTGGCTGTTGCAATTGCCCAGGGTCTAGGCAAGCGCGGGCACAATGTTACAATATTTTCACCTCTTGGTACGGCAATACATGCCGAGAATGTGACTGTTGAGACGATGAATTTACGACCACTTGTTCATAACCAGGCAGAATTTACAGCATTTTTAGATAATACCGATCATCTGTCGCACGACGAACCTGGTTTGTGGGATAGGTATATGTCAAGTGAAATGTATCGTCGTGCAGAGGCGGGTGAATTTGATCTTTTATATTTTCATCATCCAGAATCGGCACTGTCAACGGCAGTTGAACACCCATCAATTCCTACGGTTTATACCTTACACGATCCTATCTACGATTGGTACAAAGAATTGTATGAGCTCTACGCTAGTCCTAATCAAAAGTTCATCTCTATATCAGACAATCAACGTCGTGATGCACCTGATTTGCCGTACATACAGACGGTCTACAATGGTACAGACATATCACTATTCGATTTCTCGGAAACACACGAAGATTACTTACTTTTTGCTGGGCGCATTACTCCAGTAAAGGGTGTCAAAGAAGCTATACAGGTTGCTAAAAAATCTGGTCACCGCTTACTGATCGTTGGACCGATTGATCACGGTAGCCAAGATTATTTCAATCAATACATTAAGCCGGAGCTTGATGATAGAATTTTGTATCTGGGAAGAATGGATCAGCCTCAGCTTGTTAAATATTATCAAAAGGCGAAGGCTGTTCTAACCCCTGTTCAATGGGAAGAACCGTTTGGCTTGACTACAATTGAAGCAATGGCCTGTGGCACACCGGTTATATCTCTGAACCGTGGCGCAGCTCCAGAGCTTATAATAAATGGCAAAACAGGGTATATTGTAAACAGTGTTGCCGAAATGATTGAAGCAGTTGGTAAAATTGATAAAATAAATAGGAAGGATTGTCATGATCACGTTGCGGATAAATTCTCATATACGCAAATGGTGAATCATTATGAACAGGCGTTCCGAAAAGTTGTAGCGTCAACGGCACCAACAACACCAACTGAATATATTAAGCAAAAGATAAAAAAAGTTCGTAAGGTACTTCCGAAGCTAACCGGTGAACTATAACGAATAACGGGTGGGAAATATGACTAGTCAAAAATCAGCATGGCGTCAAGCAGCGGTATACCAGATTTATCCCTGGACATTTAACGAGGATGAAGGACGATATCCGCAACGAGGCCACGGATCAATTAAGGGTATAACAGACAAAATTTCTTATTTACGTAATGATTTGGGCGTCGATGCTATTTGGCTGTCGCCATTTTACCCGTCTCCAATGGTAGATGGTGGATATGATATTAGTGACTTTAAAAATGTTCATCCGGATTTAGGTTCGCTTGAAGATTTTGATGAGATGATGTTAACGGCACACAATCACAATATTCGTGTTATGGTTGATTTTATTCCTAATCACTCGTCAGATCAGCATGAGTGGTTTCAAAAATCCCGTCGTCGTGAAGATGGCTATGACGATTGGTACATTTGGCACCCAGGTACTGTAGGTGACAATGGTGAGCGTCGACCACCAAATAATTGGGCGTCAGTCTTCTCAATACCGGCTAAAAAAGCTCGCGAACGTGGAGAGATGCCATGGCTGCAGTCCCATGATTGGACGCCGCCGATTTCACAGTGGCAGTGGGACGACTTTAGACAGGAGTATTATCTGCATAGTTTTGCTGTTGAGCAACCGGATGTAAATTGGAGCAATCCTAATCTTCGAGAGGCTATGAAGGATGCTATGCGATTTTGGCTTGACCGCGGTGTTGACGGGTTTCGCGTTGATGCAGTTAATCATATTGGCAAGAACATGGACTTATCAGATGAAGAGGTTAACACGGCATATAACGAACTGTGGAATGAAAATCCGTACGACCAATTATTGCGCCACAATAGCGCCGACTATCCCGAGACTCTCAATTCATACGTATGGGAAATGGCACAGGTATTGAAAGACGAACGCTATCATGATCGTGATCTACGTATGGTGCTCGAGGCCTATATAGGTGAATCACAGTTGCGTGATTTGGATGCAATTGCACCCGGTGTTGCTGGTACATTTAATTTCGGGCGTTTCTATATTGACTGGACGGCAAATCATCACAAAACTCAAATTGACTATTATTATTCTCGTTTGCAAAAAGCTAGTGTTGGTAATCAGGTGAATGGCAATCACGATAAAATGCGCGTTGCGACTCGACTAGGTGAAGACTTTGCTCGCACCGCATCCGTATTAAACTTGCTTCTACCTGGTATGCGATTCATCTACAATGGTGAAGAATTAAATTTGCGTGATGCAGACATTCCGCATGATCGTATGAAAGATCCTAATGGTATGCGCGATCCCGAGCGAACCCCAATGATTTGGGATGATACGTTACCGAACGGTGGTTTCTCCAATGTTGAACCTACTGATCTATGGTTACCAACAAATGAGGCGGATATGGAACGATCAGTAGCTGTTCAGCAGAAACAACCAAAATCAACGTTTGCCCTTTTTCGTGAAACCTTGCGACTTTGCCACGAGCTAGATGCGATTCAGCATGGTAAATACGTCCCAATGTATTCAAGCAATGATAATGTGTTAGTTTTTGGACGACAAACGGATGAGAGTACGATTGTAGTTATCGTTAACTTTACGCGCGAACCGCAACACGTTATTATATCTGATACTGATTTTGTTATGGCCGACTCAGTGTTATCGAGTAATAATGTTTGCGAAAATCTCGAACGGGTTGATGTCCGTGCAGGAATTTCACTCGAGCCAACAGAGGCTTTAGTAGTTATCCCTATATAGTAATATTCTATTAAATTTAACGATTAATAGACAGAGATTTTCTTATTAA
>JBAQWG010000027.1:0-7179 GCA_049298775.1 Saccharimonadales bacterium (SeqCode)
TGAGGCTGGGAGTGGTGAGTAGTTCACTCTCTCGGTTTGTTATCTTCGTTATAACTACCATTTTGTATATGCCCCTTGTGAGGAATTCCCTCTTTTTTAGAATCTTATTGGTAGTTTATAGCATGAGGGGGATGGGGGTCAAGAGGGAATGGAATATGGTATACCACGGACAGACCCAAGGTTACTCACTCGCCTGCATGTAATCGGCAACTATTTCAATGATTCCCTTTATCGAATCGTTGCAGTTCTTAAATATCAAATGACCAAGTACCTCGGGACCATACTCGCGGATAGCTTGGCTAATCATCGCGTGAACAAATGATTGCGTCGCGCCTTCCACCCCATTGAAGTCGAATGCGACTTCCTGATTATTCCGGAGTGTAGGCAATACCACCTCTTCTCGAATTGAACTAGCAATGTCTTTATTCTCGGCGAAAACACCAGCTCGTTCCTTGATATGAACAATTTTCATTCAAACCTAACCTTTCTGTACCTTGCCTTTCGCCGTTCGCGAATGGCTGATGTATATGATTGTCGAATGACGCCCATTAGATCAGCAAAGCGCTTTGTTTGCTCAAGTGAAATATCAATGCCCACTACCGTTCCCTGCCACCTTGGCATATCCTCGCGGAGCGCATGTGGGTCATCGAATGGGTCGACATGCAGGTACTTTACCTCCCCTCTTCGTTTATGAAGTTTGTAGAGAGCATTACCGCTATAAAGCATGAAGAAGTCGTGATTATTAACTGCGATTGACTTAATAAAGAACAACCCCGCTCCGGCGTTTTCTATCGTTCCACCCTCACGGTTTGTCGTTCCTGTAATGCCCGGGGTCAAGGCCAGACGCATCGCCTCGGCGTCAGTCCATGCCGCGTGTGACCGGTTAATTGTTTTCTTTATTCCTACGCCCGTGTCAACTATACCGATACCGATCCGCTTGGTCTTGGGATAGTATTGCGCCGCGACAATCGCGCCGTTCGATGCTGCCGCGTGCTCCAGCACGTTCCTGAGCAACTCGCTAACCACATAACGAATTGCTTCAGCCTGTTCGGGAGCCTTATCAAGATGCAATAGTGGCATCATATCGGTAATAAATTTCGTTTGTTCAGCGGCCGTCTTGACGATAGTCAGCGGTACGAACCGGCCAGACGGGTCTTTTTCAGTTATATGCATGATGTCATCGATGCCCAATAACTCCAAAAGCCCCATTCGCTGTAAATAATGACCCGACGTAGCACTGATATTATCGATGTGAACGTTGCCCTTGGGGACTGTCATGCCCAAACCGGCAATCATAGCAAGTGCCACCGGATGCACGCTCATCCACTTATCATGCGTTGATATTTCCAGAACGGACGGATCATCCAAATCAAACGACCTAATAAAAGGATCGACGTTTCCGATGAAAACAGAGTTTGAAATATGACATTTCATATCACCATTTTACCGGGATTTGGCTATTTTGTCAATACTCCGGGAATCCCGGTAATTTGTATGATTGTCTAATTCCCGGTAATTGGCCCTCAATTACAAAACGCCCGCGGTACCACGGGCGTTTTGTGTGCACGCAGGGTCGGCTACATCATCCCCATGCCGCCAGGCATACCGCCACCGCCGGGCATTGGTGCTTCTGGCTCTGGGACATCAACGACGAGGGCGCCCATCGTGGCTGCCGTCGAGGCGATGGAGACGGCATTTTGGACAGCTTCCTTGGTCACTTTGACCGGGTCGATAACACCAGCCTTTTTGACATCGATTAGTTTGCTGCCCGCCGCGTTTACATCGACGCCAAAGCCTGGCTTGGCGGCTTCGACTTGCGCGAGAAGTGCAGCGCTATTCAATCCAGCATTATCGGTGATTAGCGTGAACGGTACCCGCAACGCTTGCTTGAGAATCTGGCGACCAGCGCTGATACTGTCAGCACCGTCGGCCGTGATAGTCGCAGCAAGATTAACCAGCGTCACGCCACCACCGGCCACGATACCCTCGGCGAGCGCTGCCTTGGTTGCAGCCACAGCATCATCGACGCGGAATTTTTTCTCGTCAATTTCGGTCTCGGTCGCACCACCGACTTTGATGACGGCGACTTTGCCACGAAGGGCTGCAGCGCGTTTCTCGTACTGTTCTTTGTCGTACTCGGACGACGCGTTATCCACTTGCGCAACGATTTGCGTGATGCGTGCATTGACAGCAGTTTCTTTACCGGCGCCTTCGATGATCGTCGTCGCGTCTTTGCCAACGATAACTTTGCGAGCAGTACCGATGACATCGAGTTCGACATTTTCGAACGTCAGTCCTTGGTCTTCGCTAATGACTTGCCCACCGGTCAGAATAGCAATATCTTCCAAAATTTCCTTGCGGCGGTCGCCAAATGCAGGCGCTTTGACCGCGACAGTATTCAACACGCCCTTTAACTTGTTGAGAATCAGGATACTCAGAGCTTCGCCTTCGACTTCGTCGGCGATTAGGACAACGTCCTTTTTGCCGGCCTGTGCCAGCTTTTCAATCAGTGGCAAGAACTCAGAAACGCTCGAAATCTTTTTGTCAGTGATGACAATTGCAGGCTTTTCGTATACAGCCTCTTGGCGACCTGCATCCGTTACAAAGAATGGTGACGACCAACCGCGGTCGAGGCTGAAGCCTTCGACAACTTCAGATTCAAGTTCCAAACCTTGCCCCGCTTCGACAGTCACGACGCCATCTTTGCCTAGTTTGGCGATAACATCAGCAATCAGCTTGCCAATATGTTCATCACCAGCACTGATAGTAGCAACTTCGGCAACGCGCTCGCTGTTGCCCTCGATAGTCTCGCTCAGCTTATCCAGTCCGGCGATAATTTCGGCACCTGCTTGTTCGATACCCTTACGTAGCTCCATTGGATTATGACCGGCAGCAATAAGGCGATTTGCCTCCTTGAGTATATTGTAGGTCAATACTGTAACTGTTGTCGTACCATCACCAGCAACTTTATTGAGCTTGCTCGCAGCCTGCTTAATAAGTTCGGCACCAACTTTATAGCCCAGTGTTTCGTCGTCGTTCTCTGGAAGATCGACTGCTTCAGCAACTGTTACACCGTCGTGCGTCACCGTTGGACCACCGTAACCTTTGGCTATCACTACGTTGCGACCCTTCGGGCCATAGGTTACTTTTACTGCATCATAAAGAGCTTTTGCCCCGCCGAGTACACGCGCGCGAGCATCATCATCATAAAAAACTTTTTTAGCCATGCGAAAACTCCTATACCGTCGCGAGGACGTCTTCTTCTTTAACGATTAAATATTCAATTGTATCAACCTTAATTTCGGTCACCTTGTACGTTTCATAAATAATCTTGTCACCTTTTTTAATACCTTTTACGTCTGGGCCGACTGCTTCAACGACTGCGTAGGCGGGTTTTTCCTTTGCCGAATCAGGCAGATAAATTCCGCTTGCCGTTTGGGTTTTTGCCTTTTCGCGGACAGCAACCACACGGTCAGCCAGGGGTTTGATTGGTGTGTTCATAATGCGCTCCTCCGTGTTTTTAATACAGTACCAATTGTAGACAAAAAAACTAGCACTTGCAAGTGTTGAGTGCTAGTTTATGGAATTTTTGTATATGTTTGGTTATTTTTAAATTGGTATAATAGAGATATGTCTAATGATTCAACTCAAGAGAAAGAAATATTTTATGATAATATAATTGCGATAATAGATCACTACATCGATAGATTCCCTAGTGAGATTAATAGATTGGCGGAACTAAAAAAACAACTAACTAATCCTTCTATCGATTTACGTCTTCGTAGCACTATTCCTGAAGGCCATTTTTGTGCGAGTGGCATATTACTACTTCCTGAAAATAAAATCTTAATGCTTGAGCATAAAGCGCTCGGCATATGGGTAGTCCCCGGAGGTCACTATGACCTTATTGACGGAGATATATTCAATACAGCTATTCGTGAAACTATGGAAGAAACAGGAATTAATAATATACATTTACATCCTTGGCATATAGAAAATAGTATGCCGATTGATATTGACACTCACCCTATTCCGGCACGACCAGAAAAAAACGAAGGGCCTCATCAGCATTTTGATTTCCGCTACGTACTCTCTGTCGATAATCCTGCCAAAATTATAGAAAATTTACGAATAGATACCAACGAAGTGTTAAATTTTCGCGCAGTGCCTCTGGACGAAGTTGATAAAACAAGCAGCATAGCTCCAGCTGTTGAAAAACTAAAGCTACTTTTTTAGCTCCATTCTGTCACGCTCTTGCTCGTAGAATTCAGCTAATTTTGAAGTTAGGAAATTGGGAAATAGAGAATTTGCTGGACAAACCACACTATATATAGCATGAAGTTCTGCTGTATTATTTTCCTTTTGAAAGTTTTTGAATTGTCCGATATTTACATTAAAAAGCTTGTAAATCTTTGCCGCTATATAAACACCCTGAGATATATCGTCTTCAGTAACCTCGTTCATAGTACTATTCCTATCCAATACGCTCTGGGCGACACCAGGTAGAACATTATTTACCATTGCCCGTATTAACTTTGGATTTGGAAGTAGGGTGAGTTTATCATCAATTGTTTTAGGTACAAATATCTCGCTAAAATTCCGCATATCACCCTTTGCTCTTTCAGGATGCGAGTTAAGATAGGTCTCAGAATATGACACCAACGCCTCCTGTATCCTACAGCATTGCCGATTGTAACGCAGGATTTAATGCTAATTCACTAGCACCATTCAAAGATTCCTTATTATATGGACGACTTTGGATATCGTATACCCGTATCAATCCCTTGACGTCATCGACCGACATCGTAATAGCAATATCTTCCTTGTGGGCTTCAGCTGGTGGATAAAAATCCGACTTATTAAAGTATGGTTTAACTGCTTTATCACCGGTGCCATATTTATCCATAATAGTATTAATATGATACGGTACCTCCTCGTCAATAAATTGAGCGAAAGCAACCTTATTTGCTTCAAGTGTCGTTATACCCATAGATACAGCAATGTTTTCAGATATAGCCTGAATCTGCGGAAGACCCCTGCTGATGATTTCAGTTGTTATAGTTGTGGCATGGGCAGGATTGATATTAAGTATATGACTATAAGCATCAATAGCATCTAATACGCTACGTGGAATAGAATTAGGGGCAAAGTCTCGCTCAATTCCTAACTTTATATCTTGATAACTTCTATCTGGGCTTACTTTAAAATAATCATCCAAATCAAAACCTGGGCGCGTGCCATATTCTACACCAACTTTTGAGGCTCGATCCCAATAATGACTTTTTAATTCTGATAGAGGCTGATCATCCGTTGCCTCATCGCCGTCGGGAGAGTAAAAAACACCTTTAATATCATTTCGTATTTTACGAGTTGCCTCAGCGACCTCCTCTTCCAACGGAGAGTTATAACCTTGTTCTGAAGCGTGGCGTGCGGTTCGCTTGCCATTCAAGCCATTAAGATAATTAGTAGCTAGTACATCATCGTCGTGCACGGAATTAGTTACGGATATAAAATGTTTTTCTGCCATTTTTGTTTTTGTTAGATACTGACTTTATAATAGCATATTATTAATAAGAAGTCAATGTTACATAAGGTGAAAACCCACCGACCAATAAGATGGTCGGTGGGTCTCAGGGTCGAACTATTCGAAGACAGAGTCATCAAGGAGTGCCTTTTCTTTGATCTTCTCGTTTGCTGCAGTGGAATCGAGATTCTCCTGCGCCTTATCGCGATTCGCCTTGGCCTCTTTTGTTGCCTCTAGCGCGTCGAGCCACTCCCGTTGCCTCCTTGCGTCGGACGACATAGTTTTCTCCTTTTGATCGGATTGTTTCCTGAGGCACCTACTGTGCTGTTTTTATTATAACATATATATCAAAAAATACTATGCGCTACTTTACTTCACCCTTTTCAGATGCTGGCAAAAAATTACCAGCGTCAATTAATTCTTCAATCTCCACTAGACCAGTTTCCGCTGTTATCTTGACACCATTAGTATCAAATAATGTTATTATATCGACTTCTTGTAGTGCATCGTGTGACAAGAGTACACCACCCGATGCTTGGTTATCACGAATAGAAGCAACAATCAGTTCGTCACTTCCATCACCAATAGCAACTACATCACGTCCTTGTAATAATAAGCCCTCAGTTAGAGCGTGTGTGATTGTTTCATCCGCATCGTTAGCTTTTGCCACAACAATATCTTGTTCATCCGTTAACCATTCAGCAAACGCCTTGCCAACTGTCCATGCGTATTCTACTGTCAGTGTTTGCCCTGCTCGACCTCGTATGTCATATTCAGAAAAAATAGTTCCCATATATTCCATTATACGTTAGGTTTGCATAGAGCCAATAGGTATACTGGAAATATGGAAATCCGATTTGCTACTACCGCTGAAGTCTATGAATGGAACGCTCGTATTTTGGCAAATATAGATGGTGGAAATGTTTTTCAGGGTGATGAGTTTGCGGAACAAAAAAAACTTTCTGGATGGACACCGCGTTTCATCGTAGTTGATAATATTGCCGTTACCGCACATGAAAAGAAAATTTTTGGTCTTGGTAAACTATGGTATTTACCTAAAGGTCCAGGGGTTAAAACGGTTGTTCGGCTGGGCGACATATTGCCAGAAATACAAAAATTTGCGCTCGCAAATGGAGTGTTTGCAGTTAAAATCGAACCAGAATTGGAAAAAACAGATGATACAGTTGAGGCATTGGGCGAATTAGGACTCATATCAGTGCCATATATTCAGCCGAATTTATCGACTGTACTCATCGATCTCTCCCCTGATCTCGATACAATCATGAAGAATTTCAACCAAAAAGGTCGTCACGCAATTCACCGTGCCGAACGCGACGGAGTTACAGTTAAACAAGTTGAAACTACTGACACTAACTGCAAATTATTCTATAAATTATTGCAAACAACGGCAGATTCTCAAGGTTTTACGGGTAGTATTAGGTCATTTGAATATTATCAACAATTCTGGCGACGTTATACCGACGTAGGATTAGGAAAGTTATTCTTTGCTTATTTTGATGGAGAGGTGATTGCTGGAGCCTTCGCGCTTGTATTTGGCGACAAAAGCACCTACAAAGACGGTGCTTCGGTTCGTGTCGAGGGTGCGTACGGCGTTACACACCTATTACAGTGGCACGTCATGCAATGGGCCAAAG
>JBAQWG010000028.1:0-9075 GCA_049298775.1 Saccharimonadales bacterium (SeqCode)
GGCGCAATGGTACTAGCGGTAACGGCATTATTCTGCAACTGAGCAGAACCGACGGAATCGGCTTTAAGTTCGCCATTGACAGCAAGGGACTGAGACAGATATTCGTTAAGAATATCACCCCAAGTGCTGTTGTCACTGCCGGGTGTTGGTAAACGTGCCATGTCTTATGTTTAAATACTTTTTTTGCCTTTAGTCTATTTAGTATAAATTATATATGCTTATGGATTGATGCCAACCTATTCCCTTTCCACCTCAGTCATTGCAACACCCGCCCCTATTTGCTACTATTATACAGCTATGGGCGATTAGCTCAGCTGGCTAGAGCGCCTCATTGACGTTGAGGAGGTCGGGGATTCGAATTCCTCATCGCCCACCATAGATATAATCAAACAGACCTCTTCAACAGGGGTCTGTTTTGTTTTCCACGGCCCCATAACACTTTTCCACTACCGTTTTATAGAAAAATTAGCATACATATATCAACCGTGATATTCCCAGCAATGGTTTGTTCCATTGACAATTTATACCTCTTATGATAATATTAATACATGGCTAATCAGTCAAAAACACACACCACTGACAACAAGCAGTCTGCGCTCGATAAATTCTCTATTGGGTATGAATATAATATTCCCTGGAATCAAGCAGTTCAGACAAGTAAGCTACGCCCTACCAAAAAATCGTAATTCATCGTATTGATAATAGTATTTAGGAATTCTTTACTTTTTTCGTGGCCTTTTCAGTCACATCAAACTTATCATAATAACGACCGAGAAGAAGTGCAGTCTGTGCCGTAAATGCAGACGCGGAATTGTATAAAATTGCAGTTATCGGCATTAATAGCCATTGCAACACCATACCTATGGTGCGATGGCGCTTATAGCGTAGCGGACGTGGCGGTAATATTTTGAAAGCTAGAAAAATAGTTATAAACAAACCTATAAGTGCAATCTGCTGAACACTACTGATGACTTCTGGTAATTGGTGTGCCGCAATATTATGGGAAGCTTCACTGTTTATAAGAAGCGGTACCCATCCCCCAATACTAATCAAAATAGCAGCGCTTGAAAGCGACACATGGCTGTCGATCAGGCGAATTAAACGTCCAGCTGTTGCTACAAACGGTGACTGACGTTCTCTACTAAATAGCCGAACCGCAACGAATGGTACATCTGACGCACCGTATGCCCAACGGCGAAGCTGTATAAATTGTGCTTTGAGTGTTTTTATATAAGTGGATGATAAAACCGCATCTTGATAGATTGGCACAAAAATGGAAACAACCGCATAATCACCATTGAAATGAAAGTAACTGCGCCAGTATTGATGTCCGTCTTCAACAATTGTTCGCGTGCTCCAGAAATTCATTTCGACAAGTGCGTCCATCGGCTGAGAGTGAGACGCAAAGTTACGGAGAGTATGCGGGCGCATTGAACTAATGATGTTCCAAAACGAATTACCGGTTGCTACGACACGCATGGGAGCTGGAACGTCCCATATATTATTCATAAATAAGCATACTGGCTGGAAGGAAAGGTTCTTCCTATCGGGATGAACGATGTACTCGTAAGTTAGATAGTCAAAGTATGTCACATGAGGCCTATTGTCACTATCTAGTGTAGTTATAATTACATCTTTATATGCTATTTTTTGATCATTTATCCATTGTTTTAAATACAACCCAGCATACGTTATATTCCCCCCTTTGCCTACAACTTCATTGGGCATATCACTAGGATGTTGTACTAAAAGTAACGACTTGAATACGTTCTTGTACTCTTTTTCCAGTCTTTTGACAACAGACTCAATTGCAGTGCCCCCTCTTTCTTCATATCCAATTACGACTATCAATCTACTTTTGTCATAAGTTGTATCAGCGAGCGACTGGAGGGTCGGCTGTAGTACATCATATGACTCATTGTAAGTAGCAATAATAGCTACATTATAGATTTCAGATGGCTTTGGATATCCCTTAGTATTTATAGATATTTCCTGCAAATTAGCTATGTGTTGCGACCCCTCGAAACTATGATTATCATGAAAATAACGGACGTATTTGATAGGATCTTCTAGATGGCCGAGACGAGTATGCCAATCAATTTTTTGTGCAAGTTGGAGTTTTCGATGACCAGTAATCGTATGAAATGCAATCCCCCCTGCTTTTATAAGTGTTGTTATAATAACTGCAAGTAAATAAATTGCTGCTAATAGTGGACTAACAAACGAGAGAACAATCAGCAAAACGAGCGCACCATAACTAATCAATGCTGGTAACATTTCAAAAAATCTATACAAAGGCTTTCGTTTACCTAGGGGGATTTCAATATCTGTCATTTTTTACGACAATGAAGCTACTTTTACTATCTGGTAAAAAAGTGTGAGGGCTACAACAAGAACAACAAAACCAAGATATATAAACGGAATAGCAAACTCACGACCCCTAGAATTCAATAGCCTATACGCCATAAATGTATAGGTCACAGCGTGAACGAAAATAAACCCTGCAAATGTCAGTAAATAATACCATCTATCTCTATAGAAATTCGTTGTACCAAAGCTAGAATAGTGTACAACAACTTGCAACTCACTAGAGTGAACAGATAGTATAACGTAAATAAACGATAGTATACAGCTGACTATAAACAAAGAAAGAATGATCGACATGTAGCGATCGTCCATTATTCGCTGAAATGATACAATAATTATGTTTTTCATATATTAACCTTGGTGCGGGTACAGAGAATCGAACTCTGCTCTCAACCTTGGGAAGGTTACATATTAGCCACTATACGATACCCGCCTAGTCGTGGAGCCGCTGTCCGGATTTGAACCGGAGGCCTACGCTTTACGAAAGCGTCGCTCTACCAACTGAGCTACAGCGGCATATGCCTATCCTCCGTCCGCTTAATTATAACATCCGACTGACTATAAATAAACTCTCGTCTACCGGTTGCGCCAGAGTCGAAAAGTTGGTATTATACGTGAAGCCTAGGCAAAAATATACGAGGGCTCGTAGTGAAGTTGGCCTATCACGTCTCCCTGTCACGGAGAAGATCGCCGGTTCGAATCCGGTCGGGCCCGCCAGAATTTAATATCACCCTTTCGGGTGATTTTTTATTATTAAATACAGAGGTATTATTGTTGACCTATATCCGTTAGCATGATAGTCTAAAATAGTAAAAACAACGAAAATAAAAAACTACAAATGAAAACTTGGTTCCAACATAATTTTTTGCTTGGGCTGATGCTTGTCACAGCTTTTGTTTCACTTGTTTCCTCGCCTGCTTCTGCAGCCGGCAACTCCGTCTCTCTCACTCCCGCTTCGGGAACAAGTCAAACTGGCAACACCTTCACTGTCAGCGTTGACGGGTATGCAAGCTTCTCACGAGTACTTATTCTTTGGGTATACGGAGCTAAATCAGTTAATGGGTCGTTGCAATTTCCTGCGCAAAATCTGAAAGTTTTATCAATCAATATGGCTGGATCTTCATTCCCTAATGGTACCGTGACGCCAAACAACACCACTGGAACGATTACGTTCAATCAAAGCAGTTCAGGTGAGTACGTCAATCAAAATGTTCATTTATTCTCTATTACCTTCCAATCACTAGCGCCCAACAACGTGGCTGTATCTTTTGGCTCTACTGCTTACAATATTGGTACAGCGGCAACTACCGGTGGCAACTATACAATTTCCCCAGCTCCCACGCCTCCACCTCCACCTCCACCTCCAACACCAACGCCGAAACCAACGCCACAATCAACGCCGAAACCAACGCCGAAACCAATATCAGCACCAGTCATTACAGCTCCACCCGTTAGCATCGCTCCCTCCGTCGAAGAAGTGCCTGATCCAGTCATCCAAACAGATGGTGGATTAAGGATTGAAAATGTTATCGTTACAGCAAACAGACTAGAAAACACCGTAACGTGGACGGTTAATAATACCACAAGCAACTCCATAGTCACCTACGGGACATCGAGAGGAAATTTGAAATCGACAGGAACTGTCATAAAACAGATAGATGGTAGCTATAAGACAATCCTTAAAGATCTCAAGCTTGGTACTCTTTATTATTTCAACATCAAAGCGACAACACCTGATAATCTACAAGGAGCAAACCATAGCGGCGTATTAACAACTAAAGGTTACCCTGTGCAATTGACAATAAAACAGAATGATTTATTGCAAGCAAGGGCAAAAGTAAAAATTGGTGAACGAAGTTTTGTTGCCAGTAAAGACGCGATTATATCGACCGAACTTGGGGACGGCACACATAGTGCCATTATTACCCAAGCAGGCTCAAATTCCTCAACTACAGTTACATTCGTTGTTCAAAAAAAATCTATATCAAAAAATAATAGCCCCGATATACAAAATATCACTCTCAATATCGGGACCGAACAAATTGTTGCGTCAGCAGATAACTCAAGCAATTCTACACTAATCATAAGTGGTGTAGTGGGCATCATAGGAATAACTGGACTAATTGGTTTCATACTATTTAAACGTAGGCAACAACAATTACAGGAAACCGCTCTTCAAGCTGACAGTGATCTGTTAGCTGAAAACTACGGAGATGCAATTAGCGCAGCGGGGAACAATAGACCTGAACCAAATCTTGATTCAATGAATAATACATCACCATCAGTCTTAAATGATCAAAACATGCCTCAAATCACGCAATTTAGCGAACAACCATTAGACTTAGTCCCTCCACCTACTGTTGCCGAAGTAAGCGACTATACTTCATCAAATATGCCACTACCATATGATACCGTCCTACCCAAAACAGCCGAACCCAATATAACCGACATAAACACCACCTATAGCGAAAATGAACAACTTGCGAATGAAGTAACTCAAGTAGAGTCTACGGAGCAAGAAACTGCGTACATCACTGAAGAACCGAGCGCCGTATACGACGAAGCGACCGGCGTACTGGATATTATCCATCACTCCAGTGAGCATCATACGCCTTCAACTTCATATTCAGCAAACCCAGTTACTGACAACGACTCGATAGCTCAACAACCACCAGAAGATGGCGTAGATTCAAAACCACTACCATTAGTAACGGTACCTTGATTATGTCAAGTAACTACTTACTTAATAACACGACGCGAAATATAATCATTTTTTTTGTGATCAGTAGTCTTGTTGTGTCCCTTATCTCTTCAAAGATTATACATGCGGCCGATCCAAATAGATTATATATCACCCCTGCATCATCACAGATGAATATAGGCACATCTTTTACCGTAAACATAAAAAGTTACGCAGACAGTGATCAAAGTTCGGGAAGTGTCAGTGGTGCACTATCTTACCCAGCTAACCTTCTGAACGTACTGAGTATATCAACTAGTGGCAGTAACTACGGCTCGCCCTCTATCGGTCAAGGGTCAGGGACAATTACTTTTAGTGGCGTACGTAGCCCCGCTCCAAGTGGTCCGGCACAAATTTTCGCAGTAACCCTACAAGCAACAGCAGAGGGAATAGCAACAGTAAAGTTTAGTGATAACAGTAAAGTAAATAATAGCGCTACAACACCTTCAGAAGGAAAGTACACAATCGTCAATCCTAACCCTCCTAGTCAGCCTAGTACGAAGCCTAAAGCTTCTTCCCCCTCTCCCGCGCCAGTCATTTCAACACCTCCAGCGGTCCAATCTACACCTGCCGTTCAAGAGACAACTATACCCCAAGCAACTCCCGATCCAACTGGTGTTGTTAATAATGTCAACGTAAACGCTCTTTATTCAAGTGCGACAATTTCATGGAAAGTAAATGCTCCAAATCCATCGTCTACATTTACATATGGAACATCGGCGTCAGGCTTAAATAAAAACGAGGCGATTTCTAAAAAAGATGACGGGACTTTCAGCACAAAAATGACAGGGTTAGCCCCTGGTATTAGATATTATTTTGGCATCACCGCTACTGGCAGTACTGGTGTCAGCGGAAACTATAGTGGCAATATTATTACACGCGGATTTCCAATCGTCATAACAGTCACCGAAAACAAAATAGCAGCAAAAGGTGCTCAAGTAAAAATAGGAAATCGAAACTACACTACGACAGCAGATGGCAAAATTTCCGTCGGGCTCGCTAGTGGAAACTATAGTGGCACAATAACAACAGAAACAGCATCCTCACCTATTAGTCTAACTGTTGACACGAAAACAATACCATCAGACGGTGTTGCCCCGACTTCACAGACATTTGCTTATAATTTAACGAGCTCCGTTCTTGAACAAGGTCCCGGATCAAGTTCGACAATTTTCTCTTTCATTGGAGCACTAATAGTAGGAACAATGATTTTGGCCGTTGGCTTTGCTGGATTTATGATATATCGCCGTCACAAATTTGAAAATGAAACCGAAAGCAGTAATCCTATGTCAACTGTTATTATAGATGATGGCTATGATTGGAGGAGCGATAAAAGTAACTCCCCGTCAGTTAATCAGCCAGAGAACGTTCCGGAACAATTATCAACTCCGTCACAATTTTCACAATCAACTAATTCCGTCCATATATCGGAAGACGAGCCTATTGATATGTTTGATAGAGCTGCCGATTTACCGCTACCAACAGCTCACGTGTCACCCATTGAACCTAATCGAAACGCGACTGAACAAAGTCCCAATCCACCACATTCCACCATGCCTTAACATAATCATCACGTTTATTTTTATAGTCTAAATAGTACGCATGTTCCCAGACATCAAGTCCAAGTAGAGGTGCTGGTTGTTCGAAATTTATAGGATTATCTTGATTTGGTGTTGTTACGATGCTCAAATCTGGTTGCAACCAGACCCATCCACTACCAAAAACGCTGAGTGCTTTGGCCTGAAATTCATCAACAAATTGCTGGAAACTACCATATTTGGCGACTAAATCGGCAGCTAATCGACCCGTTGGCTCGCCACCACCATCTGGCGACATCCACTGCCAAAAAAGCGAATGGTTATAGTGTCCACCACCGTTATTACGAATAGCCGTCTTCACATTTTCTGGTAAATCATCAAGTGACGAGATTAACGACTCAAGACCCTTCTCCTTAAGTTCTGGCGCCAAATCAAGTGCAGCATTTAATTTATCGACATAGGACTGATGGTGCTTATCATGATGTAATTGCATAATATCTTTACTGATATATTTTCCAAGAGCATCATAACTATAAGCAAGATTCGGTAATTGATACATATCCCTCCTCATTTCTTTATTTATACTACTATTCTACACCGAAGTTGGGTCTTTTACTTCAGGTACAGAGATATACTCATGAATTTTATGGTCATTTTTTATCTTACTCAACCATTTATTAAATGTAGTAAGTGGTATCTTGAGAGACGCATAACTTATACGGCTATTGTTGTCCTTTTGCAAAAGTTTAACAATATAGTAGCCATCACCCGTAGTTGAACGGAAAGGTTTTGACACTTGTCCAATTTTGAGTTTTGAAGCCATTTCAGCTTGACCACCATCTTGGTTGGTATTCGGCACAAGTGGGGTAACACTCGCCTGAACACGAGCTTCGCCGATTGGCTTAATCATTAATGCTAATTTGTTAAAATCATTTTCAACTTTCAACTTCTCAAGGACTTGATCGCGCTGTATGACAGCATCTTTATCAATTTTATATGCTACCTCCTGTCTTAGAAGTTTTCGTGCGGTCGCCTCTCGAGCCTCCGCAGGCGTCCAGTTAAATTGATCAAGGACAATCGCATCGTAAGCCTCTTGAGAGGCTACACCGTCGCGAGATTCGCGTTGACGCTTAATCGCTTCGTCCACTCGCTCTTTGGAAATATCCACCCCCATCTCCTTGGCAAGCTTCGATGCATAACTGTCCGTAATTACCTCATCAAGTGACTTGCGTTTAGTAAGGTCAAGTCGTTGTTTGTTTTCCTTACTGTAAAGGCTAGTTCCTTCTTTTGTTTGCACATAGTGTTCTTGTGAGCGAAATACCGATAAATAATCACTATAAGGAACCTGCCATCCATCCACAGAGGCAACCGGCAATGGCACCACCCTGGTAACACGATAGAAGAACGTTGATGAATTCTGCATAGGATATAGCTGCCACCAAGTTATTACTGTGATCGCAATAACTGCAATGACACTTATAATAAGTGTCACGATAACCAGACGATGACGCGAATATTGCATCGGATATTTAAAGCGTTTACCACCAGCAAGAATTTGCTCTCTATGCTCGGCGACCGTTTCGTTCGTTATGCGGTTAGATGCTTCTGATTCTGATGATGTTTTTCTTCGTTTAAGTCGAGGTAATTTTTTCATTTAACTCCTGTTTATGCTCGACTGCAGCAACAGCGTCCTGCAGTTTATTATATATATCTTCAGGATGTTCTACTTTATTAATTGTAAGATCTCCAACAAGCGTCTGAACTACAATTGTGCCAAATCCTAGTATCTCTCCACTGAATCCTGGTACATTATAGCTTATGCTTTGAACTTTTGACAAACCCAGATCAATGACATCCTTACCGAAAAAACCTTTTTGTGTAACCTGCCTCAAACGCTGATTCGTCACTATATACACCGTGTAATACCACATCAAAAAATGATAGTAAAACAAAATAAGGCCGATAATCAAGCCAACCAATGGCGACCAATACACCTCAATAACTGTTTGCCATATAAACACAGGTAATGATGATATAACAAACGGTATAAAGAGTAGCCAGAAACCTTTGCGCATCGCAATAAGATGACGGCGAAAGACAAATAAAAGTTCTTCACCCTCTCGTTGACCATCGAAATCCTGCAATCGTTTATCTACTCTCTTATTCATAATATGTACACTATCAATTATAACTGATATGCTCTGCTAATGTGGTAGAGTTTTACAACTCCGCTCGAACCTACTTTAGCACGAAGTGCTAAAGCTCAGCCCCGACGCCTGTTCCAGCAAAGCTGGAACCCGCCCCGCCAGAAAAACCGTCCCTTGATTCATTTTTGAAATCCCCCCCGCCGTATTGTTCTTTTTAATTGAAAGGGTCGGATTTTCTGGCGGTTCGCCTGCCAAAATTGGCAGAGGCGTCGGTGCTTCGCAC
>JBAQWG010000029.1:0-25303 GCA_049298775.1 Saccharimonadales bacterium (SeqCode)
GTGCCCTTGAGCCTCTTCCAAACGGCAAACACTTGCCCGAAATTGAAATGGTAAGACGCGCGAATCAGTAAGACCATACTGCGGCCAATTCAGCTCTAACTTGGATCAGAACGCTGTAACCATGCCATCAGCTAAAGCTGAGGCATCGTACAGCACGTAGGGTCGGTGTGACGAGATTATATTCGGCACGCCCATACTTACACCCGAGTTTCACAAGTGAAGACTCGGGCGCAAGAATGACCTTGTGCCATAGACGCACTACGTGCGACTTTGGGTTGTTTATTGATTATTCGGTATTCGGTACATACGTCCGGCTGGGCATGTCAGTCATAAATGACATGACATCACCACCCGCCCGTAGTCCCGTAGGGCTCCTGCGCCGGAAACGATCATTACGCACTCGTCTTTGACGAGCTCGCAATCATCATTTCCGTAGCCAACCTATGTGAGTTGAGCTGGCGTTTTATTTTCACCTATATACGACCAGATAGAACTTGTATACGGCTTGTTGAGTAGTGCTTTGATTGTCGTTGTGCCAATACGTAATTCATCCTCGTCTATTCCGGCATTTTCCAGTAGGCCTTTGGCGTATTGCATGAACCGGGTTTCGTTTCCGTTGTCGGCAAAGACAAAAAGCAGTGTCGGGTACTTGTTTGATACCTCCCAACCTTCTTCTTCGCTATGTTCGATATATTCAGCCAGCTGTTTTCTGATAAGAAACGGCTGGGCATCGTGTGCCAGCACGATGAAATACTCTTTGGAACCGTCAGCCGATCGTAGGAACAGGTCGGGCTTGGTGTCAGGAAAGTCCTCAAAGGCGCTGAGCTCGGGTTCGGTGAACATACGGAAAGAATCCCTATAGCAGGCTTTCAGGGCGTTATACGCCGTCAGAACGTCCAGTTTGTGTCGTATATAGGCAGAGCTGAGTGATTTATTTTTGTAGTAGGAGTGTAGGACGTTGGTATTGAGCCGGTCATCTTTTTTTAAGAAAGCGATTCCCTTTTTGGCCAGGTAATAGACAGCAGGTACTCTATCTATCTTGTACGACAAGTCATATTGCCGTTCGATCAGTTCTTTTTCTAGCAGGTTATCGAAGTTTCTTTGTAAGGAATTTGATTTTAGGTTTTTGTATTCAGTTAAGAGAGGTATTGATATGTAGCGGAATTTATACAGCAGCACGAGCAAGCCATATTGTTTGGCGGTTAATTTTTCTTGTGATTTCTCCAGACGCATATTATTTATTATCCCTATATACATATATAAAAGAGGGAGACTAATTTTACAAGTTTGTATCTGTTAGAAACAAGCTATTTATACTTAATGCATAAAGTATTATCGAAACATGTTCCGCGCGGTTTGATCGTGAAGTTGCGAGAGGTAGTTTCTGCTTGATGTGGGATTGCTGGGTGCCAAAGCGGGTCTTGATCCAGACGTTATACTTGGTGGTAACGAAAACATATCGAAAGATAAACAATAGCGACTGTATCTATTTATTGGCGGCTTTTTCGAGATAGGTGCCGTAGCCGGATTTAATGAGCGGCTGCGCGAGCGTGATGAGATTGTCGGCGCTTATAAATCCTTCTTCTTGTGCGATAGCTTCTGGGCTGCCGATAATCTGGCCGGTGCGTTTTTGCAGGACTTTCACGTAATCGGCTGCATCAGTCATGCTGTCGATTGTGCCGGTGTCGAGCCAGACGTCGCCGTCGTTGAGTGTGGTGACCTTTAGGTTGCCGCGCTTCAGGTATTCTTCGTTGATTGCTGTAATTTCTAGTTCGCCGCGTTCGGATGGTTGGACGTTTTTGGCTATGTCTACCACGTCGTTGTCGTAGAAGTAGAGGCCGACAACAGCGTAGTTTGACTTCGGTTGAGCTGGCTTTTCCTCGATGGAGATTGCTTGCAAGTTATCGTCAAATTCAACGACCCCGTAGCGTTCTGGGTCAGACACGTTGTAGGCAAATACGATGCCGCCATCTGGATCGGTACACTTTTTGAGCGATTCGCTCAATTTGTGACCGTGGAAGATGTTGTCGCCGAGGACGAGTGCGACTTTGTCGTCACCGATGAATTCCTCGCCGATGATGAATGCCTGCGCCAGGCCGTCTGGTGAAGGCTGGACGGCATATTGCAGGTTGACGCCCCATTGCGAACCGTCGCCGAGTAGGCGCTGGAATGAGGCCTGATCGTCGGGCGTTGTAATAATCAATATGTCACGGATACCAGCAGACATCAGGGTCGTCAGGGGGTAATAGACCATTGGTTTGTCATAGATTGGCATCAGCTGTTTGCTAATACCTTTGGTAATTGGCCATAGACGTGTGCCGGAACCGCCAGCTAAAATGATACCTTTCACTTAAACCTCCTCCACAAAGATATACGAAATATTAACAGATACCAGTATATCATAATCCTCCATGAGGAAGCTGGGCGACGTAGTAGAAAATACCTCTGGAATTTGATATAATTATGCTATGAGTAAATCTGAAAAGAAAAAACGACTTATCGCCAGTGTCGCCCGTAGCATGGAAGCTGAGGGGTTTAACTTTGACGCAGTAACAAAAATTCTTGAAAAGCACCTTCAAGCGCCAAAAGGGTAGTCCGTGGTGGGCTACTTCACGGATAACGAGAGCTTGTTAGATAACAAGCTGGGTATTTCCGACCCCGAGGCACTACAAGCGGCCGAACAGGATATTGTCGCCGAAAAGACCGCTCGGCTGCTTGATGAGGCTCATCCTCATAACTTTGATTTTGAGTATCTAAAGCATATCCACAAAGTCCTCTTCGAGGATATTTACGATTTTGCTGGACAAATACGCACGGTAGACATCACAAAATCAGACAGCAGAACCCCTTTTGCTTACGCACAATTCATAGTGTCAGAATCAAAAAGGGTTTTTGATGAGTTAAATACCAAGTCGTACTTGTTGGATATTGAGAAAGAAACGTACATTAGTGAGATAGCCAACCTCTCTGCTGAACTCAATGCCGTTCACCCATTTCGCGAAGGCAATGGCCGTGCAATTCGCTTGTTCCCCATTATTCTTGCTGACAATGCCGGGTACTTGCTCGACTACAGCCAGGTTTCATCTGAAGAACTTATAACTGCAGACAAGCGTGCATTTGAGGGTGATACCAGCCTGCTTCTTGCTGTGTACAAGAAAGCGGTAATTACATATTAAGCATTAAGCAAATATCAATATTTGGGGGATTGTGATTCCCGCAAATACGTAGATTACGGGGATTTCATGCACGGTAAATAATATTAATTACTGGATTCCAGATCAAGTCTGGAATGACAAGGGCGTGGAATTAAAATAAAGAACAGAGACGCCATGACGTCTCTTTTGATAATTGCTAGGAATGCTCCTTTGACGATCCAATCCGGAACGCCCGGCCTTTCGTACTAATTGTTGTAGCATGTTATTCGCGAGCTCCTCTTGTCATTTGTATTTGTTATACTGGTGCATATATGACCGATGACACGGATAATAAATCTGATTTCCTGCTATATACCAGTCCGGATGGTGATGTAAGAGTGGAGGTGTTTTTTCAGGATGAGACTGTATGGCTGACTCAGAAGCGGATGGCAGAGTTGTTTGGTATAGAGGCAAATACGGTCGGGTATCACCTCAGAGAGATATTCGAGAGTGGTGAGTTATCAGAGGATCCAACTACTCGAAAAATTCGAGTAGTTCAACATGAGGGGAATCGAAAAGTAGAACGAGAAGTTAATTTTTATAATCTCGACGCAATCATATCCGTAGGATACCGAGTTAATTCACAGCAGGCTACTCAGTTTCGTATGTGGGCGACGAAGACACTTGGTAATTTCATCATCAAAGGCTATGCGCTGGATGGTGAAAGGTTGAAAAACGGTTCGCATTTCGGTAAAGATTACTTTGATGAATTGCTGGAACAAATCCGTGAGATTCGTGCCAGTGAACGACGGTTTTATCAGAAGGTAACAGATATCTATACGACGGCGATTGATTATGACAAGGATGCGCCAACAACGAAAGAGTTCTATGCGACGGTGCAGAATAAGTTGCACTGGGCGATTCATGGACAAACGGCTGCAGAACTGATTGCCAGTAAAGCTGACTCAAAAAAGTCACACATGGGGTTGCAGACCTGGCGAAATTCACCAAAAGGAAAAGTACTAAAAACAGATGTGTCTGTGGGTAAAAACTATCTTGGCGAGGATGAATTACAGGAATTAAATCGGGTTGTTACAATGTATCTTGACTATGCGGAGAACCAGGCGCAGCGTGGAATTGTTATGAAGATGACCGACTGGGCAACAAAGTTGGATGCTTTTTTGCAGTTTAACGAATATGAGGTATTGAACGACCCCGGCAAAGTGAGCGCTGCCGCCGCGAAAGCTATTGCCGAAAAGGAATACGATAAATTTCGTGTTATTCAGGATAAATTATTTGAGTCTGACTTTGACGAAGTGGTCAAGAAGATTCAAAAACGCGAAAGTGGCTTGGATTCTGAATCAAGTTCAGAATGACAATTGCAACTAGTTACTTTTTAGGTAATCACGGAGAGCGTCGTGCCAATCACGTGGTGTGAAGCCGGACGATTTGATCTTGGTTAGATCGAGGGTACTTTGTAATGGGCGGGGGGCGATGCCTTCTTTGCCGGCGTAATATTGCTCGGTGCTTACCGGCGTTACGTCGTCGCGCAATTTGCCAGATAGTTCGTACACTTCCTTGGCAATGTCGGCCCAGCTGGCGGGTTCACCATCGTTGGAGAGGTTGTAGGTGCCGTATTTGGCATGTGAGTCAACCAGATGTTTGATGGCGGCTGCGAGGTCTTGCGTGAATGTTAGTCGACCAATCTGGTCGTTGACGACTGTTGGCTTCACATCCTTTTCGGCGAGGGATTTCATGGTCTGGACGAAGTTTTTGCCGTCACCCACAACCCAACTGGTGCGGATAATGTAATGTTGCTTGGTGGATGCGGCGGCAATATCACCGTATGCTTTTGTGTGACCGTAAACACCGAGTGGCGTGAATACTTCATCTTCTGTATGTTCGGTTTGCGTACCATCAAAAACGTAGTCAGATGATATATGAACTAGCGTGATATTATTCTCAAGAGCAATTCCGGCAAGGGCTTTTACTGCGAGGTAGTTTGCCTTCCATGCGTCCTGTTTACCTTCTGTCTCAGCAAGATCAACTTTGGTGTAAGCGGCTGCATTTATGATAGTGCTGTAATCTTTCCAGCGGCGGGCTTGTGCTATGTCGCTAGTAATATCTAAGTCTTTACGAGTGACAAATTCGGCATTAGGAAATTTCTCACGAAGCGCACGTCCTAGCTGGCCATTCGCCCCAGTAATGAGAATTTTCTTTGGCATTATAGTCTGCGCATCTTTGAGAAGTGGATGCGCCTTATCCTTGTCGGACATCTCGGCCAATTCTAAATCAATCGGCCAGTTTATACCGAGAGCTGGATCGGCCAAATTGACGAATGCGTATTCGCCGTCTGGTGACCAGTGATCATTTACAAGGTACATATAGACCGTTTCGTCCTGGAGTGTCTGGAAACCGTTTGCAACACCACGAGGCACGTAGATTGCTTTGGTTGGATCTAGCTCGACGCTGAACGATTCACCAAACGTTGGACTACCTTCACGGATATCAACCCAGGCACCGAAGACGCTACCTTTACCTATAGAGACAAATTTGTCCCAAGGTTCAGCGTGGAGTCCGCGAGTCACGCCAGCCTTTTCGTTGAACGACACATTATTCTGGACTGGACCGAAATCAGGTAGGCCAAGAGCAGTCATTTTTTCGCGTTGCCAGTTTTCTTTGAACCAGCCACGGCTATCCCCATGAACGGTCAGGTCGTAGACAGCGAGGCCATCAATTGAGGTTTCGTATGATTTTAATTCTTTGCTAAATTCGAGTTCTGACATATCGTAGTTAGTATATCATCGGCGGTACTAAGTGGTACAATTTGTCCATTATAATGGTAGGCAGAAAAGATACGTGCGGTACTGTACTGAACCTGACGTATCTTTTTTCTATTGCCCTTGTTCGGCGTATTTGGCTTCAACTTTAGCTTTCTCTGCACGCCACCAGTCCTCGTTTGCCGTGTACCAGTCGATAGTTGCTTGCAGGCCAGCACGCAAGTCAGTATATTGTGGTTCCCAGCCTAATTCTTGGCGAAGTTTGGTTGCGTCGATTGCATAGCGCATGTCATGTCCTGGGCGGTCATTGACGTGTTCGTAGGCATCCTTGGGTTTACCCATGAGTTCAAGGATTGTTTCAAGGACGTATTTGTTGTTCTCCTCGCCATTGGCGCCAATGAGATAGACTTCACCACTACGACCCTTATCGATGATTGAATTAACGGCACTGTTATGGTCATCGACATGAATCCAGTCACGGACGTTTTCGCCCGCACCATATAGTTTTGGTGAAATGTCACTTAAGATGTTGGTGATTTGGCGCGGGATGAATTTTTCGATGTGTTGGTATTGACCATAGTTGTTCGAGCAGTTGCTGATTGTTGCGTGAATCCCGAACGAACGAACCCAGGCTTTGACTAACAAATCACTGCCGGCTTTGGTCGATGAGTAGGGACTACTAGCGTTATATGGTGTTTCGGGAGTAAATTTGTGTGGATCATCGAGTTCGAGATCACCATAAACTTCGTCGGTGCTAATGTGGTGAAGTCTTTTGCCGTATTTACGGATAGATTCGAGAATGGTTGCAGTACCCATAAGATTTGTCTGAAGGAATGGCCATGGATCACGGAGAGAGTTATCATTATGTGACTCAGCTGCGAAATGAACAACAATGTCTGTTTCGGAAACAAGCTTATCCATAAGTTCACGGTCGCAAATATCACCTGTAACAAATTTTATTTTATCCAAAACACTATCGAGTGTTTCTGGATTTGCTGCGTAGGTTAATTTGTCGATAACAGTTATTTCGTATTCGGGACGGTTTTTGAGCGTATAGTGTACAAAGTTTCCACCGATGAACCCTGCACCACCTGTAACTAGCATCTTTGTCATAGATACAGTATACCTGTTTGCCAAGAGGTGCGTCCATTGTAGAAATGCCTAAAGCTAAATAATGTGGTAATTACAACAATATTTCTCGGATTTTAGCAAGAGCTGTCTTGATATCCCTACCACCGATTTCATCAATATTAATATCATTAACAGGGGCGAATTTTATATCAGCGACATCATCATCGGCAACAGGCTGAGCACCGGGATGTAGCTTGGACCAAAAGAATACTGTCAGAACATTTCGATTTTCATTCTGATAGAGATATTCTGAACTTGCAGAGCATAGATATTTTGGTGTTTCGTACTGGCTATCATCAAGTCCGAGTTCTTCTTGTAATTCGCGAGCCAACGCTTCTTCGAAAGTCTCGGCACTATCTACGAAACCACCTGGCGTGTCGAGCATACCCTTAAGCGGTTCGATTCCTCGAACGGATAGCAATATTTGATTGTCGTCTGTGACGAAAAACATACCAACTGTTGGCGCTGAGTTGGCGAATAGTGTGTGTCCGTTTTCACAGACGTAGACACCGTTTGTTTTATCGGTGAGACGCGAACCACAACGACGACAAAAATTCATTTCCATTACTTCATTGTACAATAGTTACATGATTACTGTGATTATTGCTGGAGGGTCTGGTACGCGTCTATGGCCACTCTCGACACCTGAATTTCCAAAGCATCTTTTGAAATTAACAAGCGAACGAACCATGGTAGAGCAGGCGTATGACCGAGCAAAGCGTCTGGATGATCGTATCTATATAGTGACGGAAGCTAGTCACTCAGATCGTGTGCGTGAGCAATTACCTGAGCTTGAAGACGATGCATTTATAATCGAACCAGGCCGTCGCGGGACGGCACACTGTATCATGATGGGGCTAGATGTTGTCGCCCGTCGCCATGCGCATGATGAGCCAATTGCCTTTATTCATTCGGATCATCATATTCGCGATACTGCCGGCTTTGCACGATCGTTCCGACTTGCGGCTAGGATATCTACAGAGAAGAATGAAATCACTCTGATTGGGATTGAACCAACCTTTCCTGCCACTGGATTTGGCTATATTGAGCGTGATGGGGTTATTGATGAAGATAGCGGTGTTTATAACGTCGAGTCGTTCAAAGAGAAACCGGATTTTGAAACGGCAACACGATATGTTGCATCAGGTAATTATCTATGGAACTGCGGGTACTTTGTTGGTTCGGTTGACACCTTCCTGAACGAGATGCAACGGAGTGCCCCTGAATTGATGGCTACTTATAAAAGTTTATCCGCAATTGAAAATCTCACTTCTAATGACTATAAAAATGCATATCTAAAGCTTGATAATCAAGTGATTGACATTGCGTTGATTGAAAAAGCACAGAGTCTTGCGGTCGTATCAGCGAGCTTTGACTGGATGGATGTTGGTAATTTCAAGGATTTACATGAGGCAAATCAATCAGATGAGCGAAGTAACTATTTTAAAGGTGAAAATATTCACGAAATCGAAGTAGAGAATACATTTATTCGTAACGAAGAGCCAGGTAAGCATATTGCTGTGATTGGCTTAGATAATATAGTTGTGGTGAATACAAAGGATGGGTTGTTGGTTGCTCGTAAGGATTTGAGCCCGCGTGTCGGTGAGATAGCGAAAAAAATTCAGCAGTAAGTAAAGATATCTCAGGTTCAATACATATCCGTACGCATCTTTTTACGGTGCTTATTGTTGGGTGAAATCATATATTGTGTCAGGGGTGATGATTGACCAATCCGCCTGATCGGTGTACGTTTCTGTCCATTCTTTGTCGTAAACTCGACTTACGCAAAATCCCTGCACCTCCAGGCCACACCAGCCCGGTTGAAAAGCAGTTTTTCATCGCTCAAGGTAACTACAGTTACCTTTCACTCAGAGAAAACTGTTTTCATCTCGGACTAGTGCACCCTGGAGAGCACGAGGTTTTGCGTAAGTCGAGTAAAAGCAATATTTGAGGGATTGTGATTCCCCTAAATACACATATTACGGGGATTTATAGATGTCACGAGGCAATAAATTGTAAACTATTTGCTTGCTGACTATCAATAATCGGATGTTTTAAGGCAACTGACTATCAATAATCGGGTGTTTATTGCACATAGACTAGCAATAATCGGGTTTTTATGCTATTATTGATATATGTATATACAACGATTAGAGTATAAGAATGTTCGAAAAATCCTTCAATCGGGACTGGTGGCTATAGTATATGGTGCACGGCAGGTTGGAAAAACGACCTTGGCTAATGAGATAGCCAAGGAGTATGAAAGGCCTTTGTATCTCACGTGCGATAATCCAGATGTTGTTGAAAGTCTACGACATAAGTCGGCTACGGAGCTAAAAGCGTATGTTGGTGATGCCGATTTGGTTATTATAGATGAAGGTCAGCGGGTGGAAAATATCGGTCTGTCTATCAAATTACTCCATGATACATATCCTAAAATTAACCTTTTGGTAACGGGTTCTTCGAGTCTTGATTTGGCAAACAGCGTCGCAGAGCCTCTAACGGGTCGTAGTGGCGAAGTTATATTATATCCCCTCAGTGTGCTTGAGGTGAGCAAAAGTACTAACGAGATTACACCAAATGCTCGGGTAATGATGGATCGTGGAGGATATCCTGCCATGTGGTCGCTATCTGCTGAAAGTGCGCATAAACGCTTGGATAGCCTTGCGAACAACTATGTATTCCGAGATGCTTTCGCACCACAAGTGCAATATGACCAAACTATCATTGCAAAATTACTGCAATTACTCGCGTATCAGATAGGTAATGAAGTAAGCTACAACGAACTGGCGACAACACTAGGTATTTCAAAAGACACGGTGATGCGATATGTTGATTTGCTTGAAAAAGCCTTTATTATTGTGCGACAAAATCAGTATAGGCGAAATCAACGTGTCGAGATCGGCAGGTTACGTAAAGTATATTTTATAGATCTGGGTATACGCTACGCGATTATCAATAATTTCAATCCATTAACTACAAGGGATGACATAGGAGCATTATGGGAAAACTTTTGTACTATTGAGCGCCTAAAATATTTGCAATCGACAGAGCGTCGAGTCCGTTCGTACTATTGGCGTAATGATGATCAGCGAGAGATTGATCTTGTCGAAGAAGAGTCGGGTGTTTTGAGAGCATATGAAATGAAATATAGCTCAAAAAAACTACCAAAACTACCTGTAGGATTTATGAGGCAATATCCAAACCATCAAAGTTATAAGATAGTGAATCAAGATACGCTCCATGAAACATTGTTGTCTGATTGAAAGAAAATACGTGAAGTAAAAGATACATTGAGTTCAATACGATATCGTACGCATCTTTACAAAACTTAGGAAAAATCTTTTACTTTATAGATTGTTGATTCATGCACGACCGCGCCGTGTTTCAGGTAAAATCTATTCGCTGCAACTTTTTGCGGTCGTGAAGTGAAGACGAGTTCGCTGATATTTTTTTCTCGACACCACGCCATGATTTCACGCCAAATTAAGTGCCCTATTCCCTGGCCTTGTATATTTGGATTGACAGCAAAATCATCTAGAAGTCCTTCGTGGCCATCTCCAAGCCCTATGGTTTCACTCAAAGTGGCGGCACCAACAATTGAGCCTGATTCGTCACGTGCCACAATTTGTTCGTGATATGGCGAATTGATAATTTCTGTTAGGAGTGATTCGGGAATTGGTGAATCAGTGAATCGTTTTGAGAGAAGTGGCATAAGTTTACCAATCTGTATTGAATCATCTGTTGAATAGGCTGAGAGTCGTTCGATTGTTACCATATCATATACCATCTTACATTAATTAAAGTAGGAGTACGAATATTTACTGTTTTGGCTACTTGAACAAAACACGGTAGAATAGTATGAATATGCCACGCCGAAAATTATCAGAATATCGTGCAAAACAAATTCTCACGGCTGGACTTGAAATAGATTATGCAGGCTGGTCTAATGCGGATGACATACCAAATGATGGGAGTTATGTGGTTAAAGTAGACCAGGCAGTAAAAAAACGTTTCAAAAACGGTTTGGTAGGGCTGCAATTGCAATCGAATGAAGTACAAAAATGGATAGATGATGTTCATGACAAAGGTTACGAATCGTTCATCATAGAACCATATCGTGAACATGAGCAGTCGGATGAACGGTATTTGAATGTAATGAGAGATACGCGTGGATTGCATCTTAGCTATAGTTCTCATGGCGGTGTTGATATAGAAGATCAAACAGATACACTCGAGACTGTCATTATCGATGAGGGAACTGATTGGAGCCAACTAGCTGAGGCGACCAGTTTATCCATTGACCAGTTACATGCTGTCGTAAATATTTTTGTTGATAACTACTTTACGTTACTTGAAATTAATCCATATATTGTGAGCGAAACTAAATTGCAGTTGCTTGATGTGGCGGTTGAGGTTGATGACACTGCGATATTACTCGTCGATAGTTGGAATGAAAAAGATTTACGCTATCCACCACGCGTGCTAAGCGAAGAAGAAAAAACAGTTGCATTACTGGGCGAGTCGTCATCAGCATCTTTTGCTCTTCAGATGATTAATCCCAATGGATCACTTTTTGTTCTTCTTTCTGGTGGTGGTGCAAGTGTAACTGTCTGTGATGAGATTTATAGTGCAGGTTATGGCGTGCAACTGGCAAACTACGGTGAATATAGTGGTAATCCGACGCAAGAAGAAGCGTATATTTACACTTCGGCAGTAATCAAGTCATTACTCCGTTCGTCGGCATCAAAAAAAGCGTTATTTATTGGGGGTGCGGTTGCGAACTTTACGGATATCGCTATGACATTTACTGGTGTCACTAAAGCTATCGATGAATTTGGTAAACAGTTACACCAGCAGGGTGTTCGCATTGTTGTCAGGCGTGGTGGTCCGAATCAAAAAAAAGGTTTGCAGAATATAAAAGATGTACTTGATAATTACGAACTGACAGTCGGGGTTTATGATCAAGCGACGACGCTTGACATGGCCGTCGAGCGTGTCATTCAGGAGGTTTCATGATTCAGTTAACGGAATTGAGGCAAAGTCCAACAATTGTTATGCTGGGTTCGCATTCGGGCATTATTCAGTCAATCCTCGACTACGATTTTTTGATTGGAAGAGATAAGCCGAGTATCGAAGTGATCATTGTACAAGGACGAAAACTAGAACGTTATTTTTGGGGTAATGACGAGGTAACTATTTCAGCCGTGCCAACGCTCGATAAGGTGAAGAAAAATATTGTAGAGAGATTGAATGTTGCAATTAACGTACAGTCGGCGAGGCGAGTGTTGTCTTCGACAAAAGAGGCAGTCGCACAATTACCAAATCTCAGGATTGTTACAGTTTTTGCTGAGCAAACTCCTGAGGCTCATTCGTTGGAGTTGAAGAATCTCATGAATGAAAAAAATATCTTAATTGCTGGACCGTCATCGGTTGGGATTTTACTACCAGGCTTTGCCAAGATTGGCGCAATAGGTGGGACACAGTATCAACAAATAATCGACGCAAGGATTATCAAGCCAGGTAATACTGCAGTGATTTCAACGTCAGGTGGCATGGTCAATGAGCTGATTCATATTGCGACAGGCAATAGCGATGGCGTGTCATTTGCCATTGCACTTGGAGGCGACAGATTTCCGGTTACTGATGCGATGACAGCAATGCTGATGGCAGAAGCCGATGAGCAGACTCAGCAAATTATTTATTTTGGTGAATTAGGAAGTACCGATGAATTTGAGATTGCAAAACTGATCGATGAAGGTAAAATTACAAAAAAGATTATCGCCTATGTGGCTGGTGTTGTTGCCGAGTTATTCGATACACCACCACAATTTGGTCACGCAAAGGCCATGGCTGTTTTACATGATGAATCGGCATCTGCAAAAAAGGAACGGTTGCGACAGAGTGGAGTCGTTGTATGTGATCATCTAGGTGAAATTGCGGAAAAGTTAGATAATGGAGGTAGCACCATGAATGATGAACAAATCTATCCGAATGTTGAGAGTCGCAAGAAGCGACCGATAATTAGTCATATTTCTGGTGACAAAAATGGAGAAATGCAACTACTAGGAAATGAATTGATTGCAACTGTTGAGCGCAATAATCTAGCGTCGCTTGTACTCTCACTTTTGCTTGGCAAGCAGGTTGAATCAGAGAAGGCAGTTCAATTTACCGACACCGTCCTTAGGATGCTGGTTGATCATGGCCCATACGTATCAGGTGCGGTGAATACAATAGTGACGGCTCGTGCTGGACGTGATTTGGTGTCTGCGCTAACGGCTGGTTTGCTGACGATTGGGCCACGTTTTGGAGGTGCGATAAATACAGCCAGTATGGGTTGGGTCGATGGTGTAACCAACGAAATGAGCGCTAAGGATTTTGTCGATAGTTTTGTTGGCAAAGGTGGCATAATATCAGGTATTGGTCACAAAAAATATCGTATTGATATGCCGGATCCTCGCGTAGAGGCACTTATGCAGTTTACTGGTAATTCAAACGGCGATCGTTATTTGAAATTTGCGCGTGAAGTTGAAGCAATTACGACGACAAAAAAAGGTAATCTAATTTTGAATATCGATGGTGCTATTGGTGCAGTCATGCTCGACATTCTCGAGTCGGAGCTTGAATATGGATCAGATGAGCTGCGTGAATTAGCGGATATCGAATTCTTTAATGCACTCTTTGTTTTGAGTCGATCAATTGGTTTCACCGCACATTATTTAGATCAACGGCGCCACGATGAAGGCTTGTTTAGGCTTGATACTGACGACGTGAGGTATATCACCTGATGTGTGGCATCGTAGGATATATAGGCAACATGTCAGCTCAACCAATTCTAGCTGGTGGCTTGAAACGATTAGAATATCGCGGTTATGACAGTGCTGGTATTGTGACGATTGGTGACGAACCAACACTTATTCGGGCGAAAGGCAAAGTAGCTGAACTCGAGGCAAAGATACGCACACACACCAACAATGACACGGTTGGGATTGGTCATACGAGATGGGCAACACACGGCGAGCCATCTGAAGCAAACGCCCATCCACACCAAGCTGGAGATATATTTTTGGTCCATAATGGTATCATTGAAAATTACAAAGAACTTAAAGCTGAACTGAAAAATCATATATTTGCGAGTGAGACAGATACAGAAGTCTTGGCCGCTCTTGTTGACTCGTTATACGATCAGGATTCGTCACTTGAAACAGCAGTTACGCAGGCTCTAAAACTCGTCGATGGCACATATGGAATTGCCGTTGTATCGACTCGCGAACCAGGAAAAATTGTCGTGGCGCGTAGTGGCAGCCCGCTAATTATCGGCGTCGGAAAAGACGAAACCCTTATAGCAAGTGACGCATCAGCATTAATCGGTCACACATCAGACGCAATTTATTTGAACGATGGTGAGGTGGCAGTTTGTACGGCCGGCTTAGTTGAATTAAGCGACCTATCCTCACATCCATTAAGCGCCAAGGTAGAGAAGATTGAGGCAGATATGTCGGCTATTCAAAAACAAGGCTACGACCACTTCTTACTAAAAGAAATTATGGAACAGCCGGTGACACTTGCATCAACACTTAATGGCCGTGTCATTCCTGCCGAAAATCGTGCCCAGTTAGGTGGTCTGAATATGACGGCAGCTGAATTACGGCAAATTGAGCACGTGGTTATTATTGGTTGCGGTACTGCTTACTACGCCGGTATGTTGGCGTCGTATTATCTAGAACGACTCGTCGATGGCTTAACGGTGGATGTCGAGATAGCATCAGAACTACGCTATCGATCATTTAATTTGCCGAAAAACAGTGTCGCGCTTGTTGTGAGTCAATCAGGCGAAACCGCAGATACATTAGCTTGCTTACGTGAGATTAAACGAAGAGGCGTAAAAACACTTGGTGTTATAAATGTCGTTGGTTCAACAATTGCCCGTGAAGTTGATGGCGGTGTCTATGTCCACGCCGGTCCTGAGATTTCCGTCGCCAGCACTAAAGCATTTACATCTCAGGTTGCAGCCATGACAATCTTCGGTGTGCAATTGGCGCAAGCAAAAGGCGCGGGCGCTCAAGAAATGAGCGAATATATCAATGAACTAGCTATACTTCCTGATGAAATAAATAGTGTCCTAGATGCTAACAAAGACAGTATCAAAGATATTGCGACCAAGTATGCCAAATATGATCATGCACTATATCTCGGGCGCGACACACTATTTCCAACTGCACTAGAAGGTGCATTGAAACTAAAAGAAATTAGTTATATCCATGCAGAAGGATATGCGGGCGGAGAATTAAAGCATGGTCCTTTAGCGCTGATTGATGATAGATTCTTTGAAGTCATACTGCTACAAGATAATTGGTTACTCGAAAAAAGTATCAGCAACCTAGCTGAGATAAATGCACGTGGTGGTCATGTCATCGCTATTACTAGCAGTGAAAAGGAAATTGATGCAGAAACAATTGTTCGAGTTAAAACGAAATTACATATTCTGGCACCTATTGTTCTCAACGTTGTTCAGCAATTGTTTGCATATCATATTGCGGTAGCACGGGGCAATGATATTGATCAACCACGAAATTTGGCGAAGAGTGTTACTGTAGAGTAATGAAGAGTCTTGAGTGGCGAAGGGTGAGCAAAAGGGGGTATTTCGTCGTTGCGGTAGGAGCTCTCATCGGAGCGATAGTGTTTCTTTTGGTCTATGGGCTGCAGGTCATTATCCCGACCAATGTCGACTGGTTGCTTACTGGTGGTGATTTGTCACAACATTATATTGGCTGGGAGTTTTTTCGGAATTCGGCCTGGTCGTTCCCGATTGGGGTTGCTGGTGATTTAGCGTACCCACATGGTTTAGCTATAACATTCATGGATGCGTTACCGCTTCTGGCGGTACCTATGAAATTATTTGCAGGATGGCTGCCGGAACAATTTCAGTACTTTGGTTTATGGGGATTATTTAGTTATGCGGCACTTGGCTCATTTGCAGCAGCGATCGTGAGACGATGGACGAAAGATTGGTGGATGATTGTGCCTGCAGTACTATTTATATGCTTAAGCCCAATCGTGTTCCAGCGTATGTTTACTCACACGGCACTAGCAGGTCACTGGATTATACTATTTGCTGTCTATGCGGTACTACGAGGACGGGCATGGGAGTTGCCAAAAAACAGTATTGTTTGGTCAGTGATATTATCGCTTTCGGTGTTGATTCATCCGTATTTTTTGGCGATGAATGTCTTTGTGTTGCTCGTGGCAGTGGTCATTCGTCACAAAACCATGTGGCAATCAATCGTTAGTCTAACTGTACCAATTATAAGTGCACTGCTCACGACCTGGCTAATCGGAGGCTTTACCTTTACAACCATAAGCGGGCAGAAATTCGGAGAAGCGGGATACGATATCGCGGCGCCACTACTATCAAACGGATGGTCGGTGCTGAGTCTTTCGTTGGCGCAGACAAAGCCTGAGATGTTTGCCTATGTTGGCTTAGGCGGATTACTTTTGCTTGCGGCTGCGATGATCACCACCGTGAAATATAGGCACAAGATCATGATGTATATTCGTCACTATCCCAGAAAAACACTCGCAGTCGGTGTGGTGGTGTTGCTTCTGCTGATTGCCGCGATTGGCCCAGGTGTAAAAATTGCGGGAGTACCAATTGTCCATATCGACCTACCCGCCATTGTTGAAAAGGTATGGGGTATATTTCGTGTAACGGCAAGATTACTATGGCCGCTATGGTATGCGATTCTGTTCGGTAGCCTGTATATCCTAATACGGTTTGAGAAAGACAAGCAAATAGCGCGGATACTCATCGCCGTTATATGTATTGTGCAAGTTGTCGATATAACCGCGTCACCACAATTACAAGAACGCCGTGAGCGCTTCGCCCAAGTACAAGATCAAAGGTTTGTGTCAGAACTATCCAATCCGGAATGGGATACGCTTACGGAAAATCGGAAACACATCGTGTATCTAGGTGATTTATACGAAAGCAAATTCATCACTATCGCACAGTTTAGTATTGAGCATAATCTTACGCTCAATACTGGGTATTTTGCACGGAAACCGACGACAGACATTGAGGGGACGATCAACGAGGCAAAAGGTGATTTGAGAAACGGAACCATCAAGGCGGATACAATATATATGTATGACAAACCGTTTGCTGTGGCGTCTGGGGTAGAGCAAAAAGAAATGAACGGCTACTTCGTGACCGTGCGGTGATTTACTTGTGGGTTTTATGTACGTAATTATCACTGACGACTTTGCGAATTTTGGTGATAAAAAGCGACTTGTCGAAACGTTTTGCCTTCCGACGCAATGTACCTGGCAGAAAAGTGAGCGACTCGGCGTAACGAATGGCATTGACGATATTCTCGGTGTTCTGGTCGCGGAATAGAACGCCACTAATCCCATCTTCGACAATATCTTTTGCACCGGCGCGTCCGAGTGCAATGACAGGCGCTCCGGCCGCGAGTGCCTCAACGGCAACGATACCAAAGTCTTCCTCGCTCGGAAATAGAAACCCTTTGGCATGGTTCAATGCATTTGTCAGTTCCAAATCCGAAGCATTGGTGAATCGATCGGCAAAGAACTCTACTGTTGGGCCAGCCATAGCGACGAGTCGTTCGTGCTCGCTACCATTGCCGAAGACTTTTAGCGGCACATTGAGCTCGGTGGCTGCGGAGACTGCCAGGTCGATGCGCTTATAGGGAACCTGACGGCCTGTAGCGACATAATAATTATCCCGCGTTCGTGCCGGTTCAAATCGATCAACATCGACCGGTGGGTGAATGACCGTCGAAGATTTACCGTAATATTTTTTGATGCGATGCTTTACTTCCGTACTATTGGCAATGAATACGTCAACGTTTTGAGCAGCTTCATAATCTGCTTTTCTGAGTGGTGGCACAAAAAAAGGCATAGCGAAACGGATGAGCCAATTCAGTTTGCCAAATCCTGGGTCAGCTTTGTATTCCTTGTAGTGTGACCAATAGTAACGAATTGGCGTGTGGCAATAGCAGATATGAATTTGGTCGGGACGGGATTTGCGGACTTGTTTTGCCTCTGCACTGGAACTGCTGATGATGATATCAAACTCCGACAGGTCAAGGTCGCGGAACGCTTGGACGCGTTGCATGGGAAAGAATTTATGTAACTTTTTGAGTGGGCCAGGCAGGCCTTGCAGTTTGGTTGTTCGAATGTCTATTCCGGCGAACGCGGGCATCTTTTCGGGGACATACGTGCTGGTATATACAGGGGCATCAGGGAATGCTTCGTGAAGTGCGAGGACAACCTTTTCAGCACCGCCCATGTTTGTTAGCCAGTCGGCGACGATTGCAACTTTGGGTACGGTCACTATTTTGCTCCTGTTTTTCGTATTACGACCGCCACCGTCTTAAATAAAATTTTAATATCTAACCAGAATGACCAGTTTTGTGCATAAAACATCTCGAGCTCGATTCGTTCTTCGAACGACAAATTACTTCGTCCACTAACCTGCCAGAGTCCGGTTACTCCCGATTTTACACTATGAAGAAGTGCGGTGCGGGAAGGTGAAAAAGTTGCCTCCTGCGGTAAGATTGGGCGTGGACCAACCAAGCTTAATTCACCGCGCAATACATTAAACAGCTGAGGTAATTCATCTAGTGATGTATCACGCAGAAACTTACCGAATTTTGTGACGCGTGGATCATAACTTACTTTGCGATTTTTTTCATATTCAATTGCTAGATCTTCACGTCCCATTTCTCTGAATTCATCGGCTGCATCACGCTTACCAAACTCAGGACGCATGCTGCGGAATTTTATCAGGCGGACAGGGCGGCTAAATTGGCTGAGGCGACGACTAATGTAAAAGATTGGACCAGGGTTAAGGATTTTTTGCAAGATTATAAGTAGAAGTAATATGGGTGACAAAATAATCAGAAGTATCAGTGACACAATACTATCAAATATTGATTTTGCAATTGCACCCCATCCGACAAGTGGTGTTTGACTGACAGAAATCATCGGGTAGCCAAGGAATACATCGACGGTATTTTTTCCGGTATAGAATTCTGGTTCGCCAGGAATGAAGCTATAGCTAATGTGATTGATTTGCGCTGCACCAAGAATACGTTGGTTGCGTTCAGCACTGTCGTAAAGATCAGTTTGAATTATTGTATTAATGCGCATTTCTTTGACGCGCTTTAGGGCTGTCTCGACACTACTGAAGTGCTCTACTCTGAGATTTTCAGGTATGACTCGCGCTGGTCCAGCGATTGCAACGATATTGTAACCACTTTTCGCAGTGTGAGAGAGATTTTCAGCAATGTCACGAGTTGCTTCACTGTTGCCGATGATAAGTACGCGACTAACACCTTTGCCGAGATGGAACATAATATCGCGGATGAGACGCAAGATTTCACGCCCGAGTAATAGGAAAATAAATGATCCAGCAAATGCATAGAGGGCGACTAAGCGTGCAGGAAAGATGTGTTTGCCACTAACATATTCCCATCCAATAACAACGAGGATGCCTATGAATGCACCGAGTGCGATCTTGCCCCATTCGACAAGCCGACGATTGTAGGTGCTTGAGCTATAGAGTCCGAGTGAGGCAAAAATCAGTATCCAAATCGGGACGATTACGAGGAAGGCTTGGATGTAGTCTACGGCATAGACGGTAGCGAGGAGGGGTCGGTTGTCATACTGAACACGTAGGACGTATGCCAAAGAAAAGGCGGCGAGAAGAATGATCATGTCGGCCAACACTAGGATCAAACTGTAAAACTTAGTATTTTTGGTCGGCATAGTTAGTCATTATTATAACACCTTACCGCTGATACAGTGGGGTATACTAAGTCTATGAAGTCTCGGTTACTTGAACGTATTCTCGTTGGCCTTCTCTTGGTGGTTGCTGGGGGGGTAGTTGTGCACGCACCGTTGACTGTGTGGCTGGGAACTATGTGGCCAGCTCACGAGCTTATTATAAAGTCGTGGAAAGAGCTGTTGATGGGATTGGCATTGATTATTCTTTTTGTCATTACTGTGCAACAAAAGAAGCTCGATGAATTCCTGTCTGATCGCCTCATCCAACTTTGTCTTGTCTACACTGGATTGCATTTAGTACTAATATCGCTGTTCAATCCGTCGGCCAATGGTGGACTACAAGCAGCTGAGGCTGGTCTGCTTATAGATCTGCGGTTTATTTTATACTTTGTCTTGGTTTACGGCACAATAAAGCTATATCCACGTTATCGACGCTTATTTATCACGGTTTTTTTGAGTGGTGCAGTCGTCGTGATTGGATTCGCTATCTTGCAGTTGCTTGTGTTGCCTAAGGATATCCTGACACATATTGGATATAGTAGTACGACAATTTATCCCTATTTGACTGTTGATGGTAACTCGACATTTATTCGTATTAATAGTACACTCCGTGGCCCCAACCCTCTCGGTGCCTATGCTGTTATTGTCGTAGGTTTACTTACGGCCGCTGCGGTTCGTTGGAAGTTGGGTCGGAGGGGATGGTGGCTCGCTAGCGGAGCCGCACTAGCAACAGGCTTAGTATTGGGCGCTAGCTATTCTCGTAGTAGCGTTATCGGAGCGATAGCTACCATTATTGTAATTATTATAATTTCGGTAACAAGTAAAATACGAAAACAACTTCTTGTGTCGCTTGGCGTCGTGGCTATTGTCGTCGCTTTAGTAGTGACCATGTTCCGCGATACTCATCTTGTTAAGAACATTGTTCTACACGATAACCCGTCAACAGGAACGGTTATTGATTCCAATGCCGGCCATGCAATGTCATTGATTGACGGCACAAATAGAGTACTTCAGCAACCATTTGGCGCGGGAGTTGGTAGTACGGGGTCTGCCTCATTACTTGGCAATGAGCCACTTATAATTGAAAATAACTATTTACTTGTCGCTCACGAGACTGGATGGTTAGGGCTATTACTATTTGGCTGGCTATTTGTTGAGGTACTGCGACGACTTTGGGAACGAAGGAAAAGTGCATTGGCACTCGGTGTTTTTGGCAGTGGCATTGGACTAGCAATTATTGGTTTGTTATTACCAGTTTGGACTGATGATACGGTTAGTATTGTATGGTGGGGGTTAGCAGCGATTGCAATTGCTGCACCCATAGATGGTAAAAAGGTAAGGAAAAAACATGACACGCGAACGAGCAACTAAACGACAACAGGAACTTCTGCAATTTATCGGTGATTTTTTAAATGAGCATAACTATGCCCCGAGCTATCGTGAAAGTATGGTTGCCCTAGGGTATAAATCTGTTTCGACTGTCGCTGTGCACATAGATGGATTAATTGCCAAAGGATATCTAACTAAATCAGATAAATCAGCCCGATCAGTGAGAATAGCTTCAATATCCGATAGTGTTGATAATGACCATTTGGTGTGGCTAGGTGCTGAAATTACCAAACGAGAAACGGCTGGGGCTGACAAAAAAGAACTCGATATATTGCGTCAAGCGCTAACACTTCTGTCAGCTGATATACTATCAAAGTGAACGGTAGATACGGTTACAGAGTGGGTCGCGAGCGCCAAAATACGCTTGGTGATAGAGTTCGATTACATTGGCGAAAGATAGGTTTGTATATCCTAGGATCGGTTGTATTTGTGCTGCTGATCATTCAAATGATATTTCCTTGGGGTAGTCTGTCGCTATATTCTTCAATTGATGGTGTTGATGTTGGCGGACAGCCGGTTGACGCGGTCACTAGCAAATTGGACAAACAATACCAGAAGCTACCAATTGGGCTTTATTTTGCTAATAATCCCAAAGCTTATCGCCAGCCAGTTCCAAGCGACATTGGCTTGTCAATTAGCACTAAGTCTCAGGTGCAAGCGAAGTCATATTCATTCTGGTTGCGCCTGATACCAACATCACTTTGGTGGGCGCATTTGGTCTCTGCAAATGTGGCTCCGACGTACAAACATGACGTTAAAAAGGCGAGTGAATATGTTCAAAAAGAATTAGGGCAGTCATGTGATGTCAAGCCACAAAATGTATCAGTGGAATACAAAGATAAAAAGTTAAAAGTTTTACCAGCGATTGACGGTGGAACATGCAAACTATCTGATGTCGAACAGCTATTAGGCAAAATGAATCCTCGGTTGAATGACTATGCGGTCAGAGTACCGATGAACAACCGTCCGGCGTTACTCCAGAATCCAGTAGCTGTTGCATTTATTAAACAACTGACCGATAAATCGAAAGACGTTAGTATTCGGGCGGGTACTAGTACTGTAGTTGTCCCGCAAGAAACATTCCTAACGTGGTTAGATTTTGAGGCACCGGATAGCGGATTGGTAGCAAAAGTTAATGTGAGTCGATCGGCTGACTTTTTGGATAAGGAATTGGCTCCCAAGGTTGTCATCAAACCTGGAACTAGTCGTATAACTACATATGACTTTACTGAAGTTAGTCGCGTCGATGGCTCGACTGGTCAAGCACTCGACGCTCAGTCTACGATACGCGTAATTAATGAATGGCTGGCGGGATCAAGCGAACCGTTGGTCGCCCAAGTTCGTGCGGTTGCGCCAACGCCCGTGTTTAACCGGAGTTATTCAGCTACGGATACCGGATTAACCGCTTTAATTACTCAGTTTGCTCAGTCACATCCAGGTGTATTTGGTGTTAGTTTGGCTGAGATTGACGGCAAGGGTCGTCGCGCTACTTATCAAGATACAAAAATATTCCGTACTGCTAGTACGTACAAACTATTTGTTGCCTACAGTACACTCAAACGAATAGAATCTCGTCAATTCCATTGGACGGACCAAATAAATGGTGGACGAGATCTGACTAAATGTTTCGACGATATGATAGTTAAATCTGACAATGCCTGCTCTGAAGCATTGTTAAATAAGATAGGCTTTCAGACTATAACAAATGAGATGAGGGCAATTGGATTGAGCCGAAGTGGATTTTTGGGTGATTACCCTGAGACAACAGCGGGTGACTTAACGACATTTGTCGGGTCGCTGTATGTGGGTCAGTTATTATCGTCAGACAGTACTGATAGATTGATTTCAGCTATGAAACGAAATATTTTCCGTCAGGGAATTCCGGCTGGAGCAAAAGTAGCGGTTGCCGATAAAGTCGGATTTTTGGACGGCTTGTTGCATGACTCCGGAGTTGTTTACAGCCCGAATGGAACCTACGTTTTGACGATTATGACAGACGGTAGTAGTTGGGGAGCGATTGCTGATTTGACGCGACAGATTGAAGCTCTCCGGTCTCAACCGGCTATGTAGTTCACAAAAGCATAAGTATAATCTATAATATCGAGTGTAATGAATTCTCTCCAGCTTAACTATTGGCTTAAGCAGCATTGGAAACTGCTGGTTTTGATTTTTATTGTTATTTTAATTCTCGGCCAGACTATTTATCAGATTGTTTATCCAAGTAGCCGTCTCATACCAGGTACGGTGGTTGACGGTGTAAATGTTGGTGGGTTGAAATATGCTGATGCCGCCAAAAAACTTGATGGCTTGTATGGAGATATCAAACTTGATATATTTTTTGGTCACAATGGAGCCGCATTTCAATCGCCGAAAATGAGCGAGGTTGGCATAGGTGTCGATAATACAGAGCGTTTAAGCGCAATTACTTACCCTATATACCTTCGCTTTATTCCTGGTTCTATCTGGTGGGCACCATCACTCGGTAAGCCAGGAGAAATTGCCTATACTTATGACAAAAACAAAATTTCTGACTATACCCAAAGCAAGGTTGGTAGTGATTGTAGTATTCCATTCCAGAACGCATCATTAAAACTTATTGAAAGTCAGTTGCAATTAGTTCCATCGGTTGCGGGTGGTAAATGTGATATTACTCTGCTTCAGCAAAAGTTAGCCGAAGTACAACCGGACTCTGGTGTACAAAATACAATTCGTATTTCAATTGATGAAACGCCAGCTCCAGTGACTGATGATATGGCGCGCGACTTAGCTGCAAAGTTAAACGGTCGCTTTGTCAATCCTATGCCAATTACTGTTGATACATCAAGCGATACTATACCGGGTAGGGTCGTGTTGAGTTGGTTGGATTTTAGAGCTGATGTACCTGCTCAGGTAATCGATAATAGCGCCAATCAGACAGCTAGTATTAAATTCAGTGTCAATCAAAAGCGCATGGAAGAATATTTAAATCAAGGAATCGCAGAAAAGTTAATCAAGAAACCAGGCGTAAGCAAGATTAGTACGCTAGATTTTAAAGAAACTTCACGTGTTAATGGTGCAAATGGTCGGACGCTCGATATGGTAAAAGCTTCACAGTCAGTCGAAGATTATAGCAATAGCAAAAAGCAAACAGCAGTCGGGGCGACACAAGAGGTTGGTCCTACTTTAGTCTATAGTCGTAGTTATTCGCCAACTAGTGTTGGATTTACGGCGCTTTTGACGCAGTATGCGCAGGACAATCCGGGTGTATGGGGCCTGGCGTTCACTGAGTTGAACGGCGTATCTCATCCCCGTAGTGCATCATATAATGCCGATACGCCGATAAAATCAGGTGGGGTGCATTCGCTATATCTTGCCTATACTGAAGTTATGGAGGAAGCAGCAAAAACGGCACGGCCGGTTGATATCATCAGCGGCGAGACGAATGCACTTGAGTGTTTCAAGGACATGTTACAGAAATTTGACGAAGGTTGTCGTGTCGGATTTTATGATCACTTTGGTTACGAGACGCTAACATCGCGAGCTGCAGGATTAGGACTGACAAGGACTAAATTTGCAGGTGAGGATACGATAACATCCGCTAATGATGTTCATAAACTGATGGTTGGACTGTTTAAGAATACAATTGCTCGCGCTGAAGGTGGACAGAAAATACTTAGTGCTATTAGGTCGGTTAGAAACAATGAAGGTATTCCAGTTGGTGCAGGTAAGGGTCAACAAGTCTCACATATAATTGGCGAAAATGATACCGTTCATAATGATACAGCTTTTGTTAATAGTACAAATTACGGTACATACGCGTTGACGGTGCTTTCTGATGGATCTTCATGGGATAAGGTAGCTGGTCTCGCCAAAAAAGTCCAAGCATTGAAGCAAGTGAAGATTCCAAAAGACGCGAGGTAATTTAGCGTGTTATATTAGGTCGAAAAATTCTTCCTCTTGACCCCCATCCCCCTCATGCTATAAACTACCAATAAAGATTCTAAAGAGGGAGACACGTAGTGCTAATCACAACGAAAAATTCGAGAGAGAGAGAGACAACTAAAAGCTCATTCTTCGGGA
>JBAQWG010000030.1:0-82913 GCA_049298775.1 Saccharimonadales bacterium (SeqCode)
CTCCAAATGATACTAGTGGTTTCATAGACTGCCAAATCTATCGATTTTAACGATTGCCAGTTTCACCCTAAGGTCGAAAAGCTTTATAGCTATCATACTTCTATTATACAGGCTATTCGAGAATTATTTCCTTGTTTTGACTATATAGAAAACAATACTAATCGAAATAATGGCTACAATACCCAGTAGCGTATCTATAATGGTAATCAGGCTTCCATTGATGCCATCAACTATCGACAAAAGCGCAATGATGATGAGTGCAAGAAGTGCAATACATGTGTGTGCCAGCGCCAATTCACGACGAAGAATGTTTATGTTATCTTTGCGGCTGAATCGATGAAAAAGTTTATGCATATCATTAATTATATCACTTCGAATTAACCTCTGATTTACTACCGTCCATCGTAAGCACCGAAAGAAAGCCCACGCAAGAAGGCTCGTCCGGCCGCTTTCCGATATTCTTTTTTGCGTTCTTTTGTACGGTCCTCGAATGATTGATACCTCTCAAGTTTATAAAGCGCAGATGCACCAGGATGGATTCGCTCAAGATTTTCGAATGTTGTATCGCTTAGTTCGTTTTGTTCATCAATTTCATCATGAAGTTCCCGTAAAATATTATCATCTAGATAATTACTCATACGATCAATTGCTTTATGCTGACATTCCCGAAGCTTTTCAAAAGCCCGTTCAAGCGAGTTAGCAGCGTGACCCTTTTGCTTCTTTGCATATTCATCAAATCCACCAGAGTTATTTTAGTGGCTCATAGTTATATGAGCTTGCCAATCTCAACTCTTGTTTGCTCAGTAGTATCACGATCACGAATTGTCACAGAATTATCGTCGAGTGTATCAAAATCAATCACAACACAATACGGCGTGCCGATTTCGTCCTGTCGGCGATAACGTTTACCGATGTTACCATTATCATCCCACATAACATTGCCATGCTTTTTCTTGAGGATTCGATAGACTTCACGAGCTTTTGCGACAAGTTCCGGCTTGTTTTTCAGAAGTGGCGAAACGCAGTATTTGACTGGCGCCAAGTGCTCCGGGAATTTCATAACGATACGCTTCTCGCCGTTTACTTCATCCTCTGAGTAAGCGTTCGATAGTACAGCCATAACATGACGATCAAGGCCAAATGTTGGTTCAATAACATGCGGAATAAATGGCTGACTACCATCTTTTGGTCGATATTCCATTTTTTTACCGGACTGCTCTTGGTGATTCTTTAAGTCAAAATCCGTCCGATACGCAAGACCCGCTAACTCCTGAAAGCCAATAGATGGAAAATTGTAAAAATAGTCAACTGTACGTTTACTGTAATGGGCCATATCGGCTGCTGGAACTTCATGCTCTTTAATTTTATCCGCATCAAGGCCTAGAGCCTCAAACCATTCGAGCTGGAATTTTAGCCATGATTCAAACAACGTCACCCATTCTTTTGAATCAATAAAGTATTCAAGCTCCATGATTTCTAGTTCACGTAAGCGAAAAATAAAGTTACCTGGACTAATTTCGTTACGGAAGCTCTTGCCGATCTGTGCAAGCCCGAATGGAAGGTCAGGCGAAAAACTATCGACGATATTTTTGAAGTTTGTAAACATTCCCTGTGCTGTCTCTGGGCGCAAATATGCAATCGATTCTTCGTCATCCGTTGCACCAACATGCGTCTTAAACATCATATTGAATTGTGCTGGCGCACCAAGTTCATTGCCATCAGGACTTTTCATTCCCTTTTCCTTTACGATAACCGCCATCTCTTCCAAGCTCATGGCATCAACATTTTCGACACCTTGGCTCTCAAGTATATGATCGAGTCGATAACGTTTTTTGGTCTTTACATCTTCAATCAGTGGGTCGTTGAACGTGTCAACATGGCCACTCGCCTTCCACACGTACGGATTCATAATAATAGTCGATTCAATACCATACATATCATCACGGTCGTCGACAAACATCTTCCACCAAAGATTGGTGATGTTGCGCTTTAGAGCAACACCAAGTGGACCATAATCGTATGTTCCGGCAAGCCCGCCATAAATCTCAGACCCTTGATAAATAAACCCGCGGCGCTTCGCAAGGCTAACAATATTCTCCATATCCAAATTTTTCTCTTTTTTATCGCTCATATCTGTTGAACATTATAACATGTTTGATAAATACTAATATTTGTTTTAATATAAGTAAGACATATGCAAAAACCCAAAGAAATGGGAAAAGTAATGTTGGATGATCACGAACACCACCGTCTGGCAGGTCATTGCCCCTCGGAAGAGACCACCCGACGAATCAATGAAAGAAATCTCAGGCGACATATCGAGTCTGTAGACCGCTTTACAAAGTTGATGTTCTGGTTCTTCTTACCTGGCTTCATCAGCCGAATCAAGAGTCTACTCCTGAGAGGCAAGATAATCTGGACACAGTGATTGTCGAAGGCCCCGTCCCCAGTGATGCTACGGCGTCCTAGGGCGGGGTCCCGTCATTTAATAACTCGGTGACAATGACGCGTGCTGACGTGCAACATATAGCGCGTCCGAAAAGAATTCACTCATTCCTCCAACCTGTAAAACTACAGTTAGTGGCTTAACGCTAACAAGACGTAAGATTTTAATATGATCAGCAGTTATCTGTCCATTAATGTCCTCAATAAAACACTTTTCCTGCGTGTCATAACGGTATCTTTTATCGCTCTGTAATTTATCACCATTGTAGTCGCTCATAGTATTTAACTCATCACCTAGTAGCGAACTAATTCGAACATAAAACCATATCTGAACCAATGGAAGTGGGACCATCAACACATCAAGCGCAGCAAATACGTCTACCGTAATTTCATACCACTCCGGCTCGTCTAATGACGCACTCGCACGCCCCACCTGACTTAGTACCTCATATCCAAATTGCAAACGATCATAATCTTCTAGAATATGTCGGTAAAATGTAACTAGCTGCGCAGACGTCACTATGCCAAGATTACCTTTACCGTGACCAAAAACTACATCGCAAATCGCAAACAACTCAATACCTCCAGCCAGTTTTGACTTCTCTTTGCGTACTGCACGAGCTATAACACTTACGCGACCGTCAGGAGTTAATAAATCAAGTATCCTATCCGCCTCTCCATAATTCGTTCGCCGCAAAACAATAGCGTGGGCTCGAGTAGATCTCATCTCAAAATACTTTTCACGCCAGCGAACTCCGGACAGCCGAAACAATATCGCTCGGTTTCATGACACGACTGTCAATTAACTGCCTAACGCCGTAAGGTCGCAACTCTTCAATCTGCAAATCTGGTAAATTCGAACAAACAATAATAGGGATGCTTGCAGTATCCGTATAACTTTGTAACTCATGCAACAACCCTACCGCACCTGGTCCATCAAGTAATAAACTCATAACAATAGCAGTAGGCTCTTTGTCGTCAACAATATCAATAGCCGTATAGCCATTTGAAGCTCGCAACACAGTAAAACCAGCATTTTTTAGCGATTCCTGATACTGGTCGCCAAGCCACGGCTCGCTTTCTATCACGAGTACTGACGGCTTCATAATAGACTCATCTGATCAGAAAGTTGCAGGTCGATATAAAACGTTGCACCATCTCTATGTCGTATCATTCCTACAGCACCCCCCATAATTTCAGCCGTACGCTTTGCGGCTAGTAGGCCAATTCCACTCGCTTGATTTCTAGTCGCTAGTGGTTTCCTCGCGTGTTTGATAATCTTACCCTCTAGACGCTGCCATATATCTTTAGGAACGGCTGGTCCATAATCACGCACACCAATTCGAACACTGTCTTTGTGGCCACTAACCAACATATGTACAGGACGATCAGCGGATCCATAATGAAGTGCACTATCTCCAAATCCAAGGAGAATCTGTCGCAACAGTGAACGATTAGCAATCGAGAGTGGTATTCGCGTTCTTGTATGAAGTGTAATCTTTTGCCCGTATGCTCTAAAAAGCGGCGATAATTCATGTATAACTTCTTGACAAACACTGACGGGATTGATTGGCTCAAGTGCAAACATCGTCTGATTTGGTACGCTCATAGTCAAATTTGCAGTCATTCGTAACGCTCGTTCACTAGTTAATGTCAGCTGCTCACTAATACGTATTCTTTCACTATCAGTCAGTTCACTATTTGACAAAGCGATACTGAGCTGACGTAGTAACACCAGAGGCGATGTTAGCTCTGAAGCCGTCACAGAAATTATTGATGACATATTAGAAATACCACTAGATGTTCCATTTGACTGGCGAAAATATCCCTCGCTCATAACTACCCTTAGTGTAGCATGTGGTACCTTGCATTTTAAGCGTAGAAAAGACTACGAGTTGAAGTCGATAGTTCGTATGATAGATTCAAAATCATTTTTAAAGGTATCAGCATCGGTACGAACAGTAATTGTTTTGTCACGACAACGATAGATAACAGCGTCACCACGAATTTTACTACTGAAATTACCCGTGAGGCGAGTGCCACTTTTACCTTCAGATGTTGATGTTGATGATTTCAAATCGCCTTTTGTAACAAGGTTTTCATATTGTGCAATTACCTGATCATAATCTTTTTGCTCAATAATAACCCGTACTGCATATTGCTGGCTAGATGTAACAGGAGGAACGATGCCTGGATTCAAATACGCCTTGAAGTCACCACCATTAGTTATTTGCTCGGACCAGAATTCACTCCATGTCTTTGGATACTGGAATGTTAAGCCGCAATAATCATCAGGTGCTTTAAGTGTCTTAGATGGTTGTTTTTCACGCTCGGCGAATTTAATTTCATCTTCTTCACCCTTCTTCTCCCTTGCATCGGCAACTGCGATTGCTATCTTGCCATCAACATCACTTTGAGCTTCACTATATGCGACATACGCCCAGATGCCAAATGACCCTAGTCCAAGAACAAGTACTGTTAAACCAATCACAGCAATTTGTAATCCCGATATTGCGCCGCGTTCTCCTGAACGATGAATAGAATTGACTGTCATATCTGACATTATACTTATGCTATCCGTCGCTGTAAAGTCCTACTTACATCTCAGGCTCAAATAAATATAAAGTATGTGCGTACAGCACACGTAAAGGTTTCTTATTTTTAAGTGGCGAACCATAAGTTATGACACTTACACTGTGCCCCCATTGATTGACAGACTGTTGCAGCTTTCGTTCAAGTTTTGCTCTATCACGAGTAACCGTAAATGCATATATGAGCGTCGTCTCTTCTGGTAAATCAACGAGCCACATATCGCCTAACCTAATTTCTATTTTTTGATTATTGCGAGCTAAAATTCGACTTATAAATACAAGTGCCGGATTAAGCTCATATCCAATAGCACTTCCTGCTTTTTCTGCCGCTATACGTAAAACTACTCCGTCACCCGACCCTAAATCAACAACGACGTCCTTATTCGAAAGTGGATATAATTTTTCGAATGCTAATCTGACAAATTTACGATGACTAGGCACATATGGAGCCCCACGAAATACTACAAATCCAAACAATAGAAGAATGCCAAAAACTATCCATATTACCCAAGTTACCACCTAATTACTCTCGTTTGCAAATGATTGCTTAACCTGTCGGATATCATTCGCCACAGCTTCTAGATTATGTTCAATGTCAGCAGTTAGCGCCGCAGCTTCTTTTAGTTTGCTACTTGCTTGCTCAAGCTGGAAATCATCACTCTCAAACCATTCGACAAACTCATCAAGTTTAGCAATTTTTTCTTGGATTGTTAGATTATTCAAATCACTTTTCGTCATACCGTTCTACCTTTGCTTTTATTATAGCGTGAACAGTCTCAATATCTATATACTCACCGACTTTTAACTTTCCTCTTATCAATGCATAACCCCGCTCCAAAACCCTGTCTGGATCAAATTGACTAAGTAACCGCTTTGTTTGATTAAGCTGTTGCAATTGACGCACAATGCGTTCCTCAATCTTATTTGCGGCATCGTCAATCTTACCCTCGATATGACTCTGTAACTGTTCAGTTGTACCAATCAATCGTGGTATAAGTGATTGGACTTTCATTCTGCTTGATCGAATCATGTCATGACGATCGGGAACAATAATTTGCGCGGCGTTGCTTGGAGTGGCAGCTCGAACATCCGCAACCAAGTCACTAAGTGATGTATCTACTTCGTGCCCAATACCCGTTAGTGTCGGTATGCGACTAGCCGCAATCGCACGCACTAATTGCTCATCATTAAAGGCACTCAAATCATCGGCACTGCCTCCTCCGCGAATAATCACAATGACTTCTGGCATTTGTTCTTGGGTATTGAAATAATTTAATGCTCTAATGATTTGATCTGGTGCATCGGCACCCTGAACCGTTACAGCCGCTACATCGATTTTTAGACCGCCCCAACGCTCATTGATGATCTTAATAAAATCAGCGTAGCCTGCTGCTTGCGGGCTACTTATAATTGCAATATGTTGTGGTATGACAGGTAGTAATCGTTTACGCTCTGGCGCAAAAAGTCTCTCCTGGTCTAGTTTGGACTTAAGTAGTTCAAAACTTTTCTTTATACTACCTTCTCCACTGGGACGAATATTCCTAACAGTTAAGCTAAATTTGCCCCACTGAGTTAATTTTGGCGTTGCAGTGATAATCACCTTCATGCCATCTTCAACCGGTAGACGCAGCTGAAATAGCATCATAAAACAACCGACGCTCGCACCCTCATCTTTGATATCAAAAAAAACGAATTTATTTTGATTAATTTTAAAACTTGCAACCTCACCCTCTATCTCAACTATTGGGTAGACGTACTCAAGCGTTTGGTTCGTTATCGCGATAAAATCGCTAACTGTTAGTTTAGGATTTATCATCGATGCGATACTTTTTTATATCCCCATATTTTGCGAGTGAGTGCTGATAAAAGAAATAGCCAAGACCAATCGTACCAATCAGCAGTACAACGCGCGTCAATAAAATGCCAGCAATAGCAACACCTCCAGCAATACCTGCAAACGCCAAAAATGTCACCATAATTGCTTCGTACGCTCCTGCACCACCTGGTGTTAATACAAAAAATCCGACTAAACTTGCGACACCATATGCAATCAATATAGGAGCAGGATTGAAAAACTCACCGAGCGCCAAAAAAGTAATCATGAATAATCCCGCATCCGCTAATGTATATACCACACCCCATAACAATGGCTTTACTAACAGTTTCTTGTCGTGTCGTAACTCTAAATAATCACGATGCATGTCATCTAAAAACTCTTCAATCACCTCTTTTCGAAGTAATTTGCGACGTTTACCAAATGTCATTTTACGGACAGCCATATTGACGAATTGGTACATCCAATCGCCAAATATGTCTATGCGAGGTTTACTACTAAGCAAAAACATTGCTAGTAATATAATTGATACAATACTGCTGAAAAGCCCTGCGCTTGTCAAAATAATCCAACGATTAATCGTACCGTCAACAGTTACGGCAAACAGTGCAACTAGCAAGATTAGTGCATAAGCAGCAAAACTAGTCGCGTGTCGAACCGCCTGTGCCATTGTTGCCCGCCCAGGCGACACACCAAGATGACCGAGTCGCCACGACAAATACGAAACACCGCTTACGCCACCACTCGGTAAAACATGGTTCACAAAATTACCTTCTAGCGCAATGCGTATAAGCTCAAACTGACTTGTCTTTTTGATTTGTCCCTTGGCGCGTAAATATGAGAAAATCATTTCACCACCAGCATAATAAACGATTATCTGCACCGGAATCAACAACAGCAATATCCATATATTAACTTGACCCAAAAGTTCCCAAGCACGGATAAGTTCTTGGCGAGAAAGAAATAGAATAACAGCAATCAAAACCACCGTTACGACACTCAACCATGTGCGAAAAGACATATCATTAGTATATACTACGGATATGTATATTGCGATTTTAGGACGACAGCCGGCTATTGGTATGGCAGAGCTTGAGCGTGTGTTTGGAAATGTCTATTGGTTTTCGCATGATTCCGCGCTCATAGAAAGTGATAAATTTGATATCCAAAAACTCGGCGGTATCATCAAGGCCGGACACGTTGTTAGTAAACTATCAACTAGTGATTGGCGCAAAACCAGCATGGAAATCGTGCGTCTTTATAGTGAAAAATGGAATGAAACAACTGGCAAAATGACACTCGGCATCAGTGTTTATGGATTCAAAGTATCACCACGTGATGTTCAACGTACTGGCTTGATTTTAAAATCTAACCTAAAAAAGAATGGCGTTAGTCTGAGGCTCATCCCAAATGATCAAGCAATTCTAGGAACAGCAACAAGTCATCACAACAAATTAGGACTAGCCCCAAACAAAGTTGAACTTATAGTAATCAAAGGTCATAGCGGAAAAGTTATTATCGCAGAAAGCACAGGATCACAAAATATCACCTCACTCGCCCGTCGTGATCAAGAGCGACCAGCTCGTGATGCATTCGTTGGTATGTTACCACCAAAATTAGCACTAACAATGCTCAATCTCGCCGGTTCCAAACCAAAAATGCATATCCTCGATCCGTTTTGTGGCACTGGTGTCATCCCTCAGGAAGCCCTCCTGCTCGACTACACCGTTTCTGGATCCGATCTCAATCCAAAGATGGTTGATTACACACTGCGAAACCTTGATTGGTTAAAGCAACGATACGACAGTGGCAACATGCAACTGATTCGCCAAGGTGATGCAATCGAATACGAATGGATTGAGGCATCCGAAATTGATGCCGTCGTCTGCGAGACATATTTAGGTCAACCCTTTAGCGCACCCCCTGCACTAGAAAAATTAGACCAAGTACGTCGTAACTGTGACCATATTATTACTGAATTTTTGAAAAATATTGGACGACAAATCAAGCCAGGCACCTCACTGTGCCTGGCTATCCCTGCATGGAATGACGGCAATGACAATTTCACACATTTGCCACTGATCAAAAAAGTAGATCAACTTGGTTATCGCCCAATTGAGTTCAAAAATGTACATGCAAAAGATTTACTCTACTATCGTCCCGAGCAAATTGTAGCCCGCGAATTACTTGTTCTCGAAAAAATTTGACTCTATGCAACAGGGGTTGACGTACAATTAATTTTCCGCTACAATAGTTCAGATTATTAATAACAACTAAGGAGTTGCCACATGTCACACGTCAAAGCGGGCGGAACAAGCAAAAACATCCACAATAATGCCGGTCAACGTCTTGGTGTTAAGCGTTTTGGTGGCCAAAAAGTTCGTGCTGGCGAGGTTCTCGTCCGTCAGACTGGCAGCACTAAAATCTCTGGCCCCGGCACATACATGAGCCGTAACTTTACCATTCACGCAGCCGTTGATGGTATCGTTGATTTTGCTAAAGTCAAAAAAACAAAGTTTACCGGCAAAACCGTTCCACGCACCCAAGTAATAGTTAAATAACTTTATTTATACACACGGTTTTTAGCAATCATACCTATCCCAAGCACTTCTTGGGCCGCATAACGATGCTGACCATTCTTTACGTCCTTGTAACGGTCAAAATATATCTTGTCGCCTGGGCTGTCTTTATATGTTCCATCAAGCATCGCCATAGCTAAAAGCGCAGAGTATTCCTTACTCGTCATCGGTTCATCATATCCCTGAACATTAGGTCGTTTTAGATCTTGGTCATTACTTAATCGTGATGGCAAATAATGCATGTGGGTTAATTTATCTACTAAGTATTTACCTAGTTCCAATCTCAGCGCATTATTATCTCGAATCGTTGTCGCAACATCACTCAGACGCATATGTTCCCCATCAGCGAATTTATTTACGATTAGTTTAATATCATCATCTGACTCCATATAAGCATCCAGTGCATCTTGAAGGCTGCCCTCAGTTACCGACGTGCGAATATACATACGATCGTCCCGTGCATCTGGAAATTCAAACAATCGTTGCGCGTGTAACTCTTCAGCTGAGAGTTCATTCTGCACGCGATTATGTATGGCTCTTAAGAATCCCCGACCAAGCTTCGGTATATCATTGACCCGTGCGTTATACTCATGTGTTCGATAAATGCGTGGTGGATTATTATGTTCTGCTGACATTTTTGTTTTTGTGGTTTATACAATATATTTTAACATAATAGTAATAAAAGTACAAGCCCTCGACTGAGGACTTGCTCGGATACTCCATATTTAGTTACTGGTTAATACCAAGATGGTGCTTTACACGCTCAACAACGTCACCTATCACAACCTGAGATTTTACCAAATAATCATCAACTCCAAGCGCCTCTGCGCGTTCCTTGTCTTTTGGTTGACTAAGTGCAGTCAACATAATTACGCGAATATCAGCTGTCTCTGGCGTATTTCGAAGAATATCGAGTACATCAAATCCACTAATCTTCGGCATCATGGCATCAAGCAGAATAATATCTGGCTTGAAATCTATTGTAGCCTGTAACGCTTCTTCGCCGTTATTTACTTCCTTAGTTTCAAAATCCTCTAACTCCAGGCGTGAACGGTATACAGCCGCTAGTGTAATGTCGTCCTCAACTAGAAGGACTTTCTTTCTTAATTGGTTTGATTGATCTTGCATATGCTTAATATTGTAGTTGGTAGTTAGCAGTTAGTAAATAGCCATATTGGATTATTTACGAAGTGCTGTAAGTGCTACATCCAATTGCGGATCACGGCCTGCATTCGCATCTTCCGCTGTTAGGTCAACTTTTTTATCTGGTGTAATACCTTCTTTATTAATATTCTTGCCATTTGGTGTATACCAACGAGCAACCGTCACCTTTATCATAGAGCCATTTGGTAAATCAATTAGTTTCTGCACACTTCCTTTACCAAACGTTTTTTCGCCCAACAAAGTAGCCGCTTTATGATCCTGTAGTGCGCCAGCAACAATTTCACTAGCACTGGCACTTGAACCATCTACCAATACCATCGTTGGCATACCAACAAGAATTGGATCTACTCCAGATTTTAGTTCTTCGGTAACCTTACCACCAGTGCGCTCACTTACAACCGTTTTGTTATTCAACCAAATACCAGCGACATCCTGAGCGGACGTCAGTAGCCCGCCACCATTTCCACGAAGATCAAGAATAACACCTTTAACACCTTTATCTTTAAGGTCTTGTGCAGCTTCTTTTGCTAAATCAGTCGTCGTTTCATCAAATCGACTAAGCTTTATAATGCCAACCGCCCCATCTACTCTACTTTCAACGCTCGGCGAAGTTATCTTCTCTCTTGTGATCGTAAACTCTTTTGGCTGACCACCACGGATAACTGTAATCTTGACAGTCGTTCCAACCTCGCCACGAATTTTGTTCACCGTATCATTCACCGACCACTTCTCACCCGATTCATCATTAACCGCTACAATAATATCGCCTGCTTGTAGGCCAGACTTTTGAGCTGGCGTGTCACTCAATACACGAATAACCGTTGGTTTGCTATTTCGATTACCAATTTCCGCACCAATGCCACCACCAATTTCACCATTCAAATCCTTATTGAATTCCTCAGCTTCTTTTTTATCCATATATACCGTATAGGTATCATCCGCCGCCGCAACCAATCCGCGACTCGCTCCACTTATAAGCGCATTCGTATCGAGATTACCATCAAAATTAGCTTTTAGCTGTTGATATGTCACTTGAACATTCGATAGGTCGAGCGTCCCAGTCTCAACTTTGAATCCTAGTATTGGCGCAACAGTTCCGACAATCTGATCATTCCTGGTTCCACCCGCATAGCCAACAGCTACTGCAAGCGCAATTATCAGAACAAACGTGCCGGGGGCAAAACTCCACTTTTTTTCCGTGGTTTTATCAATTTTAGGTGTAGTCATTCAACCTATTATACTGTTTTTGTTTAAAATGGGCTAGAAGTAAATATAGGTATCATAGGTAGAAGCACTAACGCGCATCTTGCTGTAATTACCCCATCCGGGTCCACCAGCGTTGTAATAGTTATACTGACTAACGTCTACGGTACCGTCTCCATTGACCGCTTCAATCCATACTACGTGACCGTATTCGCCAGCAGAAATAACACCTACTGAGTTAATGCGTGGAGACCTACCGGTATCATAGCCAGCTGTGCGTGCACTATCTGGCCATTGATTCGCATTACCCCAATACGATGGGAAGTTGCCAGTTCTTTGTCCAACTTTCCAGGCAGTATAGCTGACACACTGTCGGCAACCGTATCCGAGCGCATCAGTGCCATTACCACCAACACCACCATGAGACCAGGCGTTATCGTCAACCCAACAACCATCTTCCCACGGATAGCCACCCTTATTGGGATCTCCTGGTAGGATATTAATCGTACCACCACGTCGAGAAGCCGCCTCTATAGCCGCCTGTTGCTGTTTTTGTAGCTCTAGTTTTTGACCTTCACGTTGACCGACGAGATTTCGATACGCAGCTTCCTGTCCACGGGTTTGTGCAACCAACTGCGCCTGCTGACTTTCCTTTTCAACCAGTGCATCACGAGCAAACTTTTGCTCCGCCAACACACGTTCGACATCTTTTTTTTGTGTTTCCAGTTGTTTTTTTATTTGTTTAATACTTAATATCGTCTTATTGAGACTCATTCGAATCGTCTTTTGATACGTTTCTTTATCAACATAATCAGCAATGCTATTACTGCTAGCCAGCATCTCTAGTGGTGTTATACCACCTGAAACATATAAATCAGCGATAGTTTTGCCAAGTGCATTCTGATTATTTTCTATCCTTTTTTCGTTATCAGTAATATCCTGAACCAATTTATCATACTCAGTCTGTTTAAGATTCACTTGACCTTGTATGACGTTTTTTTGAGCTGTTAATGCATCAACTTCTTTTTGTAACGAATCAGCTTGACCATTTAGTTGTGCTGCTTGTGATTGAAATTGATCAATCTGAGCTTGAATTTGTGCAATTTTTTGGTCATAGTCGTCAGCCCGAACAATTTTAGTGATTTGAGCCGAACTTGAAACAGCAAGAATAATACTGACCGAAATAAGAATGATTTTTTGTACGGTCTTTTTTGTTTTCGAAACTGGCGTGGTGGACAGTTGTTTCATTTATACACCCACTATAGCATAAGTATTATAAATTGTCCAGTATTCCCCTTCGTTTTTATAATTTCAAAACCTAGCAACTTGTTCTTTTTTGCCACGATTTAAGGAAATCGCAAAAGTATAACGCCTGAATTCTTAACCATCATAGTACTGTATTCACCGGTACCGTAGAAATTATATTGACTAACGAACATATCATTGCCACTGACCGATTCGACAATCATAACATGACCAATCGGTGCAAATCCGCTCATAGCTGGCAGTACTACTACATCGCCCGGTTGTGGAGATGCTACTCGATATGCTTCACTCCAGCGTGCGGCACTTGATGGCCATTCATAGGCATTACCATCACCATGCCATGCGTTGACATTCTTGCCGAATTTAGCCCCAAGTGCCCATGCAACATAACTGACACATTCGCGATTATACAAATTCCATGGATCAATTGATGAATCATGTGGGCCGCAATACGGATAGCCCCCACTACAGCCCTTGTTGCCACTCCAACCCCAGTACTGGAAACTGCCTACCACACCAGAATTACCGCCGCCTCGAGAGACAAGGCTGGCATAATACGCTTGTTGTTGTGTCGAAATACTCTGCATCTGATTTTTTGCACTATTGACAAGACCTTGATAAGCAGCTTCTTCGCCACGAGTCTGATCTACAAGGCTCTGTTGTTCCGCCTGTACAGCCGATAATTGATCATTTTGTTGCTTCAAATCAGATAACACTTTTTCAACCGCTTTTTTATCATTCTCAAGTTGAACTTTGGTTGTCTTAACTTCGTTAATTGTAGAACTTAGTTGATTACGGACAGAATTACGATATTCTTGTTTATCAACAAATTCACTAATATTACTACTGCTGGCGATGAGTTCTAGTGAAGATACTTCGTCGTCTACATAAAGGCTAGCAATTATTTTACCAAGTGCATCTTGTGAATCTTTAAGTTTTTTCTGATTGATCACAATGTCTTCTTGTAATTTATCGTGTTTTGCCTGGTTAACCTGAATGTTAGCCTGTAGGGCTGCAACTTGTGCATTAATACCATCCAGTTTGTTTTGGAGAGTATCCGCTTTGTCTCTAAGGTCATTTGCTTGTGCCTGATACTGATTTGCTTGTGTGCGAAGCGCATTAATTTGATCATCCCACTTGTCAGCAAATGCCTGTTGTATCATTGTGACCGGCACACCAGCGCTCACAACCAACGCTAAAAAAACCAAAAATAACCTGGTCGTCAAGCGTCTTCGAGCTGGTGTGGTGGACCGCTGTTTCATATTCACTCTAATAATAGTCCTGTCTTTCTAACCCGTCAATATGCTTACGCTTAAATTTTCAGATATTTTCGAGTAGCAAGGAGTGAAGAAACTACTCCGATAATAGACCCCGCAAGAATCATGCCAATCAATACCACTCCTATATATAAGGTGACATTTTCAATCGTTCCAGAAATAGCAATCTCATAGCTCTCTAATGTATCTCTGGAAGCATAAAGTCCGGCAACACCAAGTCCGGTCCCAAGAAGTGCCGCAATAAAACCATAGACTACCGCTTCTACTACGAATGGTCCTCGAATAAAGCTCCTATCCGCACCGATAAGTTTCATCATCTGAATTTCTTCTTTGCGGTTAAAAATCGCCATACGGATAGTATTAAATACAATCAGTGATGAAATGATAATAAAGACAATACTAGCGATAATACCAACCTTTTCAGCAAAATTAACCCAACGACCAATATTTTCGATAACACTTCTCTTTGTACCACTAAATGAGGGTGGATATTCAGCATCAGCATGTGCTATATAAAACTTATTAGTCTTAACAAAATTATCAAGCTCGGCAGGATTATTAATATCGCTTATCTTAACATTGAACACGCCAGGAATCTTATTAGTCGCTTCGTTAATTGCATTCAAAACATCGGTATCTGACTTATACTCTCGAGCCGTCTTTTCACGTCCTTGCTGAGAATTAGTATAGGTAACTGAAGTTACCGCTGATAACTTCGCAAGCTCAGATTTTATTTGCCTTGCATCCTTTTCAGTAGTGTCTGCTTTAACATAGATCGACATATCGACTTTGTCCTTAATCTGAGAAATAGTATCGACAAGCACCTGACGAGCTGAGAGCGTTATAAAGATAATCAATAAAGTAACCGTCATGACGATTGTTGCGGCAATCGTCAACCATAAATTACGACTAAAATTATTAACACCATAACGACACATACGAACAAATGTCAGCCATTTGCGACGAGCTTTTTTATTCTGTATCAATGCTCTAGGCTCTGAATGCTTAGCCATATTACTGCCTATAGCTTCCCTGTGCTTGATCGGAAGTTATCTTGCCGTGTTCAATAGTAATAACTCGGCGTTTTAACTTATTTACGATTTCAACATTATGCGTCGTTAGTAGAACAGTTGTTCCATAGGCATTAATTTTTTCAAGAAGTCGGACAATATCCCAACTATGTTTAGGGTCAAGATTACCAGTTGGCTCGTCGGCAATCAGAATTTTTGGCTGACGAACTACAGCACGTGCAATCGCAACTCGCTGACGCTCACCGCCAGATAGTTGATGAGGAAAGGCCTTCTCTTTTCCCGTAAGTCCAACTAATTCTATAACTTTCGGTACGGTATTTTTGATCTCACGACCAGTCATGCCAGCAATTTCCAGCGCAAATGCGATGTTTTCGTATACAGTACGTTGTGGCAACAACTTAAAATCCTGAAATACAACGCCAATCTTACGACGAAGTAGTGGAATATGTTTATCCTTAAGCGTATCGTAGTCAATGCCCCCAACAACGATTTTGCCACTAGTTGGCTTTTCTTCACGAGTTAATAATTTTAGTAGGGTTGACTTGCCCGCACCACTCGTACCGACAATAATTACAAACTCCTTTGGGTCCACGTGCAAACTAACACGATTTAATGCCGGCTTACTATCCTTGCCGTACGACTTGGTTACCCTATCTAACAGAATCATAACTTACTATATTATAGCATAAGTTTGATGATTTCAAACTTCAATGACCGATTATTCAATAGTTGATTCAAGATAGGCAGTAATAAATCCATCGATCTTACCATCGAGAACGGCTTGTGGATCTTTTTCCTCGTATTTAGTGCGTGTATCTTTTACAAGTGTATATGGATTCAACACGTAATTACGGATTTGCGAACCCCAATTTGCCGATTCCCCGGCTCGAAGTTCAGCGACACTGGCGGCATGCTGCTCGATTTGTAGTTGCGCTAATTTAGAACGTAAAATTTTCATTGCTGTTTCTTTATTCTGAAGCTGACTACGTTCGTTTTGTATAGCCACAACAATGTTAGTTGGCAGATGCGTGACGCGGACGGCACTGTCGGTTGTATTAACCGACTGTCCACCATGGCCACCAGCTCGATAGACATCAATCTTGAGATCCTTTTCGTCTATTCTCACCTCATCTGGCGCATCGATTTGAGGTAATATTTCAACAAGCGCAAAACTAGTTTGGCGAAGATTATCACTATTAAACGGACTCAGGCGTACCAATCGATGTACTCCGTTTTCACTACGTAGCCTACCAAAAGCGTATGGCCCGTTAATTTCAATTACACTACTTTTAATACCCGCTTCTTCACCCGTAGAACGTTCGTCCTGCGTCGTTTGCATCTCTGATCGTTCGGCCCAACGTAGATACATCCGCTCCAGCATTTCAGCAAAATCCTGCGCGTCAGTTCCACCTACACCGGCACTGATACGAATAATCGCATTATGATCATCATAGGGACCGTTAAATAGTAGCTCTTTCTTGCGCTCAGACAGCTCATCTTCTAAGGCTGTTATCTGGATTGCAAACTCTTCTTTAAGGCTATCGTCTCCCATATCCATAAGCTCAACAATGTCATCAACTTGTGCGCGTAATGTTTGCCATGGCTGTACCATAGCCGCCAGAGCCGACTGCTGCTTGCTCTTCGCCTGTGCATCGGTAGGATTACCCCAGACTTCAGGAGCAGCCATCTCATCATTCAAAACAGCTAATTGTTGCGCTCTTTCATCTATATGTAATTGATCGTATGCTGTTGCCACGCCCTCTTTCAGGATAGCAATGCGTTTCTCAAGTGGTTGCATAGATTAGATTATACAGTACTAGCTACGCCAGTTCCGTCGCCCAAGCTTGCAACGGGTATTCATATAAGTAATCAAACTGTGATTCGGGAACTTCAAATGACACACTGCCATAACCAGACAGCTTGCGATGGTATGCCAATCGCAATTCATCGATTTCTCCAATACACTCGAACGGTTTTGAAAAACCATCTATTCCTAGCAAGCCCTTAAATGTTTCTTCTAGCAGCGGTTTCTCAAAAAGATCCTGCCCATTAAATAAACTTTTCAGATCATTAGGATTGATGAATGGTGCAAACAAAAGATACGAGTTTGCACACTTTGGACACTCACCACACCATTTCAATGTCGTGTTATCAACACCCTGCTGATAATTAATTCGATTACAAGAACTAAAGTCATGGCCAAATTCATTCCATGCCTTGTCGGCAAAAAGTTCCGCTATACGAAGCTCGCTATATTTGCGAAGCGCTGATCCAACCTGAATATCTTGAGAAATATACCGATCAACATATTCTGCCATTAACTGCTCGGCACTCCATGTTTTTGACCATTGATGAGTTACTTCCAGGTCGCCAATAATATGATGTGCTTCTTCGCCTTCGTGTCCAATTGATGTCAGTATAGTATTTTTATTTGTAAGTACTGCCTGGATTAGTGCTACAGCCGTAATAATGAAAGTAATTGGAACATGACCACTTTTACCACCCTCTTCGTTCGCCTTCATTAGCGCCCCTCGGTCAATTGTCCGGTGCACTAGCGCCAACGGACTACCAAGTGCGTCAATCACAGCCGGGTGGCTCTCAGTACTAGATACATACATACTGATAAATTCCTTGCCATGCTCCTGTAGCGACTTCGCCGTTAATATCGAGTCTTTACCACCACTCTGGAGTGAGATTATTCCATCACCTGAATAAGTCTGAGCCATAAGTGATTCGCCAGCTGCACTAAAGTGTGCCAAATCATTTCTAGTAAGATCGTTCTCATATGCAAACTGACTCATTCCTTCTTGGTACACGTGGTTGAGGAATGCCGCCTGCCATTCATCAATCGTAAACGGCTTAATACTAACGTCCCTTGATACGAACGTCTTGTGATATGACGTTCCGATAAGTAGAAACGCTAGACGCATTACACGTTCAAGTGCATCACTATCATATTCTTGATTAACTACATCAAATATGTACGACTCCTGAAATGTGCGCAATCCATCGTAGCTATAATTAAATTCCGCTCGCCGACTCTCTGGATTATATGAATAATCTTCAAAAATAAACTGGCTCATAGTTGCTCCACTAGTTCCGTAAACCTCTGCCCACGAGCCGTGAAGTTTGGAAACATATCAAAACTAGCACAGCCAGGACTAAGTAATACAACGTCGCCATCAACAGCTAGTTCATGTGCTCTTTCTACCGCTTTTTCCAGGGTTCCTAAGATTTCGTATTTTCCTTCCGTAAGTCCATCAGATATTTTTGATGCTGTTTGGCCAATAAGTAAAGTTTTTTTACTAAATTTCCAACCATCTATAAATTTGCCAAGATTGTTATAGTCTAATTCCCTATCGTACCCACCTGCAATCAAAATTGTTGGTTGTTGCAAAGACTTAAGAGCAACAACAGTTGCAGGTGGCGCCGAGGAATAACTATCGTTATAATAGCTAACTCCATCTAAATCTCTTATATGATTTATTCTATACGGCAGACCATCAAAATTCGACAAACCTTCAGCAATGACCTCAGGGTCCTGAACCCATTGCCACGAAGCTGCGATTGCCGCACAGGCATTTTCCTTATTATGATCACCGATAACATTAATCACGTCTGTTTTACATAGTTGTCGATCACCAAAATAAAAATAGTCGGATTTAATATGAGCACCAGATTCATTGAGATAAGGAATACTCTGACCTGATGATTTCGATGCGATGGCAGATGAATATTCATTACCATACTTATAAACCACTACATCATCCGTTTTTTGAAATTCCGCAATGTGTCCCTTGGCATTAACATAATCATCAATATCTTTATGCACGTCCAGGTGCTCTGGTTCGACACCAAGCACTACGGCTACATGTGGGCTGACGTCCAGGTCCCATAGCTGAAAACTACTTAGCTCATAAACCACTACATCATCCGGAGATATTTTATCAAGGACATCAAACGCGCCAATACCAATGTTGCCAACCAGCCAAGTTTTTATACCACCAGCATCGAGAATAGATTCGATAAGACTAGCCGTCGTCCCCTTGCCTTTAGTTCCCGTTACGCCTATAACCGGAGCTGGACATTGTTTTAAAAATTCGCGCGTCATAGTTGTAACCTCACCGGTTACATCGACATTCCATGGCGCAATCGCAGGAGTTTTTATTGCTATATCAGCATCAATTCCTTTGAAATCTTTAACCCCGCCCACAAATTCAACTCCAATAGGTAGTTGAATCTTTGGCTGCTCATTATTGTCATAGGCCGTAAACTGAGCCTCGGGATACTTAGTACGGTAATAGTTATAGACACTTTCACCTTCAATTCCGTAACCGAGGATTGCAATCTTCATGAGTTTAGTATATCGACTCTCTAAACCTTTTTAAACAAAGGCATCAGCTTATCATTAAGCGCCACTAGATCACTACGCTCACCACTACTAACTCCAGCCAGTACGTGTATATCATTACTAATAAAATCACGCGCCGTATCGATAATACATTCTCTAGTCGTATTCTTAATAGACGCTGGAACCTTTTCGTAATCTTTCACGACCCCATCTGCAAAATAGCGACTGGTATAGAAATTGCTAATCTGCGAAACAGTCTGTGCGCCCATCTGATGACGGCCTAGTGCGTATGATTTAGCAGCGTCGATTTCCGACTCGGTTAACTTACCGTCAAGAACTGAACTAAGTTCACGAACAATAATATCAAACAAAGCGTCCGCTCTATCGACATTCACTTGTCCGCCAAAGTCCCACGACGAATCATGAAATCCAACTGAAGTATCGCTAAACATATCGTACGCCAAACCGCGTTTTCGCGCAGAACCATAAATTCGCGAATGCATTGTGCCAGTCAAAATATGATCAAGACAATTCATAGCATCCGCTTCTTCGTCGCTTAGCTCACGCGGAACAATTAACGACCAAGCAAACGTCAGATTCGATGCTTCCTTGCGGCGAATCAGCGTTGGATGACCAGAGGTGAACTCGTCGTGGGGGGCTTCAAAACGTTCACCTTCGGGCAATTCCCATTCTACAAGTTGGCGTTTAATTTCGCTCTTACGGCCTTGCAGCCGCCCAGCAATGACAAAACGAAGATTATTTGCCGTATGCGTTCGCACATGGTGCTCTCTGATATTCTTTAGCTTTACCGTTGGGATAGTTTTAATACGTTGTGAATACGTAAGTACATCTTCCCCCAACAGCTGTTGTACCTTTGGCCATAGTAGACGATTATGATTGTTAAGATGACCTGTCAACTCACCGCGAACATTGCCTTTTTCAGCTTCTAGCTCTTCATTATTGAATCGTGGCTGACATATTGAAACACGCTGCAAGTCAAAAATTCTTTCCCATTCAAAATCAGCACAATCGGCAACATAAACCATACTCAAATCACTAGTGTATGCATTGTGATAGGCACCATTTTTGGTGAATTCCGCCTCAAATTGATGCTCGTCTCTGAAGCGAGCATTAGCACCAAATGCCATGTGTTCCATAATATGAGCCGTTTCGTAGATACTTTTATCAGCCACGTAACGATTGCCTGCACGAAACTGGAATTGAAAACTCATCACTGTTGCATCTGGAACATCTATAAGTAGCCCATGTGCACCATTCTTAAGCCTCACTTCTTCGACGGTATGCTTCATCGACGACTCTTTTTGCGATTTTGACGCTGGCTTTTCTTTTTTTTGCGTGCTTCGTTTCGGACTTTATTCTCGTTTTTTGCCTTAGCCAATGAAAAATCACCATCACGATTTTGCTCACCGTTAGTAATTTCATTCACACCCCGTTCAACGGAGCTTTCAGCAAGACGCGTCAATTCTGTTGCGTGATCTTCATCAGAAACAGCCAGAACGTCATTCGGATGAACGTGCATAACGGCATTTAATACTTCATCACGAAGCGTTGCTTGGAGACTCTCAAATAACTTGGCACTTTCAGAACGGTACTCGACAAGTGGGTCGCGCTGACCGACCGATCGCCAGTGAATACCTTCGCGCAAATGTTGCATATTCTCGAGATGTTGCATCCACAACGTATCAAGCACTTGCAGATAAACATCTCGTTCTACTTTACGCATAATTTCAGGTGTCAGTTCTCTTTCCTTCAAAGCATAGAATTCTTCCGCGGCCTTCTGCCCTAGCTCGACACGCGTCTTGTCCTTCTTCTCGACACCAATTTTCAATATTTCAGTCTCTTCAATAGGAAATGTAGCGTTAAACTGATCAGAGAACTTAGGATTATTTTTTGCAGGTAAACTAGTAAGATCAATTACCTTCTCTTTAATAAGGCGCTCAATTTCAGGACGAATATCATCACCTTCCAAAATCTTGCGACGCATAACATAAACGACACGACGATGTCGATTTATAACATTGTCGTATTGAACAACATTTTTACGCGTATCGTAGTTATAGCCTTCAACACGCTTCTGAGCTGATTCTAATGTTTTGGACACTGCCTTGTTTTGAATTGGCGTATCCTCATCGACACCAAGACGATTCATTAGCCCAGCAATGCGTTCACCCTGGAAAATACGCATGAGATCATCCTCTGTTGATACATAGAATTGTGTACTACCTGGATCACCCTGACGACCACCACGTCCACGAAGCTGGTTATCTATACGGCGTGATTCATGTCGTTCGCTACCGATGACAACAAGCCCACCAAGATCTTTAACACCTTCGCCGAGTTTTATATCAGTACCACGACCGGCGATATTTGTCGCAAGAGTAATCGCACCTTTTTCGCCAGCCTTTTCGACAATTGCTGCTTCGCGTTCATTGTTTTTAGCATTCAAAAGCTCGTATTTGATGCCTTCTTTTTTAAGATAGTTAGCAATCAATTCGTTCTTAGCAATTGATGCACTACCAACAAGCACTGGACGACCAGCTTTGTTATATTCCTTAATCGCCTCTGCGACTGCTTTCAATTTGCCTTTTTCGGTTTTGAAAATCAAATCCTCATGATCGATACGCGTAATAGGCCTATTTGGTGGCACTTGAATGACGTCCAAACTATAAATCTGCTGAAATTCTTCAGCCTCAGTAAATGCAGTACCAGTCATTCCGGAAAGTTTTTTGTATAGACGGAAGAAATTCTGAAATGACACAGTTGCAAGTGTCATACTCTCTTCCAGAACAGGAACATTTTCTTTTGCCTCTATAGCCTGGTGCAGGCCTTCGTTATAGCGACGACCTTGCATCAAGCGACCAGTATGTTCGTCAACAATAACGACTTCGCCTTCGTTAGTCACTACATAATCTTTGTCTCGCTTAAATAACGCCTGTGCTCGCAAAGCCTGGTCCATATGGTAGACGGAACGAATATAGTCAGGGCTGTAAAGGTTCTTAATTCCAAGCATCTTCTGAACCTTTTCGACACCTTCATCACTCAACGATACAGTCTTACGTTTTTCATCTAATACATAGTCATCTGGTGTTAATTTTGCTGCAATTTTTGCAAATTGATAATAACTGTCAGGATTTTGAGCCGCTGGAGCGCTAATAATTAGTGGTGTTCGTGCCTCATCGATAAGAATCGAGTCGACCTCATCCACAATTGCAAAATTCAGTTCACGCTGACGAAGTTCATCAACCTCATTCACCATGTTGTCGCGTAAATAGTCAAACCCGAATTCGTTATTGGTACCGTAGGTTATGTCTGCCAAATAAGCCTCTTTGCGGGTTGCAGGACGAAGTTTTCGCATACGAGGATCGTCGTGCTTTTCGTTATCATAATCTTTATCATAGATAAAAGAAGCGTCATTGATTATAACTCCCGTTGACATACCAAGAAAATCAAATAGTTCACCATTCCAGCTCGCATCTCGTTGTGCCAAGTAATCATTCACGGTAACAATATGAACACCTTTGCCTTCAAGCGCGTTAAGGTAACTTGGAAGTGTTGCCATCAATGTTTTTCCTTCACCAGTTTTCAGTTCCGCGACATTACCATCATTCAACACCATGCCACCAATCAACTGAACATCGAAATGTCGCATACCTAGCACCCTATCGCTCGCTTCGCGTACTAGTGCGAATGCGTCAGGAAGAATATCGTCGAGTTTTGTACCTTTTACTTCTAACCGCTTCTTGAGTTCAGCTGTCTGTTTTTTCAAATCAGCCTTACTCATTGCATGATACTTTTCAGCCAGCACGTTAATAGCACCAACTTTTTTCTCTAGTCCCTTTAACATCCGCTTTTGCGGATCACCAAATATTTTTGTCAATACCGTTTGTCGATTAACCATAATAAGCCCTACTCCTGCCGTATAGTCTGAAATTACTAGATAGTATTATAGCGTATTTTTCTGAAAAAGGCAGTAATTTCAGTGGAATTACATCGCTTCACGCGCGTAGCTACGTTTGAAACGAGCAAGCATTGCATGGCGACCTGTGTGGCTGGTCGTTTCAGATTTGTATTTATGCAGTTGAGTGGCTAGTTTTGCTTCGACAATATCGAGTGCAGCCAGCATATTAACTGTCGAATCTTTTGCAGTCAAAACCTTGCCTGGGATATGAACCAAAACTTCAGCTTCATATTTATTACCATGCTCTCGATTAACTTCTTTAAGGATGACTTCTGCACTAGCAGACTTACGCGCGTGACGTGGAAGATACCTATCAAGCTTACTAATCTTTTTAATGACGTACTTCTTGGTTATATCGTCGACCTCATACTTAATGCCAGTGATTGAGATTTGATTGATCATATGTTTAGGTGCCCTCCATCTATATATATCTATTATAGAACTTAATAGAAATATATGCTAATTATAATACTTCGCGACCACCAAAGTATGGACGCAGGACTTCAGGAACAGTAACGTTACCGTCTTTATCCTGATAGTTTTCAATGATTGCAATCGGCCCGCGGCTAAGAGGCAATGCAGTCGCATCATTAGTGTGCACTAACTCAAGTTCTCCGTTTTCCCTCTTGACTCGTGTCTTCAGCCTGCGCGCCTGATAATCAGTCATATAGTCAGCCGTATGAGTTTCCCGATACTTATCTTGTCCTGGCATCCACGCCTCGATATCAATACCTCGCGCGTTTGGCTTACCAATATCGGCGGTGCATTTCAGAAGTACCTGATACGGTATACCCAAAAGTGACATAATCTTTTCTTGAACAGCTACCATAAAGAGATGTTCTTCGGGACCTTTTTCGGCGACGCCCAAGCTCTCCATTTCAAGTTTATCGAACTGGTGCATACGAAACATTCCTTCCATATCCTTACCATAAGTACCAGCTTCTCGACGAAAACTACTTGCATAGCCAATATAACGTACTGGTAAATCAGTTTCGTTAAAAATCTCATCAGCATGCATACTACCAAGTACATGCTCAGCGCTACCCTGCAACCATAGATCCTCGCCCTCGATTTTATAGCGGTCATCCCTTGGTTCTAAGCGATCCATCGCATCATACAGTTCGGTCCGAATCATATAAGGCGGAAGGACGGGAAGAAATGGCTTATTACTAACAGACAGTTGATTGTCACTAATTATTTCATCTATAAATGCCTGATCACTAAGTTTATCCATCACAAATTGAATAATAGCGAACTGCAACTTCACTAAATCACCTTTTAGGTACGCAAACCGCGCACCGGCAACTTTTGCTGCACGCTCTTTGTCGAGCCAACCCTTTGCGTATGCAATTTCCGCATGATTTTTTGGCTCAAAATCGAATACAGTTGGCTTACCGACTGTCTTAGCGACAACATTTTCATCTTCACTGGCACCAACTGGCACATCACTCGCTGCTATATTAGGTACTTTTTTAAATAATTCCGTAAACTCAGCATCTACTTTCGTAAGGTAGCCTTCTCGCTCAGCCAACTCTATTTTTATTTGTTTGCCTTCGTCAATAGTCGCCTGATCTGGCTTACCACCCTTAATTTTGGCGGCGTTTTGATTGCGTCTCTCACGTAGATCATCCACCTGCTGTTGCAGTGAACGTCTCTCATCATCAAGAGAAATTAAAATATTAACGTCAATATCATAGCCTTTGTTCTTGGCATTTACAGCTACCAACTCAGGATTTTCTCGCATTAAACGGATGTCTATCATAATGACATTGTAACAAATACTCGTTAGCGTCGCTAGTTAACCGCGGCGATTAACGCCAGGCTTCATAAACGCCCTGCGCGCAATATCTGATATCGTCGTTCGTCGTGTCAACGCATCGCTTGATGCAACTATCATTGCAAGATCGCGTTTACGACTTTCATTCATAGTATCATCGTTGACGATAAGAAGTGTTGAATAAGCTGCATTTGCTTGTTCCTTAATAGATAGCTGAACCATACTAGGTGCAGCCGTATCAACCACAACCGCCCTACCATAAAAGCCGGATGAATCAATTAGAGCACGTAATTTTTCAGACTTATATACTGGATAGATACCAACCACACCCTGATAACCGAAGCTATCATCATTGCGTTCCACGGTCGCTTCTATCATATTTTCTAACGCTTTCGACTGGTCTTCCCTATTAAGATGTTGCATCATAAATACACTAATGACAACATCGTACTGACTGCGAAACGCCTCCAAATTAGTCGCATCTGCCGGAATCCAATTGGTACCCTCGGGCGGATCATTAATGTAATCCATATCAACCCTTGTTACCGATTGACCAAGTTGCCTTACGTTATTAGCAAAACTACTGTCGCCCGCGCCCACATCAAGAATTGTTTTTGTATTTTCTGGTGCGATGACATCACCAAAAACTTTTTTATAAAAGGCAACCGACCTACCGGTTCTTTCTATCTTTCTTTGTGTTTCTAGATTATGTATCACTTATTTAATTTACAGATTGTTGCACTTCGAGATTAAATCCAGGTATGGCGTGTGTGTGCATACGCTTTTATTCTGTTCTGAGTGCTTCAATCGGATCAAGCTTGGCGGCTTTTCGAGCCGGGAAATATCCTGCAACAACCGCAATAATCATCAATGCAATAATCAATCCAGCAACTGGCAATGGCTGAAATATCAAAAGGTAGTTACCATCGCCAAGGCTTAATTGTTTTGTTATCCATGGATTCAACGCCGTACCCGTAACCCAAGCAACACCAGCACCTATAATTCCTCCAAGAAAACCTATCCAAGCCGCCTCATAGCGGAAGAGTTTTCCTACATCTGCCCGGTGCATGCCGAGTGCCTTCATTAAACCTATCTGACTCGTACGTTCAAGGACACTAATATACTGAGTATTTATTATGCCAAATACACTTGCAAGCAGAGCAAGTACACCAAATCCAGCGACAATTCCTTGGAGTATATTGACAATCGTGAACAATAAATTTTGCAAATCCTTGGCTGTTTGCGCACCATAGCCAGCTTTTTCAAGCGACAATTTAATATCCTCTGGTTTATAATCAGCTTTTGCACGAGCCGATGCTGCTGAATATTGCTGATAGTGACTAGTGCCAGTAGTCATAAAATCGGACAGCTGTTTTGCCTGGCCACTAGATATCAACATGACTGTTTGTGCCGTCAATGCAGTTGACGACTTCTTAGTGACCGCACTTACAATGTAGCTCACAGTCTTTGTTTCACCTTGCGTCAGCTTTGTTAGCCCCTGTGTGCCTTCCGTTTTCAATATTTTCTCAATTTCCGCCTGTGTAGGGGCTGCTGCTGTACGCTCAAGGACAATAGTAACTTTTTTTCCTATCATGTCTTTAGCATCAACACCTAAAGTCTTGGCGTAACTTTCGGGTATAACAATATTTTTGTCACTTATTTGTGTTCCCAGACCAGGAAGTGAACCAACAGCAGTATCGCTACGAATGCCATCGTCATAGGTTGACAATTCAGATACGTATTTACCGCTCTTACTTTCAATTGAAAAATATTTCATCGAAATATTATATAGAGGTTGAACTGCCTCTAAATCAGACCTTTTATTGAGTTTGTCGATATCAGCCTGTGTTAAAAGTTTTATATTTTGACCATTATTTGTATGTCCAGAAATTGTCGATTCATCATATTCTTGCACTCCGCTTGAACTTCGCGCACCCTCAAAAATCGACTTATCCTTAACTATGAAAAGTGCCTGCGGATTGATATTAGAGCCAATCAGTTTATCGGTATATTGTCGGGATCCCTCACCGGCAGCTATGCTAACAGTCAACGTGAACGCACCGACAGCAATAGCAAGGCTCGTAAGTAGCGTCCTAGTCTTAGCTTGACGTAAACTTCTGCCGGCCCTGCGAATAATGTCCCAACGCTTCATTACTGTACACCCCTACTACCTATTGGTCTTTTATCAAAATGCGGTCTGGTGCCGATAGAACTTTCCTGATGAGTAACCAATTTGCCGTCTTTGACAAATAATTGCATATCGCATTTCTTTGCGAGATCTGCATCATGAGTAACTACAATAAGTGTAGTACCATGCTTTTTATTGTAATCAAAAAGCAATTTCTCAACTATTTCACCCGTACTACTATCCAAATTACCCGTTGGCTCATCTGCAAAAAGAATTGTCGGCTCATTCACTATCGCCCGGGCAATCGCCAGACGCTGTTTTTGTCCACCAGACAAATTACGAGCCTTCGATTTAATCTTATCTTCCAATTCAACTGCTTTTAGTGCTTTTATAACCTTGTTCTTACGTGCACGCTTAGATACACCAGCAATCTCCAGAGGTAAGCTCACGTTGTCAAAACAAGTTTCATTAGCCTGAACAAAAAACGATTGGAAGATAAAGCTCATTTTTGTTGCACGAAATTTATCAACAGCTTTTGGATTTAATTTCAGTATGTTCTCGTCATCTATCACAACTTCGCCCTGTTGTGGTCGGTCCAATCCACTCATCGCGTGCATCAGAGTTGATTTACCACTACCCGACTTTCCAATAATCGCAACGCTCGCGCCATCGGAAATAGTAAACGACACATCATCAAGTGCGACAAATAAATTATGTTTTTTACCATAAGTCTTCGACAAATGCCGTACTTCAATCATGTACCCCTCCTACTTACGTTTATAATACCACAAAACCACTAGCCAACACCACCTCAAACCGAGCGCACGAACAACTACATACACATTAAGTAAGGCTTACTTGGCCTAGCTAATATTAGACACCCGGAGCTTGATTTATTGAGGTGTTACTATCTTCGTTCATTGACCTGCCACTAGTCTGATTGTGAACCATGATATGTGTCGCAGTAATAACTCCATCATCACCCGCATTACCTATAATAATCACTGAGTCATTAATTGCCAAAGTAGTGTTGTTTCCACCGACTACCGTACTGCTAGTTTTTTTGACAGTTACTTGCTTACCATTACCACTCACAGTTAGCGTATTACCGTCTATTGCTGTTATGACACCCTTAGTTGCGCCTTCGGCAAAGCCTCGCCTACCGCCGAAATTATCCCCGCCCCTACTAAATACTCTACCGTCACCATTTTGCTGAAGCGTTCTACCGAACATAGCATCATTACGACTCATCACATTGCTACTATGAACTGCAATCATTAACCAACTAGTTGCAATAAGCGCCAGCACAACAATTAGCGTAACAGCGCCAACCGTTATCAATGGCCACGGAGTACTACTTGTTATCACTCTCTCTACTGGCAGATGCTTTGTATTTGTTTCGTCAATCGATTCTACGACTTCGGTTTCTTCAACTCTTTCGTCTTCAGATTTTTTCTTATCTGCCATAACGATTTCTCCTTCTAAGATAAGACTACACTGTAGACCTTAAAAAAGACTTGTAATTAAAGAAAGTTACCATTTTTAAGCGCAGAAGCATGAAGGGCGGCGATTTTTTCAGTAACAGGATGTGCAATATCGAGTTTACGGCCGTCTATTTCGGCGACACTAGAAACAAATGCTGATGTCCCACATACAAATACCTCATCGGCAATATATAATTCGGTTAAATCGACAGTACGTTCGTGGGTCGGCAACCCAGCCTTCTGAGCCATCTCGAGGATTGCCTTACGGTTGATGCCTTCAAGCAAATCACTACTCGTATCTGGCGTAATGACAACACCTCCGCGCACTATAAATATATTAGCCGCTGAAAGCTCGCAGACATGACCGGCTTGATCAAGAAATATACAATCGTCATAACCAGCATCTAGCGCGTCCTGATGCGCCAACACGGAATTAACATATGCACCGTTGACCTTAGCACGAGATGGAATGCTAAAATCAGGCACCCTCCGCCAATGACTTGTCTTAAGGCGAACACCGGTAGGTTTCAAGATCGGACTTGCCTGGTACACAAATGCGCTCAACTGGGTCGAAACACCTCGTGACTTTGTCCCCGAAAGAATACCATCAGCATGAAGTGTTGCGCGTACGAATAACGGCTTGTCAGGTTCATTAACCTCAATTAAATCTTTGATAATTTTCTTAAAATTACTAAAATCTAAATTCATTGGCCATTCCAGACCGATGATTTTCGCTGATGAGCGCAGCCGATTATAATGGTCATCTAGTCGAAAAGCCCTATAGCCAGCTTCACTTGGATACACATAAAACACCGTGTAAACGCTGAGGCCATACATCACCGCAGAACTAGCGATAGATAACTTCGAATCACCAATAAAACCTATCTTGCCATCAAAATAGGTTCTGTCATATATTTTAGCCATATTACCTCCCTAGGTTTATGTCTGGGTATAGTGACTTAGTCGTCTCGTCAATTTCATTGCGAAGAGCCGGAAAAGGCACACCCTCACGTGCCGACACACCCTCCAAAGACCAAAATACACGCTCTGAAAATCCCAATCCGCAAGCTGGCGGCATTGCATATTCCAACGCCTCGACATAATCAATATCCATCATCTGAGCCTCATCATCACCCTCGTCACGAAGTTTTTGTTGCTCTAGGAATCGATTATATTGATCAATTGGATCATTTAATTCCGAAAAGGCCTTACACATCTCACTACCGCCAAACACAAGGTTAAACTGCTCGGTCAGCTGGGGATTGTCCGGTTGGACTTTAGCGAGCGGCTGCATAAATGTCGGCATGTCAACCAAAAATACTGGCCCAGCGAGTGTCTTGCGATATTTTTTCCATAACTTATCGAGGCTCCGCTGACGATTATCCTGCTTCTCTACTTCAAGGCCATGTTCTTTCAATTTTAATGCAATATCTTCAATCGAAGATTCAAATACATCAAGGCCATATTCGTTCTTAAGAATCTCAACAAAGCTAACACGCGGAAAATGATCGCCATCGCTACCAAAATCAACATGCTTACCATCAGCAAGCGTAAACTGGCGCGTACCCCATGTCGTATCAACGATAGAACGAATCATCTGCTCGGTTAGTTCCATGCCTTTTTCCCAATCAGCATAAGCCCAGTACCACTCCATTGCTATGTGTTCCGGTAAGTGCTCGTCGCTATAATTTTCATTACGAAACCTTGGGCCAATATCAAACACTTTCTCGTAACCCGCCACCAGCAAACGCTTTAGTGGCAATTCGTGGCTAATGCGTAAATAAAAATCCTGATCCAGCGCATCCATATGTGTCGTAAATGGTGTTGCGTCAGCTCCACCCGCAGTTGCCTCGAGAACAGGAATGTTAATTTCAAGAAAACCTTGTTGAGTCATAAAATCACGTGTCGCTTGCCAAAAGTGGCTACGGCGGACAAAACGCTCTCGCACGTCTTGATTGACGTTCATATCAACATAGCGACGACGTAAGCGTTGCTCTTTGTCATTCAATTCACTAGGAAGTGGTCTCAGACTTTTAGTAAGAAGCCGTAACGACTTAACGCCAACGGATATTTCACCAGTTTTCGTCTTAATAACATCACCAGTAGCCTCAACAAAATCACCACTATCAAGAAGTGGCAGTTGTTCCATACCTAAAATGCCGTTAACAGCATCGAGCCGAGCAACATCTGGTCCATGAAGAAATAGTTGCACTTGCCCACTTTGATCGCGCAAAACAATAAATGCCAACTTACCAAATTTGCGAAGTCCCATAATACGCCCGGTAATTGTTACTGTTTGATTCTCAAGTTCATCAAAACGCGAAGTAATATCTATTGTATTGTGTGAACGATGAGATTGTGCCGGGTAAGGATTAACTCCCAAATCCTGTAATTCTTTCAGTTTCCGTAATCGTTCGTCTCTGTAATCTTGGAGAGTTGCCATATGTAAGCATTATACACTAATTTTTGAAATAACAGAGGTAATTGTGGAAAAATGTGAGCAATTTCACAATTTCATAACTCATAGGAGGTATAAATCTGTTGATTCAATATGCTTGTGGTGCTAACATAGAAAGATAAGTAAATCGTAATATAGCATAGATGGTATTTAATATGGAAAACACATACAAAACATCAGTCCAAACAAACGCTTACTACGAAACTCCACTAGACCGGCTCAAGGGAAATGAACACCTTACGCGATGCGATAAAGCAGGTGAGAAGGATCCAGCCGTAGAAATATTTATTAACCCAAAAGGTGGTTTTGATATTTCTGAGCCATATAAATATGGTACTCGCGAACAAAAAGCTTTATCACATATAATAGGAGCTTTTCTAGTTGAGTATCTTCCAGTTGAAATTGACTATCATTCATTGGATGAATCAGCAAATAGAGATACTGACGAAAGGCTCATAGCATGACACGAACATACGAAAGAACAATTCGACCTGAGGATGAAGTGGATAGAACACTTGGTGGAGAAATTGTAAATATGCCATCAGATGTAATCGATGAATTTGCAACACATTCATCCCTCAAAGAAACAATAGACACTATATCCATAGATAGTGGCCTAACTAACCTGCTCGACGTTGATAGAGATAAATTAGGCGAAGTTTTACTCGAACAATCACATAATTTGGCAGCGGAAATATTACCACCAAATGTCAGTCGAGAGATTGGCATTTACCCTAGCATCCCTGATAATGCCGGGATGCACCACCCACCCAGCATATTCGACATCGAACTCCTTGGAGCCGCTTGGGATATATCACGCGACCCACAAACCTTAGAGGCTATACAGCATGCCGTTCAGGAAGTAGATGACCCCAAAGCAATCATTGCCGAGAAGGCTTTGGACATAGCAGTCGAAAATGATGGTAGTTTTATCGAGAATTACCGTAAGGGGATTGAGAAACAATTAGTCGATAGCGCTACTGACGAAATAGATGCCGAACGAGTTAATGGACTTGATGGAGTTATGTCTATTGGCGATATTGCCCTCCGAAATACAATCATGGCAATTATTGACACAAAGATGGATAACTATTATGCCTTGAGTGCGACAACCTATATCGACCTCAACCCTCACGCAATCACGTATGTAGATCACGTAGAACTACGGGCAGCTCTGTCTGACGATGAGGCAAATGAACGACTTGCAAGTCCAATCGCGATGCCAAACATAGAATTAGAGCAAGCTACAGATTCGATCGACGAATCTAATTCTAAAACCGATTCTTCCAACAACGGCATTAGAATATCCATACCTCTAGCCATACTACCAGACAAAACAGCAATCAATAATGATAGAGCCGGGCGACTATCAGAGCAAGCACGAGACACCGCCAAAACTAAAGTTAATCAAAATATGAAACATAAAATCAAATCAATAAAAAGCGCCCTTGCAACTCGTGGAATTACACAATACGAATTCTAGGTAATAAAATAACTCCTTAAAACGGAGTTATTTTATTACAACACTAACTCTAGCCTAAACTGACAACTTCGTACTCGATATTACCCTTTGGTGTGGTTATCGTTGCAGTCTCACCAACTTTTTTGCCCATAAGTGCCAAGCCAATTGGAGATTCGTTACTAATCTTACCGCCGAGTGGATCTGCCTCAACTGGACCTACGACATGATAAGTAAACGTCTTCTTGCCGGTTTTAAGTTCGACTTTACTGCCAAGTTTGACACTGCTACTACGAGACGCCGTTATAATCTCTGCGTTCAGTAAAATATCTTCAATTTCCGCTATACGACTCTCGACTAACCCTTGTTCTTCTCTAGCTGAATCATACTCCGCGTTTTCGCTTAAATCGCCATATCCGCGAGCATCAGCAATCTTATCAGCAATAGCGCCACGGCGACCCTTTAGCTCTGCAAGCTCTGCCTCGAGTTCTTGTTTACCCGAATCGGTAATTTGATACTGTTTCTTCATTATTGTTCCTTATATTTTCTATCTCGTATTAGTTATAAAAAGCGCTGAAACCAGCACCCTCCAATAATCACTTTGATTGAATTAGTTTATCAAACAGCTCCAAACGTGTCAATCCAGATGTTTCACCACTTAATCGAAGTGTGTACTCATATTTTTCCGCCTCAACTAATCGATCACTGATGGTTATACGGTGCGGGATTCCAATTAGTTCACTATCGGCAAATTTTGTACCAGGCCGCTCGTCGCGATCATCATACAGCACCTCGATACCCTGAGTAGTCAAATCATCATACAGCTCATCAGCGTGTTTTGTTGCTGCCTCACCACCAATACGTACCAAGTAAACTCTAAATGGAGCAACAGTCTCTGGCCAGACAATACCCTTTTCATCGGCAAATTTTTCAACAATCACACCCATAACACGCGTAATACCAATACCGTAAGATGCCAAGTAAATTGGTTTTTGCGTACCATCACTATCCGTAAAATAAATACCCATCTGCTCAGCTTTTTCAGTGCCAAATTTGAAAATATTCCCTACTTCGGCGCTCTTAACTGGTTTTAGCTCTGATTTATCGATGCCGAGTTCCTTAGTTGCATCATCAAGCACTTCTTCATTGACCGCAACGGTGTGATTATCATTGACATATAATATATCCTCACCAGCATCACAAATCGTCTGAAATTCATGGCTAAACTTTGTGAATGCCCCTCCACTTGCAAATGTAACAAACGTACTGTCGCCAAGCCCGAAACGCTCATAGGCTCGCTTATAGGCCTCAATGACTTTATCATAATAGGCATCCATATCTTCTTGAGTTGCATGTAATGAATACATATCTTTCATAATAAATTCGCGACCCCGCATTATGCCACTTTTGGCGCGCAGTTCGTTACGTAATTTAGTCTGAAATTGATAAACACTTGTCGGTAAATCTTTATAGCTTTTGATGAACTGTTGCATCATTTCCAGAATCGCCTCTTCGTGACTCCAGCCAAATCCTACTTCTGTGTCATCTTTTAATTTGGACTTAAACCAAACATCAACAACCTCATCGTTCCAACGTCCGGTTCCTTCCCATGTCTCTTTACGCTGCAGGCTACTCATAATAATTTCCTGCCCGTTGATATCGTTCATCTCTTCACGAACAATTTGCTTGATTTTTTCAAGCACTCTCAACCCAAGGGGCGTATAGGCATAGACACCCGCCATTACTTTATAGACATATCCCGCCTGTATTAAAAGCTGTGCGTTTTTCGCAGTTTCATTTGCTGGAACAGTTTTACTCGTTTTTGTAAAAAGTTGTGAAACTCTCATTGTATACTCCAGACTTATATAATTAATTTGAGACAAATAAAGAAAGTTATCTATAACCGTACAAAATCACACTCGTTACATTATAGCGAAACGAGAGAAAATCACAAACTTACTATAGGCCCATGAGCGGTGCGACAAAAAATAAAAAGTACGCAAGACCATTTTTAATAACATGCACCAATACTCCCGCCCATATACTTCCCGTCAGACTTCGAAGACTACACAACACAAGACTAAGTACAAATACATCAATACCGACATTCAACTGACCATGAGCTAAACCAAATAGTAAACTCGTAGCAATCGCAGCCACAATAGCCGGTACGTAATTCTTCAGCTTGCCATACAAATATCCTCTAAAAAGTAGTTCTTCGGCAAATGGCGCAACAACAACCAGCGTCAAAAATGCCAAAATATTATCTGACTGCGAGCCGAACGCCTTAAATCCAATTTTTTGTGCTTGATCAAGTGGAAAGTAGGGCATCCATGAAGTAACAATAGCGAGTACCGTAGAGATCATAAGAATATAAACGATAAATCCGACTGGAGCCAATCCAATATCCGTCCATGACGGCAATCGAGTAAGGCCTAGTTCAGTCCGATTAGTCATCTTGCTCTTGCTGTATGGCACACCAATAGCGATGGCAATCGTAATAATATATATGAATACCGCAACAACCGTTTGCTCAACCGCTGGAAGCAAAAAAGACTCAACTGGCATCTTCATCCATGACAAAATCGTCATAAGAGCCACTACGATGATATTACTTAGGATAAAGGCTACTGCCACCCATAACGGCAGTATCAGCAACATTCGCCAATTATGCGACCGTTTTGGCTTCTCGGCGTGGCGTCGTGTCGCTACTTTGCCGAGTCGTCGATGAATATTACTTAAAGAATTTGCCGACATCTGCGATTGTCACCACCAGAACAAGTGCCATTAAGACCATGAAGCCAGCTGTTTGAATTTTCTCTTCACGCTCTTTGGTCAACTTCTTACGCGCTATACGAAATACTGTCATCGTAAACCAGCGCCCACCATCAAGTGCCGGAATTGGTAAGACGTTCATAACTGCAAGTGCAATAGAAATAACAGCTATCAACATCATTAACTCCGTCAGACCTGCAGAGGATGCCGCTGGGAAAATTACCCCTAATATACCTATGGGTCCCGCAACATTATCGCCGGCCGCCGTCACTTCTGCACCGCCCGCTTTTCGAACGTTAGCGTCACTGCTAAATTGCGACACAGCACCAGTCGCTAGATTTCCAATAAGTTGCCCTATTCCTTTTAGAGTCTCCCAGCTCAATTGCCCAGCCACGCCGACACCTACTATTGGCGCCGACCATGTTGATTGGGTTTGACTTGGTTGTACTAGACCCGCACCAAATACCACATTGCCACTTTTTCGCAGAGTTACGTTTACTGACGACTCAACATTTCCTCGACTATAAATAACCTCGACAGTCTGACCTGCATATTTACGTGTTAAATTAATAAAATCTTCCGATGTTTTAACTTCTTGACCAGCAAACCGAACAATCTTATCGCGCACCTTCAAACCAGCTTTTTGCGCCGGATAATCTGCGCTAATGCCAGATAGTTGCACCGGTTGATTGACAACTTTGGTATCGCCCTCAACCGTGAATTGATCCGGAATAGCCTGTGGTAATCCCGTAACAGCGAGGATAGTAAGTATGATAGCTGCCGTCAGCCAGTTAATAAATACACCCGCAAGCAAAATTTTGGTTTTCACCCAAAAACTCGATGCACCATAATCACCTTTTTTTGTTGACGCATCATACTCACCTTGCAATTTAACGAAGCCTCCTAGTGGTAGCCAATTGACAGAAAAAAGAACATTTTTACCCAAAATACTCTGTTTGATTTTCTTGCCCCACGCTAGTGGCGGAAACCCAACACCAAACTCCTCGACATTCACACCATTTCTTTTGGCGACAATACCGTGACCGAGCTCATGCACGACAACCAAAAATGTCAGTGCCAAAATACCAATAATAATGCCGAAAACTAGTTCCATATATATCCTTGTCTGTTTGTTATAATAATCATACTTTCAAAATATCCTGTTCTTTTGCTTTGAACACACCATCAATTTTTGCCTGATAATCAGCAACCAACTTATCAATTTCTTTTTCTACTGCCTTAACATCGTCTTCAGTGAGTGTCTTGGCGTCTTTTTGGCGACGAGCGTCTTGTAGTGCATCTTGGCGAGCAGCCCGGACACCAATGCGTGCTTCTTCTACTTTTTCACCAGCCTGTTTAACTAGTTGGCGACGTCGCTCCTCGGTTAGAGGTGGAATAGGTACACGAACAACTCGCCCGTCGTCCGCAGGGTTCATACCGAGCGAATGATCGTTACGAATTGCGGTCGAAATAGCCGCAATCATACTTGGGTCAAACGGCGTGATTTGTAGTAGCTGAGGCTCAGGAGCAGTAACATTGGCCGCCTGATTGAGCGGCATTAATGTGCCGTAAACTTCAACTTTAATGCCGTCAAGCATACTCGCTTGAGCTCGGCCGGTCTGGACTTTGCGCAGTTCTGCCTCGAAGTGCTCGAGTGCTCCTGCCATTTTTAATTCATAGGTATCGGTATCAAACATATTCTTCTATCAATGATACCAAAAACTAGTCAGTTTTGATAAAAAGCGACGAAAATTTACACAAAGCCTATTGCTTGATAATTCGAGCCATATCCATTGGCACCGGATTTGTTGCACCAGATGACTTCATATGTCTGACTCTTGGATCTTTAGCTAGAGCATGTCCACTCTGAGCCGCCGGTACAAAGTATCTCGGATCGGCGGGTGCTTCTAGCAACACTGCACCATACTTTAATGCCGCGCCGCCAAGATACCAATCTACACCCTTATTATTGCCTTCTTCGTACTCATCATCTGTCACTTCAAGACCACCGCGTCCATGGATGAGACCGGTCTGCATGTAAGCCTCCAGTGCTTTTCGCCCGACTGCTCTATATACATGATCGGGTTTAAGCTCATAATCCTCTAGCGCGTCTACCGTCTCATCCCGCCCAGCTTTCATAGATTCTGATAACGAAAGTGACTCACCTCGTAGCTGTTTCTCTCTAATAGCTCGCAAGGTAGGATCTTCCGCTGGAGGCATTTGATCTATATGATACAACCCTGTTTCAGGATGAACACCGTTTGATAATTCTGGATTAGTCATTAAAGCATTAGTTCTGAGGTTTGATATCAGGGTTCACTTGAACCATCTCGATTTGGGTGCCTCCCGGGTTTACTACAGAATCTGGGATACTACTCACTTCATCAGCGCCAACACCCCGTCCACTGAATATGCCGGGCTCATGGCTGTTCGATGAACCATTTGCTATACGTATAGCTGTTGCATTTGGATCATTAATATCTATGAAACCTGCTGGCGCATTACGCTCTGTGGTAACGGTCGATGTTGCAACTGTTGGCGCTTGATCGGGAGACTCTGGAGCGTCTTCACTCTCACCAGAGAGTAACGCAGCACCAACTACCGCCAAAATACCTGCGCCGTACGTTGCTGCTTTCACTACCTTACTCGAATTCTCACGATCTACTCGCGCAACATAATCTGGGTCTTCTTTAGGTAGTTCAGGGTTTGGGATACGGTATTGTTCTTTACTCATTTTTCGGTTAACTTTTTTGTTTTTACGTTTGATTATGTATATATTCTATCATACGTATTATTATTTGTCAATACATCCGCCCGGAATTCCACCTCGAAGTGCAACATAACCACTAAAAAGTATCTCTGCACTTAGTATGCTTATACTTACGACTAAACACACTATGTAAAAAAGTCTGACATGTTCATACATGAGAGAACCGCTACACTGATTCTAATGTAGTGGTTTTAAATTATAACGCTTAAACGTCCGAACGGGATACTATTCGTTGACGCCAAGTTCAATACGTCGGAATTGTGAGATACGAATATTTTCACCGCTCAATGCGATCTGCTCCTTGATACGCTCGCCGACAGTCTTAGTGTCGTCGAGTACAAATGCCTGCTCGCTAAGAACTTGTTCGGCAAAGTGCTTTTTGAGCTGACCTTCGACAATCTTTTCAGCCATTTCAGCCGGCTTGCTCTTCAAGGCATCACTCTCAAGTAATTCCTTCTTCTTTGCTTCATATTCCTCTGCTGGAATGTCATCCGTCGTTGCATATTTTGGCGACATAGCCGCAATTTGCATTGCAATCTGGTGTGCAAATTCTTTAAATTCTGGAAGACGAGCCACAAAATCAGTCTCACAGTTTACTTCAACAATAACGCCGATACGATCACTATGGACATAGCTTTCAATGATTCCTTCACGGGTTTCACGATCACCTTTTTTATCAGCTTTTGTCAAACCTTTTTTACGAAGTTCTGAAAGTGCTTTATCAAAATCACCATCCGCTTCAACTAACGCTTTTTTTGCATCAGTCAAACCGATACCACTCAGTTCCTTTAGTTTCTTGATATCTTCAACTGTAATTGCCATAATCTCCCCCTATTGCTCCTTTTGCTTACCTTCTTCGACTGCTTGGCCAAAATAATCAAGTAGTAATTGCGTACCCTTAATTGCATCGTCGTTACCAGGTATAACATAGTCAATGAGAGTTGGATCGACATTAGTATCAGCCACACCAACAACTGGTATACCCAAAACTTTCGCTTCTTTTACGGCATTTTCGTCTACCAGTATATCAACCACGACAAGCGCGCCTGGACGACCGTTCATATTCTTAATACCACTGTACTTAAGGTTAAGTTCCTCAATTTCTTCTGCAAAACGCTGAACCTCGAGCTTGCTATAACGCTTCTCAAGATCACCACTTTCCATTCGCTTTTCAAGGTCTTTAAGCTTTTTAACTTGCTGATTAACTGTTGCTACGTTTGTCAGCATACCGCCGATCCAACGCTCAGTCACGTACAGTTGGCCTGTTTTCTCAGCAGTTGCTTTAACTGCATCTTTCGCCTGTTTCTTAGTGCCAACAAACAAAATTTGCTTGCCACTTGCTGCAACGTTTGTCAAAAATGGTAGCGCTTTATTTAGGCCTTCGACAGTCTTTGTCAAATCAATGATGTGACTATCCTGACGTTTGCTATGAATGTATGGCGCCATCTTAGGGTGCCAACGGCTCGTTTTGTGTCCGAAATGAACACCAGCTTCGAGCAGCTGCTTAATATCGACTTCTACAGCCATATTAGTTACTCCTTTTTCCTCACCGTTTACCCCAAAATCATCAATATATCAGGAGTGGATAAACGATTGTGTCATTAAAATTGTTACTGACGTAGTGTAACAGAGGTGATTCAATAAGTCAACAGATGTCATTCATATTTGCGTATGTACTATTTTGTCTTTGAAAAAATATTTTAATACGACAAATCTGCTATTTATCATCCATAAATGTTGCTTGCATAAGCACAATACGTAGAGCTTGTGCTACCTGTACGGCTTCAAGATCTGGTGTGTTCAACACTCGCCTTCCACCGTCTTCTTCTATAAATAACTCACCCCCCTCGTAGCCAAGTTGGCTCTCTTTTTCATCTGGCCGAGTTGGCGCAAATACCGCTACCATATGCCCTTGATTCTCTGACGACAATAGTGCTTCGCGTGTGACAACTCCAGGAATATCAACCTTTAGCTGAACAAGTTGTTCGTCATGAGCCAAGCCTGTGACACTCCGCAGATATGCAAGATCGACAGGGATGCGATTTTTATACATTTCAAGACTTGCTTCATAGTCGTTGTCGATTTGATTATAAATAAATTCGATAAACTCATTCATATTATTATTCCTATACCGCTATTCTCGGAAAAGTGTTCATATTATTACTATATACTTTATTAACTTTGGTTCGCTTTATTCGCAGGGCTCCATTTCGACGTTTATCGAGGCGCCTTCCGTCGATAGTGACCATATTACCTACTCCAAGCTTTTCTCTTAATCGCGTGACGAAGCCATTTCTATTCTTTATAGATATCTTTTGTCCAATCTGCTCTGTAGCCACTTTACTATTACTATCTTTCATCCCCAGAAATGAGATGTCACCATCTTTATCCTGAAAATACATCGTATCGCTCGCACCATAAACATCAACGTCATCACGTCCCACTGTACGCGCAACCGTTTCGGCAGTTGATGGTACGCCAGCGTTAAATTCAACGTCACTACTGCAAGAATTTATAATAATTCGCCTTCGTCCTGTTACATCAAGGCCATCATCAATGCCTTTGCTAACTTGCATGAATTCATCACCAGCAATCCTGTCTAGTCTCGCGTCAGCTAGATTAAAGCTTCGTCTATCATTATAGACCGAGCTCACCATTTCACTTGAAACTACCCCGAAATCGCCACCGGTCTTGTTACCAAAATCTGTGCCTCCAGGCCGTCCATGAGCTGAAACAGCGAGCGTACTTGGTTTTATGCCAAGTTTTTTTAACATAATCATCCTGCGGTACAGGTCACTTGGCGAAGAAATCTCAAACATAAGTGTCTTTCCATTGTCCCTTCGATACGCATCAAAAGTTTGGCTCAGGGCACCGTTGTGATCGCCATATGCATCTGCAAATGCAACTGTAACGTCACCATTTTGAAGTTGTTTGATATATTCTTGGTTTCCATCAAGAAGTTTGACTAGGCTTTGGAGATCTTCCGGAGCATAATTATCGATATTCACGAGCCCAAGTTGCTCGTGAAGGCGGACGATAGTATCAGGACCAACAGCATTCACCGATTCCTTTACACGACTTAACCTCTCCGCTAACATTTCGCCATTTATATATCCTAACTCTCGCATATGGCTCGGAGGAGACAGGAGGCGACCGTATATAGCCACGCCATATTTTTGCACGAATGAATGTGGTAATTTTAATTTGTTTTCTAGGATGTCTTTTGATTGCTCAATCATACTGTGGTCGTGTTTAGCCAAAGATTCAGTGTCTTTGAGGTTTTCTGGCATGGGTTCGATAAGCCCGATAGCTAGGTCAACTTTGAAGTCTGAATTGCGCAGTTTATCGACTAGTGGGTCAACTCCATCGGCAACATTTGCTAGCTCTTTGCGTGATCCATACGTTTTGAGTAGCAATTCGGCAACGTCGGGAAATGTTTTATCAGTTAGCTCAGTTGATTCCAATACCGAATTAATTGATTCTTTAGAACGAGGATTGTTGCTATCGTAGAGCCTCTTGAATGATTCCGCCGGCATGACACTATTCAGAGTTTGCAATGCAGTAGAGTAATTGTAATCTTGCTTGGTGTCATTGTATAGTTTTTCTTTTGTATCAAAAACTTTTAATCCTTCCATGAGAACATCCAAATCTCTAGTCGGCACGTCATCCCAATCAACATCACGGCAATCATTTACAAATTTACTGAGACTATGCATATAGCCTGTCGTAGTTGGGTCGTCCATATTTTCAGTTTTAGCAAGTGCGTCTAGTGCGGCTTGCATACTAGGATCAGTAACAATAAATCTTTCTCTATTTTCTTTAGTTTGTGATTCTAATTCCCGTGCGAGCACCTCACCAACCGAGTGTCCAGTATTTGGCAGGTGCGCATCTATAGCGATAAAGTTAGAAATTGAATCTGTTACAACCTGTGAATTGCCTTCATTTTCAAGTGTAAAAACTGGATTTTCATCCGATGAAACACGCTGTCCGTCCGCTTCGAGCGCACCCGCAACAAACGGTGCAAGTGCAATGCGCTCGTTAGTCGATTCACCAGTTTTTATACTTTCTTCTAGTTCACGTATCAGCAAATAATCTGTCGCGCCAACCGCATCTGGAGAGTTGGGACCAGCTCCGATTTCTATCGCGACATCTCGTTGCATGGCTTCGATAGCTTCTGCTGTCTCGGCAGTGTACGTGTCTCCGTTTTCTATCTTGTCACTTTCATCACCATTTTTTTTGCTCAAATACGCATCAATATATGGCAACATCAGTCCGTAAGCTTCGGGTTGCTCTTCTACATCCCTCCTCAGACCCTGATCAGTCACCTCACCTTTTTGATGAGGATATTCATACTTTTGAGATGAAGGATTTTCTATCATATTTATGTTTACTTATTTTCATTATTATATAACCTACTAATCCCCTGTACAATAGGCAGTTGGTCACATATACCGTTAGTGCTATACTGGTCACATTATGAAAAACACCTTTCGTTCTATAGCAAACAAAATATCTATATGGACCGGCAGCGCCTCAACGTTCCTTGGTGCCATATTAATTGTCGTCTTATGGGCATTCACTGGTCCCATATTCGGCTACTCCGACACCTGGCAACTAGTTATTAATACTGGGACAACAATCATTACCTTCCTGATGGTTTTCCTTATCCAAAACACTCAAAATCGTGACGGTAAAGCTGTCCAGCTCAAACTTGATGAACTGATTCGTGCAACCAAGGGTGCGCGAACAACCTATGTTGGCCTAGAAGACCTCAGTGATAGTGATATCGCAGAGCTTGAAAAAGAGTTCAAACTCTTGGTGCAAAACCCAGGGACGGTTCGCGCACTTAATAAACTTCATGCCAAAATTGAAGCGGAAAATGCCCGTCGTACAGGAATCCGTGAAGCAACATCACAAATGCTTCATCATACACATGTTGTCGAAGAACCTGTTGTCAAGAAATGATTATTATTTTTACCCTTTGACATTTACCCTATAAAGCGTTACAATGTTTCAGATATGAAGACTAACTTACACCCAACGAGCTATCGCCCTGTCGTATTTTCAGACGACCAGGCTAAGTTCGCTTTCCTCACTCAATCGACCGCAGCAAGCGACGATACGATTAAATGGGAAGACGGCAACGAATACCCACTAATAAAAGTACACATCAGTAGTGCATCACACCCATTCTTCACCGGTGAAGAAAAAATCATCGATACTGAAGGTCGTGTTGATCGCTTCAAGGCTCGTGCCGCTGCAGCAGAAGCACGCAGGGAACAACTTGCAAATAAAGCAAAAAAAGCCAAAGCCGCTGCAACCAAGAAAGTTTCTAGCGAAGAATAGCCATATATTAAAAAGAGACCGCCGCTATGGAGGTCTCTTTTTTTGTTACAATGAAAGTACGTATGAATCCAGACGACCAACAGCAGCAACAAACGCCACCGAATAAACAGTTAACGCAGCCAGCGACTCAAGGTACAGAACAAGTAGCTTTCGCTAAAAGATGGTTGCCTCGCTTGATTGTGTCAGCTATTGTCATCAACATCTTACCCAATATATTTAGTTTATTTGGCGAACAATACCTATCTCTCGGTGAATCAATACGTAATTATGCAACCATCGTCTTAATTTTCATGTTTCTCATCACGATTTTTAAGACAATTAGTGAGAAAAACAATGCCAAGAATTGAACTTGACGTAGCTACCCTAGCGACCGAGAAAAATGAGCTCGGTGAATTTCTCGCATCCCCTGATGCCTATAATGACCCTGCCTTTACCGCCAAGAACAAACGTTTCTCAGAGCTTGAAGGAATTATTGAGAAAGTCACTTTGCGCGAAACACTTGAACAGCAACTAGTTGAGGCAAAAGAACTAGCAAACGGTGGCGACGAGTTGGCGGATTTAGCGAAGGCTGAGATTGTAGAAACAGAAGAAAAACTAGCAGCACTCGACGACGAGCTCTTTCTGATGCTCGCGCCAAAAGATCCAAACGATGATAAGAATGTCATAATGGAAATACGTGCCGGCGCTGGCGGTGACGAAGCTAGCCTGTTTGCAGCCGAGCTATATCGTATGTACCTACGCTACTGCGAGTCTAATAACCTCAAGACTGAACTTATAAACGAAAGCGCCAATGATACTGGCGGCTACAAAGAGGTTGTCTTCAAAATAATCGGCGATTCGCCGTATGCACGTCTTAAATTTGAAAGTGGCGTCCACCGCGTCCAGCGGGTCCCGGCAACTGAATCGCAAGGTCGAATCCACACCAGTACCGTCACGGTTGCAGTTTTACCAGAGGCCCAAGAAACCGACCTTGAGATAAATGCAAATGATTTGCGCATTGATATTTACCGATCCGGCGGTCATGGTGGCCAATCAGTTAATACAACCGATAGTGCGGTCCGCATTACTCACATTCCATCTGGAATGGTTGTCATCAACCAAGATGAAAAATCCCAGCTGAAGAACAAAGAAAAAGCCATGAGCGTCCTACGCAGTCGCCTATTACAACAAAAAATCGATGCCGAAAACGCCAAATTAGACGCCGAACGCCGCGGTCTCATCGGCACTGGTGACCGTTCCGAAAAAATCCGTACCTATAACTTCCCTCAAGACCGTATTACCGATCATCGCATTGGCTATAGCCGTAGCGCTATTCCTGCCGCCATGAACGGACAGATTGATGATATAATCGAGCATCTACAGGCTTATGAGCGTGAGCTAGCCGCTAAAAACGCTTAGCTTTGCTATTACATAACAGTGATGACATACTATTACCATGACAATCGAGACATGGCTTACAGAGGCCACTAACGTACTGAAAGCTGATAACATAAGTTCAGCTAAACTCGATGCCGAATTGATACTGTCTCACACGCTTCGTAAACAACACACTTACCTGCATGCTCACGGTGACCAAGAACTTGACGCCCGTCACAAGGACATTGCCGATGCACGTATACAATTACGACTCGATCACACTCCCGTTGCCTATATTGTTGGACACAAAGAATTCTATGGGCATCGATTCAAAACAACTCCCACCGCACTTATTCCTCGACCAGAATCAGAGGTAATAATTGAATTACTTACTGACATTATACCGAAAAACTCATCTCTTATTCCAACGACCCTGCGTCTAATCGACGTTGGTACTGGTACAGGCTGTCTTGGTATTAGTGCTAAATTAGAATGGCCAGAACTAGACGTTACATTGATTGATATTAGTCGCCACGCCTTAAACCTAGCTAAAGAGAACGCCGAGCTACTTCACGCCGAAGTAAACCTTGTAAAGGCCGACCTTTTGCATGGTTTCGTCGATAATGTAGATATTATTATCGCTAATCTACCGTATGTAGATAAAAGCTGGGACGTATCGCCAGATACTTACACCGAACCTGACCAGGCACTATATGCGCCCGACGGCGGCTTAGCTCTTATAAAACAACTTATCACCCAATCTACCCTCGTATTACCTCATGGGGGTCATCTTTTACTCGAGTCTGATATTCGTCAACAAGAAGCAATTATTGCATTCGCTAAAGATAATGGCTTCAAACTAGAAATCGTCAAAGATCTAATTACGCAATTTATTAAAAATTAATTTTTCACGTAAGCGTCAAGAGTTACATCGACCGTGATTGTTTTGCCGCCACGAATAATTGTTATTTTGACCGTATCACCGACTGAATATTCACCGATAAGACTCGAGACATTTCCGCGATCACCAACTTCAATATCACCAACTTTTGTAATAATATCCTTATCTTTTATTCCAGCCTTGGATGCTGGGCTACCATCGATGACACTAGAGCCGTCTTCACTAATAACATAGGCGCCTTTCTTGGTAGGAAGATTATATTTTTTCGCTATTTCAGGTGTAATAGAGGTATAACTGACTCCCATATATGCACGTTCTACTTTGCCTGTTTTCTCTAAATTCTTGATGACACCCTTGGTAGAATTAATAGGTATCGAAAAACCAATACTTTGTGCATCTGCAGCAACTGCAGTATTAATACCGATCACTTGACCACTAAGATTAACCAACGGACCACCAGAATTACCGGGATTAATCGCTGCGTCAGTCTGGAGTAAATCAGTCAGTGATTCAATTGAACTTCCCGTTCCCTCAGATGCAGAAATAGGCCGTCCCATTCCAGAGATAATACCGCTTGTCACGGTGTTCTGAAATTCACCAAGTGAATTACCAATTGCAACAACTTTTTGACCAATACGAATTGAACTTGAGTCACCAAGTGTTGCCGGAGTGAGATTACTTACGCCGTTAATTTTAACAAATGCAACATCATTGAGCGGATCGGTACCGACAAGTTTAACATCATCATAAATAGTTCCGTCACTTGTAGTGACCGACAACTGAGTACTACCCGAAACAACGTGCTTATTAGTTAAAACATAACCGTCTTTAGATATAATAATACCACTGCCCGCACCTTCAACAGCCTGCGTACCATAAAATGATTGTGTCGACTCGCCTTTGGTGTTTATCGAAACGACACTAGGTCCAACCTTGCTTGCCACCGAAGATATATCTTCTTCTTCTTGACTAACTAGCGCATTGCCGTCATTTGAAGAATTGCGATCAATAACTGTTGCAGTTGAAACAAGGTGAGACGACACATACCCACCAGCAAGTCCGGCACTAAAACAACCAATCAAAAGTAGTAGAGCGACGGTAATAAATCTGCCGACTCGTGGACGCGAATGTCTGCTAACAGCCTTATAGCTTACAGAATTTGTATTATTTTTTTCGTTTTCAATCATATCTCCCCCTACTTTACATTTATTAACTGATATAAAACTTAAACAGCACCAATACTAGCCGCATTAAATACAACCAGCAATATAACGATTATTCCAAGCGTTAGTAACATCGGTAATATAATGTCGTTCATATTAATTGTTTTGTGTCTATGGATAGAATCATACACACGCTCGGCTAGAAAACTGACACCAAGAACTATCAGTGTTACCTGGGGCAATTTTAAACCACCGACAAATGGAAGTGTATAAGCAATCGTCCAGTGATACGTCAGCCAACCTATTTCCGCAATAACAAATCCCCATATAAGACTAAGTAGGCGTAATTCCGTCTCTGAATAAGAAGCTAGGGCATGCCGAGCGGTCGAATAACCGATAATCCACATGGCAATTACGACAACCGATGACGGCCACTCATAAGATAAGCTAGCAACGGAAAGCGACCCCACAGTCAATGCTATAGCCGCCTGAATAACAACGAAATTCCTTTTAGATCGTGGCTTCAACAGAAGTAGCCACCCCGCATACAAAAAGGTAATAACAGTCTGTACCATTAACGCACTTGGCGTATCTGCTTGATTAACAAGGTATATCAAAATAACGAATCCGACGCTCACAATAAGATCTACCGTATTTGCTTCGACGTGAGCAAACCAATAGCGTGGCCTAACGGCAAAAACTCGCCACTTACTTAGAAACACAAGAAGTAGAGCTAGCCAAGGCGTACCGGTTGCCCAAACAAGAATCAAAACCGCCACAGCCAAAGCTATGTTAAGTAATATATAAATTGTCTCACTCAACAGCGTACGCCGTTTATGTGCCCGTAAGAATTCCATAAGCTTTCTTAGTATACCACGTTAATTACTAGTACTCTTGGCTGGCTCGGGTCCAACAATAAGCACGAACTTAACTGAATTATCGACAGCAACAGGCGGTGTACCACTCGTCATTTTTACACCGTATAGTTTTTTCAACTTATCTGCCGTACCACTTGCACCGCTACCAATTTGATACAACGTGTAATGCGGATAGGTACCGTCGGGGGCATTTGCAACACTGTCGACTATGTATTTAGATTCCTTCAACTTATCGGCCTCAGTCTGCGCCATACCTACTACACCAGAACCATTGAGTATGACAATTGGTGCAGCTTCGCGAACAATTGGATCAGATGAAAGTTTCTGTTGCAATAATGCCTGTAGTTCACTGTAGTCATAAACGTCCGCAACCGGCCTGACGACACTCATGCCATTGACGTTGCCCGTTGTCATAATAGGCTTGTCGCCATCGATAAGACTAATAGACTGGATATTTTCATTCTTTACATCTTTTGCAAACGACACTAGTGTCTGAAACTCTTTTGTTTCAAATGTTGTTCGTAAATTGTTACCGAGTGCATCTATAATCGCTGAAACCTTACCAAAATCAGTCAACACACCAGCACTAACTGCTTTTTCTCGTAGCGCCTTAATAATTTTTTGCTGGTTTTTCTCACGGTCGAAATTAGACTGCTCAAAACCATAAGTCGGTGCTATATCTCCACGAGCCTGCGCTAGATACAGTGCATGCTCACCATCAATCGTCACGGGACCGTTTTTATAGTCGATGAAGTGACCGTTTGGTGGACAACGACGTAACACTTCTGCTCGGCTAACCTTGCGATCACCAACGCCACACTTCCAGTCAAAGTTGCTATCCATCTGGCCACGAGGATCACGACTTTCAATAGTAACCGTAATGCTACCGCCAACCGCAGCTACCATTTCACGCATGACAGTGTAATTAACATTTACACCATATTGAATATCGAGTCCCATAATATTACCGACGAATCCAGCTTCTTTGGTCAGTGCAGCTCTGTCTGCTTCTACGCCCGTACTACGGTGAACACAATTGTAATATTCGTTAATCTTGCCCGCATAACCCGAATTACACGCCTCACCATATTTAACATACAAATCACGAGGAATACTGATCATATATGCATTTTTCCTTGTTTGATCAATACTCATAACCATCATCGAGTCAGTTAGTGACCCGCCTTCATGTCCTGGATCATCCTCAGATGTGCCAACAATTAGAATATTACTTCGACCATTCGCATCTTGTTTCAATGGCACATTCTGAAATACTTCAAATATATTACCCTTAAATACATTACTGCTTGCAAGTATAGCCTTAACACCGACATAAGCACCAATCGCGACAATAATAATAAATACAAGAATGAATACACGCTTTATCCATTTACGACGATTCGACTTTTGTTTCGGATCCTTGCGGTGTTTTGGTTCTTGCTGTTCCTCATCATCGATACCGCGTAGTGATTCGTCAATTTCAGAACGGCGAATCTGCCCTCTATTAGAAGTAAAACCTTCATTCTCCTGAGGAGCAGGCTGTGTTTTAATAGGTTTCAGTTCGACGGTTTTTTCCCCGCCAATGACACCGCCAACCTTTTTATTGTCAACGCGCCTTGGTACGAAACCGTCCATTGATGTCTGTTTTCTCGCCATAAACTCAATCTACTATACAAAATTTTGACGCTTATGACTAGTAATTTACTGGAGTATTTATATATCATCGAGTATAGTGGATAAGCATGGAATCATCGTTCTTACAGCGCCACCAATGGATCAAAGAAGGATTTGGGCTACTCCTTTTCGGACTAGCTGTGCTTATAGGGACGATTCTAATCAACACTTACATCTTTCGCAGTTTCGATGTCCAAGGACCAAGCATGGAAAAAACATTATATACCGGCGATCGCTTGATCGTTGATCGTATACCGGTCACCCTAGCGCAAGTACAAAATAAAGAATACGTTCCAAATCGCGGTCAAGTCATTGTCTTTAAAAATCCAAAATTCACCGTTGGAGACCCAGACGAATTCATCGTCAAACGCGTTATTGGATTTGCCGGTGAGCGCGTAGTACTCAACGATGGTCACTACACTGTATATAACAATCAGAATCCAGTTGGCTTCAACCCAGATGACGCCAACCACGGTGAACCTGGAAGCCCCACAACCGGCAACGTAGATGTCACCGTTCCAGAAGGGACAATTTTTGTCAGTGGCGACCATCGCCAAGGAAACTACTCTTATGATTCACGCAATGGACTTGGTTTTATACCACTATACGACATTATCGGCCCAGTTGGACTACGAGTATATCCATTCACAAAAATCCGAACCTTCTAGTTTATTGTCCGAGAAGATTTGTAATACGATTAAATTCGCTTTCATCTTTAAAAGCAATTACGATCTGACCAGCGCCCCTGGTATTTGAACGAATCTGTACCTTTGTTTTTAGACGACCAACAAGTTGTTCAGTCGCCTCTTCATGAAGTGGGATGATAGTTTTATCGACACCACTCGCCTTCTTTGCTTTAAGATTCACGATAAACTGTTCTATCTTGCGCGCACTCCACTCTTCCTTAATAATCTGCGGAAGTACCGTTTCGATAATTTCTGGGTCAATATTAATCAGCGGTCGCACTTGCCCTTCGCGTAGCTTTCCGTCCCGTAGAGCCTTCTTGACACTCTCAGGTAGTCGTAGAAGTCGTAAGGTATTACTGACACTACTCGCGGACTTGCCACCAACACGATTGCCAATTTCATCGAGTGAAAGATTAAATTGATCGCGAAGTTTAAGATAAGCAGTTGCCGTCTCTAGCACGTTTAGATCACGCCGTTGAATATTCTCAATCAGTGATATCTCGAGTTTGTTTTGATCACTTAGCGTTCTAATAAGAGCTGGTATGGTCGTAAGTCCCGCAAGACTCGCTGCCCGAAAACGTCTTTCACCAGCAACAATTTGATATTTGCCATTTACGGGCGTTACTATAATCGGCTGCACCACACCATGTTGTTTAATAGATAAACTGAGTTCGTTTAGAGCATCATCATCAAATATCCGACGAGGCTGATCTGGGTTTGCTAATATATCTTCCAGTTTCAATTCGCGAAGATTACTCAACTGCTCATCTTGAACAGCTGTCGGGTCGAGTGACTCGTCGATTAATTCAGTTGGAATCAGCGACGCAAATCCGCGACCTAGTCCTTTTTTAACTGACACGTTCCAATACCTCCTTGGCAACCGCCTTATACGCTCTAGCGCCCTTGCTCCAGCGATCATACGCTCCAATAGGCACACCATGACTTGGCGCCTCTGCTAATCGGATATTGCGTGGAATCGTCGACTTGAACACCTTTTCCGCAAAATGTTTTTTAATTTCCTGATGTACCTGATTACTAAGCGTCGTCCGCGTATCCATCATTGTTGGTAATACACCCAGCAACTCTAATTTTGGATTCATACCTTTTCGGACAAGTTTCATCGTTTCAAGCAGTTGTCCAAGACCTTCAAGAGCATAGAACTCCGCCTGGACAGGTAACAAAACATACTTTGCGGCAATAAGACCGTTCACTGTCAAAAGACTTAAACTTGGAGGACTATCAATAATAATAATGTCGTAACCCTCTAGCGAATCTAGCGCAGATTTTAGCTTAGTAAACTTATGCTCCATTCCCGCCAGCTCAACCTCTACGTTGGCAAGATGTGCCGTTGTAGGTACAAGTGAAAGATTATTGTAATCAGTCGGGATAATTGCTTGAGACAAGGTTGTGGATCCAAGCAGTACCTCACCTATCGTCGTTTCTAGATTATTCTTGTCGATACCAAGTCCACTCGAGGCATTACCTTGCGGATCGAGATCAACTAACAGAACACGCTGGTTGGATTTTGCCAGATAATATGCAATGTTAACAGCACTAGTTGTCTTACCAACTCCACCTTTTTGATTTGTGACAGCAATGACAGTTGTCATTAGTATTTGTTTGCCTCGCTCATTAGTTCCTTCATTATACCATGAGCACTAATAAAAATCCCACACTGTGAAGCCTAAGGTTTTAACCGAGCTTTAACAGGTGGGAAATCTTTTCGGAAGCGTGTCCCGAAAGATTAGGAAGACATAGTCGTCCCTTTTATTTAATTGAAGTGATCTGAATCTGGCTGTACTTTTGACGGTGGCCAGTTTCTTTGTGTACGCGCTTTTTAGCTTTGTAGCGGATTACGCGAATCTTATCGCCCTTTACTTCAGCTTCAACAACTTTCGCGCTTACCTTTACGTCCTTAACTAGGGGCGTACCGACAACGGTTTTATCACCGTCAATCGTTAGAAGTGCATCAAGTGTGAGCTCTTTTGTTCCATCTTGGAGGCGGTCCACCAAGAGGGTCTCTTTTTCGGTGACAATATATTGCTTGCCACCTACCTTGATTACTGCTTTCATATGTTCCTCATATTATTAATACAATCAGTAGTTGATTTTAACAGATACAGGGCTAATTTACAAGGGTAATTAACGATTTACAATGAGTTGGTTCGCATGAAGCCAACCATGGACGTTGCCGCAGTCGAGATATTCACCTTGTATAGGTACGACATTTACGGTGCCGCCATCGACAGAATATTGACTGACAACCATCGTTAAATAGTACTCACCAGATACATCTAGCTGGCAATAGTTATACGCATTTGTCATAACACCGTAATTCAAAACGTAATTTGCGCAGTTAATCTGATTACTTGGCGCCTGTTCTGGCATTGGATAATCAACGATTCCACGAAATACTCCGGTGTCTTCGTCGAAATCAATGATACCGTAGCGACTAACTTCTTCCATGGATACCGGCGCAGACATGAGGCTAACGCCACCATCAGGAGTATTCTCAATAAGACGCGCGAACTCTGAACTGCCGTCAGCAGTATGCGAAAACGCATCACCCATAGCATATAGTACCGACTCGCCCTTTTTTAAATGCGAATACACAAGACTGACAGGGATTGCTGTACCATATTTGCCATTAGAATCCTGTTCAATATAGTGAAATACTACATTTTTAGGTGGACGCGCCAATTCAATGAGGTCTTGTTTGCCGTTATATTCTAGGTATTCATTTAGTCGTGCATTATCTGAATAATACTGCTGTAACTGAGTACTGCCCTTATTAACGACAAAAAAGATTTCAGTAATTCCTGCTTTGATACAATCACGTACGACATAATCAACAACTGGACGATTACCAACTGGTAACATACACTTTTCGATGGCTTTGGTTATAGGTAGGCGACGCGTGCCCCAGCCGGCAACGGGGATAATAGCTTTGGTTATAGGTGTAGTCATATGCTTAGTATATTAGATTTGTCCGCCTGAATATAGTGTTGCGACGAATATAATAGCTACAACAGAGAGTCCAGTCGCTTTATAAAGACCATGGTGGTAGCGCCAAGACCTGCGCATAGACAACGGTAGACGACGACGATACGCGTGTGCCATCATAGCAACAACAGCGGTACTAAGAAGTATTACGACGGCCCCTAGCAATGCAGGACTCATCTCCTGCAGAGAAATACCGAATCGTGTCATTACATCAATGCTACCTACCGAAGCGCTCGTATGAACTGACGTAGCTCCAGCTACTGCATTGGTTGTCGCCTGCTCACCATAAAGAGCGACGATTATTTTTGTCTTACGGCCCTGAAGTGTCCCATCAACAACCGCAAAACCAACATCTCTGTAATGTGGATTCAGGATATTCTCACGGTGTTTTTGCGATCCCATCCACGCATCGATTGTGCTATTTGCTGACGTGAAGTTTTTGGCTAAATTTTCACCCGCAAATGCGTAATTATACCCCACCTTACCAAACCACGTCCACGGCGTTGTGCCATCGGGTGCGACATGCGACCAATATTGCTGCTTGAACATGTCTTGTGCTTTTAGGTACGCAGCACTAGATAGTTCATCGTTATAGTTCAATGCCACAATACTATCCTTTAAACGCTGTGCATTTGTATCATTCAGTAGTTCAGTCGCCGTCACGTTCGCTTCTGTACCCAGCACCATAGAGTCAGATTTATATGACCAGGCAAACAATACGCTAGCGACAAGTAACACAGCGACTATTCCATACGATCGAATAATATGCGGCTGAAACTGATTGGCTTTATGCGGAACAATCGCCAGTTTGACGTGACGATGAATTTTTTTGTGGATTGGTAGTGATTTTTTTGTTTGTTTTTTGACCACTGTAAATATAGTGTACGATGTTTACACTAAAAAAGCGAGCACTTTTACAGTGCTCGCTTAGGTATTATTTGTGTAGATTTTTTATGATTCTTGTTCTTGGCGTCGGCGATATCCTGCAATAAACCACCATGCAGCACCAATTACAGCTAGTGCGATGAGCCACCAGTACCATGCCAAACCAACAATGTTCCATGTACCGTCCGCATTCTTTGGCGTTGCCGTAGAACCTAGAATATCTTTAGCACCATTCTTGTCATCATTTTTTACAGGCGTTTTCTGTGTCTGTGCACCGAGTACGGCAGTATCGTCATTTGTTGTTACATCAACATTTGTAAAACCGTTACCTGCTATTGGAGTCTGTCCTACTGGTATTACAGATGTTGGAAGAAAAATTGTCGGTGTATTTGTTGCAGGAGTAACTGGTGCAGTATATGTAAAGATAAAACTTTTCATCGTCTTATTACCCGCTGGATCAGTTGTCGTCAACTCGAAAGTATATGTACCATCCTCAGTTACAGTAAAGCTAGGTTGAGCGACATTCGGATTAGAAATCGTAACACCAGTCGTTGGGCCACTAGTTTGTGTCCATGAGTATGTAACGTCGCTTTCAGTAACATCTACTGATGGAGTGATGACGTTTAATGATGTAGTGTAGCCTTGGATTTCAACTGTTGGACCAGTTTTGTCGATAATCACCGTTCCAAGTGCGCTTGGAACACTTCGATTTCCGGCTGCATCAATCGCAACAACTCGGTAATACAGTGTGTGCTCACCAGTCCATGAGTTACCTACAGTTTGAGTTTTTTCGTTAACAGGATGTGTAATGATCCAATACGATGCAGTGTTGCCGTTGGCATCAGCGTTTGCCTCAGCAAGGCTCAAATACTCACGATATTCGTAGTGGTCAACATCTACATCATTATGTGTCCACGTTGCCTGCGCATCAGGGATTGAGCCATTTACTGTTACGGGACTATTCGAAAGTTCTGGAGCTAATACTGGAGCATCCGTATCATAAGTGACACTATAGGTATCACTACAACCAGAATTATTACCAGCTGCATCTACAGCCTCAACACAGAAGAAATATGTACCTTGTTTGTCACTAAAATCAGTCGGAACATTACCGCCATCGGCAGTCTTCACGACATAGCTGTAGCTGTCAGACCATGGATTATTTGCATCGTCCTGGTAACCGGCAATGTTCGTCCAAAACTTATAGACATAATGGTCAACATCGCTAGGATTCGCAGCTTTCCAACTCAGGGTACCAATCTTTGAGTTAGTAGCACCACCGCTCGCAACATGTCCATTCGTGCCAGTCCAGCTTAGATTCTGCGGCTTATTTGGTGCATTGTTATCTACATAGAACGTTCGAAGCGCACTACCCCAAACGCCGCTACCATCTAGGAATTGAGCCGAAAGTACATATTTGCCGTCAGGTAGCGTATTCGTATCGATAGGCGCACACGTGATATCTTTTGACTCGCCTAGAAGATATGCACCCGGAGCAGACGAGCAATTATTGACCACAAGATTAGCAGGACCTGATTCAAATGCATTTTTCCATAGACGAATATAGTAGCTGCCCATTCCGTAATCATCTGTTGCGATTACGCGAGGATTAATTATTCCATGAACATAACTATCAGCCGCAGGTGTCGAACCAGCAAAGTTGACTGTTGGTGCCACATTAGCCGGAGTAGCTGTAATTTTCATCGCAACTGTGCCATATGGGACCCAGGTAGTTGATTTACGAAAAATACCCGTTGGGCCACCGTCAGTATGATTATCAAGGCTACTGTAACCACCTATCCAAGTTGAGTTTGTGACGACGCCGTCAGTGTCTTTGTCACTGCCTATCAAAACCGACTGGCTTGTTGGGACCGCAACGTTGAGTGAGTTATACGGTCCAGCAACTCCTGTTGGATTATAGCCGTGATGTTGCGTATTATACGTAACACTGACAACGACATCATCTGGAAGTGTTACATGAAGACTACTGAGATCAAATACAGCGTTTGATGCTATACCGCTGTAGTCATAACAAGTACCATCAACTTTCCATCCAGTGCCGTTTGATGTCGGCGCACAATCAGGATCGCTTGCAGGACGCCAAAGTATCGACTGGTCCTGGGTGATACTTGCAATCTTATGTGTCGGAGTACCGCTAGCATTAAATTGATTGTCGTATACGTTCAATGTTACTGGCAGATTCCAACTTGTACTGTTGCTGTTATAGAGTGGGTTTGATGCATAATCAGCAAACTTTGCCCAGTTACTCATTGTGACCGTAACCTTATTTAACACACGATTAGAGCCACCTAGATGAATATAATCACCAAATTCAGATGTCGATGTTGCCTCAAATGCCTGGCTCGGATAATTAACTGCCGGTGATGTATTTGGTAGGGCATCATATACAAGTTCTGATGACGCAACAGCACTCGCCTTCTGAGACAAAATAAACGGCACACTCGCCGATACACTGCTCAGGACCAGACAAAACGCCATAGTCGCATTAAAAATTTTTTGACTTAATTTTTTCCTCGCAATTTTCACACAACACTCCTGTTATTCTGCCCAAACGGCCCACTTCCGTTCGAACTAATTCTCTATAATCACTTCTAGATTAGCATTAACTGAGTAATTTGACAATACCCAATTAAATATTGCTTTGATAACTTTGCAAGCTTGTTATGTTATTCGTTTTTATCGGAAGAATTAGATTGCAGCTTTTCCATGTGAGCGTGATTAAGACCATAATAATGAGCGATCTCATGCCATAGTGTCCGTTTGATTTGCTCGAATAATTCCGCTTCATTATTAACCACACGCAATATAGAATGTTTGAAAAGTGTGATTTTATCCGGCAATACAAACGTATACCCTGCTCCGCGTTGTGTCAGCGGTATACCTTCATACAGTCCTAGCAAGATCGTATGCTCACGCAGCTTCATCTTAATTTTTTGTTCGTCTGTCGGTTCGTCAGCCATGACAATAGCCACATTCTCCAGGCCCGTTATATACTCCTGCGGCAGTTCATCCATAGCACGCGTAATGAGTGCGTCAAATCGTTCGTCGGTCAAATCATACATAACTATCTATAATAATCTATTCGTTACTAAACTTCGACCAATCAGGGTCTTTTTTTATATCTTCAACAATCGCGTTCCAATGACTCACTAGTTCCTCTGCCGGCATGTCATCAAGCGTCCGAAAGGCATCAGCCTCTTTACGTTCAGCGTCAATTTCATCAGCAAGTCCATTAGCAAGTGGATCAGGTGTCGTGAATCGAATAGTTTTGCGGTGGAATAAACTCATATATATTTGTTTTAGTTGGTTATAAAACTATATTAGCATAAGTTTTATAAATAGTCAACTAAGGTGTATACTTAACATATATGCTTGGATTTAATCACGTACTCGCCGGCTCGATTATCGCAGTCATCACTCCAGCTCCCCTCGTACCAGTCGTAGCACTTGCTAGTCACTTCATTCTCGATCTTAGTCCCCATTCTGGAGATAGTGAAACCAGATATGCGTATAGCAAGTTATTTAAAGTTCAACTAGTCATCGATGCTCTACTATGTATAGCTTCACTAGGGCTTGCCATGTGGCTCTTCCCAGATAAGTGGTTTATTGCCGGAGTTGGTGCATTTTTTGGTATATTACCAGACTTTTTATGGGTCATGTGGCATAAAGGCCCGAAATGGCTCGATAAATTTCTCGATTGGGCAAATTGGATTCAATGGGGTGAGCGTCCGTATGGCTGGATGTTTGATGCGTTCTACGGGATGCTAATGATTTTAGCCCTACTCAAACTGTCTGGAAATCTCTAGACTATTACGACTTCTTCAACGACAATTCCATCTCACTATCTTCAACCTTCACTTTTGTCTGGTATTCGTATACTGCTTCGGTAATGTCATTAGCCAATGTCTCGGTCTTGATGGTATCTACGTGCTCATTAATAGCTTTTGTTAAATCCTTATCAGAAGTAGATAAACTGAGCGTAATTCGATCATCAACATTTAGACCAGCCTCCTTACGAGCTGCCTGAACGTGACGAATCACTTCGCGCACTAAACCTTCTCGTTTCAATTCAGGGGTGATTTCAAAATCTAGAACTAAATCTTTACCCTGAATGACTTTCTTAACGTTAAGCTCTTCTGTCAAAATATCTTCAAAATTCACAAATTTACCGAGTGTCGGAACAGTTACGCTCGCCAAGGGCTGACGAATCTTGACTCTTTCTTTAGCACGAAGACTCAATGCTTGATTGACGTAATCACGAACTGTTTCCATATCAGTAACAACCAGCTCATTAATATGTCCAGTCTCAGGCCAATCAAGTAAATGAACACTCTCGCCACTAGTTAATTTCTGGTACAGTTCCTCTGCCAAAAATGGCGTGAATGGCGCCAATATCATGCTTAGCTGAACCAAAGTGTAGTGCAAAGTACGGTAGGCATTATTTTTATCAGCGTCATCTTCACTCTTCCAGAAACGCCGACGACTGCGACGAACATACCAGTTGCTTGCGTCTTCAATGAATGGCAAAATTGGTTTCATGGCACTTGGAAGATCATATACATCCATATATTTTTCAACTTCTTGAGTAAGCTGATGAACGCGGCTCACAATCCACTGATCTAGCGGATTTTCTAATGAGTCGCTTGGGTCTTCTAATTTTCCATCAAACTCCCATCCATCAACTTCGGCGTACATAGTAAAGAAATCGTACATATTCCAAACCATCGTCAGTTTGCGGGCCACATCGCCAACGTCCTTATCGAGCAGAGAAAAATCTTCGCCATTCAGTACTGGCGAACTAAGTAAAAGAAACCTCAAACTATCAGCAGAAAACTTATCCATTAACTCATTTGGGTCAGTAAAGTTACCAAATGATTTACTCATCTTGCGACCATCATTACCGGCTAGTGTTCCAGTAGTAATAACGTTTTTAAAGGCATTACGGCCAAACAAGCCGACATTAACTGCATGAACGTAATAGAACCAAGCCCGCACTTGCCCGACATATTCTACGATGAAGTCACCTGGGAAATTGGCTTCAAACTTTTCGACGTTTTCAAAGGGATAATGGAACTGAGCAAACGGCATACTGCCACTTTCGAACCAACAGTCAATGACTTTGTCTATGCGTTTGTAATGCACGCCGTCGAAGTCAAATTCGATTTCATCAACCCATGGTCGGTGGTAATCTTCGAGTTCCACGCCGCTCAATTCCTTGAGTTCCGCATAACTACCAATGACTTTTATATGTTCCTTGCCGTCATCGTCAACGCCCTTCCATACCGGCATAGCCGTCGCCCAAAAACGATCGCGTGACAAGTTCCAATCAGGAGCTGTTTCAATAGTTTTTTCGAATCGCCCATGTTTGATATGTGCCGGAAACCAGTTGATATGTTCGTTGTTCTGCTCCAGCATCTCAGTCCGCTGACCATCAATATCCATGAACCAGCTAGGATGCGCGCGGTACATGATGCGATTGCCGTTGCGAAGGTTGTGTGGATACTCATGCTGGATGTAGTCGATCTTCCAGACTGTTCCACGCTCTTTGAGCGTCTTGGCAATCGTCTTGTTGATTTCCCAGACGTTTTCGCCCTTCCAATCGCCTTCGGTATACATGCCGTACTCATCAAGCACATGAACAACCGGAATTTTGTTCAGTTTTGCCAAGTCAAAGTCTTCTTCGCCATACGCAGGCGCAATATGGACGATTCCTGTACCGGAGTCTATCGTCACGTACTCTGCTGCCCAAATCTTATGCGCATTTTTGCCACGGTCGTCAAATAGTGGCTCATAGCTCTCGCCCACGAGTTCTTCACCCTTCAACTCTCGAATGACTCGATACTCTAGCACGTTGTGCTTTTCATCCGTAAATACTTTATCGGCGAGGTCTTTTGCAACGATAAAGCGCTCTCCCCCGACTTCTACTTCGATATAATCAAGATCTTTGTTGACAGCAAGCGCGGTATTGGCCGGCAGTGTCCAGGGGGTTGTTGTCCAAGCTAGGATACTGACGTCCTTTCCGACGAGTTTGAATTTCACATACACGCTCGGATCAGTCACGACCTGATATGCACCAGCGTCCATCGTCACTTCGGCCTTACTGAGTGGTGTCGCCCATTTTGTGTCATACATGAGCACCTTTTCGCCTTCGTAAATCTTGCCCTTTTCATACAACGACTTAAACGCCCACCAGACAGATTCCATGTAATCTTTGTCCATGGTTTTGTAGGCACCCTTGAAATCAACCCAACGGCCGATTCGATCAATTGTCGACTCCCATAAACCACCAGTCTGGATCATACTTTCACGCGCTGTTGTAATGTATTCAGCCAAACTAATTTTAGTTCCAATGTCATGACGGTCTGTAATGCCTAGTTTTTTCTCAACGAAATTCTCAGCCGGCAGCCCATGCGTATCCCAACCCCAGACTCGCTCAACATGCTTGCCCTTCATTGTTTGATAGCGCGGAACGGCATCTTTAACTATGCTCGAAAGTAATGTGCCATGATGCGGAACACCAGTGATGAAGGGAGGGCCATCGTAAAAGACAAAAGAATTATCAATCGGTCTCTGCTCAACCGACTTTTCAAATGTCTTATGTTCTTTCCAGTACTCAACGAGTGCCTTTTCATACTCTAACGCTCGTCGCCTAGTATTTGCTTTAAATTTCATGTTAATCCTTTCAAAATAAAAATCACTTCTTTTGTCTGTCAGAACCCGAACATTAATTCAGGCGTTACCATCTGACTTCCAAAAGAAGTGATTCTTTTAGCTCTTAGTTGCGTGATCTGACGCGTCACTTACGTTGGGTTCTACTTGGTTATACCGTTCTTCCCAAGGCTTGCGGGTGATAATCGCTCAATTGCCTCTGTTAATCATTATACCAAACTTATCTATGCAAACAAGCTGTCACCGAATTTAAGAAACACGAGTGCGACAAGAAAGACAATCCAGATTGCAAAAGCCAACTTGTCAAAATCCTTCGCAAGAAAACGTTCAATTTTTTTATTCACTTTGTCATTAAAGTGAAAAGTATTATGTTGCAAATTGTAATGGGTAATAGTTGCCGTAAGTATCGTCATGCTGAACGTAACTACCAAGCACCAAGGACAGAGTACCTGAATTGCGTAAACACTACTGAAAAATAGCCAGTAGGAAAATAAGGTCCAAAATACATAGCCGATTTGAGCACCAATCAAAAACCACCTCGGAAACTTCACATTAGATAGTCCTAGTAGAGCAATCATAATAACCATAGGAAAGCCCATCAGGCCTATAAACATATTAGGAAAGCCAAACACCGATGCCTGCCACGTCTTCATCACTGTTGCGCAGTTAAGTACAAGGTTAAATGAGCAACTAAGAAGTGAGTCTGGGTTCTTCAGAAGATGAATCTCTTCGACAGATAACACAAATGACGCCGCTAAGCCAATAATGCCAAAAACAAGCATTGTCGCAAACGTCCATTTGTGCGATAGTTTTTCCTTTTTATCTTTTCCGAATAATTTAGAGAACATAATAACTTACCTCATCTATTGTTGGTAGCGGTAACCCCCGCCACATATTTCTCATTTTACCATCTTCGTTCGTTGCAATGATAGTTGGATATTCAACGACATCATAAAGGTTACAAATCTCTACTCCATCTCTAGTATCAGGATTGACCACATCAATTGCCCTCGCCGTTCGTCGTTGAAAGTCGCGCAAATATTCATCAACAATACGAGCATGTTCACTCATCGGCTTATATACAATCATCACACTCATTGCGTATCCTTGCGCCGCGCTGCTAATATTGATTCAAATTCATCAAGTGTCTTAAATTCATGATATACGCTAGCAAAGCGAACATATGCAACTTCATTCGTCTTCGCTAATTCATCGAGCACTAATTCACCAATAGTTTTAGACGGTACTTCAGACTCACCGAGAGCATAAAGACCATCCTCTACCTGGTTAACAATCTTTTCAATCTCTACCTCATTAGCAAAAAACTTCCCTACCGAACGACGAATTGCCGTCATCAATTTTTCTCGGTCAAAAAGCTCTCTAGTGCCGTCTTTTTTGACGACAGCTAAATTTGGTTTTTCAATACGCTCATAGGTCGTGAATCGCTTGCCATCAGGTGTTTCACGGCGACGACGAATAGTAACACCGTCACCAACCTCGCGTGATTCAATAACGCGACTATCTCCGATGTTGATTTGAGCACTCACGCTTTACCCCTAAGACTCGCCCTCAGATTTATTATGCTTTTTACGTCGGCGCAAGAATGCCGGAGTATCTGACTCATCTTCCTCTTCAGTGGGCGTATCCCATATATTACGTGTTGGCTCAGAGGCAAAACTCGCTTCAGGATCAACAGTATCGAGATTCATGTCCACACTATTTACAGCCTCATCACTTACATCATTAGCCTCAACCTGATGCACATTATTAGCCTGAGGATTAAGTGAAACTTCCTTTTGATGGAAAAACTCGCTATCAAAACCAGTAGCGATAACTGTAATAATCAGCTCATCCTCAAGTTCAGGTTTAAGTGTCGCACCAAAAATAATATTAGCATCTGGAGAAACAGCACTTGTAATAATTTCTGCCGCCTCTTGAATTTCAGACATTGACATGTCATATCCACCAGTGACATTGAATAGAACGCCCTTAGCACCGTCAATTGAGACTTCGATGAGAGGTGACTCAATGGCTTGTTGCGCGGCCTGCGACGCACGATCATCACCACTAGCCCGACCTATACCCATAAGTGCGCTACCGGCATTGCTCATAATCGCCTTAACGTCTGCAAAGTCGAGATTGATAAGTCCGTGCTCGGTAATAAGTTCTGATATACCCTGAACACCCTGGCGTAATACGTCATCAGCAATTTTAAAGGTCTCAAGTAGCGGAGTTCGGCGATCAATCGTCTGCAAAAGCCTATCGTTTGGAATCGTAATAAGCGTATCAACTTGACGACCGAGTTGATTAATTGCCCAGTCGGCATTCACACGACGTTTTTCACCTTCGAAGCTAAACGGCTTAGTTGCAACACCAACAACAAGAATACCCATTTCACGAGCTATTTCAGCAACAACATGACCAGCACCACTTCCGGTACCGCCTCCAGCACCGATTGTGACAAATACCATATCAGCACCTTCGAGTGCACCTTCTATTTCTTTACGAGATTCATTTGCGGCCGCTTCACCAACTGATGGATCTGCACCCGCACCAAGTCCACCTGTCGTAGATTTACCGAGGTGAATCTTAGTGTCTGCCTTACTATTATGAAGAGCCTGGGCATCCGTATTCATTGCAATAAACTGCACGCCAGACAAGCCAGCATCTTTCATTCGATTAATTGCACTTCCGCCGGCTCCGCCAACGCCGACAACTTTTATGCTCGCAAACGTCTGAATTTCGCTCGGTGTTACTTCTGGCATCGCTGTTCCCTCGTATTATTACTATCTAGTATATCATTCATATGTATAAATTAAACTAGACAAATTATGTCCTTAGCCGACTGAACAATTTTTTTAATATACCAGCTGTTTTACCAATATTTGGCTTTGTTCGTCCTGAACTGTTGCTACGGTCATGATTACCATCGGCATCAATAAGCATCAGTCCAGTAGCAGTGGCAAATTGTGGCTCGCTCAAGTGTTCAGCAACGCCACCGAAACCTTTTGCAACACCTACACGAGCAGCAAGACCTAGGCTTTCTTTTGTATAGTCTGCTATGTTTTTCAGTTTTGCACCACCACCAGTCAGAACGACGCCACTTGGCAATTTTGCATGTCGTCCTGCTTTTTTGAGCTCTTTCGTAATTTTCTCAAACAACTCTTCCAGCCGTGCTTCAATAATCTCGTTTACTTCCTCTCGAGCGAACTCAAGAGTCTCATTTTCGTATTTAACGCTAACGATATCGCTACCTTCATGTGAAACCGCAGATCCGTGAGTCAATTTTACTTGCTCGGCAACCTCTGGATCGGTCTTAAGCCCAATAGCCAAATCGTTCGTGATGTTGGTTCCTCCAACTGGTATAACGCCCGCATACTGCAAATCTCCTTCTTCAAAGATAGCTATACTCGTCGTCGCTCCACCCATATCAATCACGGCAACACCATTCTCTAATTGTTGTTCGCTCAGAACTGCTTTTGCCCCCGCAACAACACTTGGCGTAATGACATTTGGCGTAACTTTTGCCATTTCAAGAGTACTATGGAGTGCTGCAACATTTGGAACAAGTGCCGAGATGACATTTGCGTTAATTTCTAGCCGCGTGCCAGTCATACCAATAGGATCTTTGATATTATCTTGACCATCCAGTCGATAACTATGAGGCACGACTTCAAGAATTTCTCTATTGGCCGGAACCTTGCCGACCGTTGCGACTTCTTCTAGGCGAGAAACATCTTCCGCGCCGATTAAGTGGTCTGCGCTACCCACCGCAATCATACCATCGGTTGTCGTACTGAGAATATGAGACCCATTAATACTAATCGATGCACTGTTTACTTCATAACCACTCATACGTTCCGCTTCACCCAATGCCTCATCGATTGCCTGTGCGGGTCCACTAAGATTAACGACAGAACCTTTGCGCATACCAGAATTTTTCACCTCACCTACGCCAACAATAGTAGGCGCACCAGTAGTTGCATCAATATGTCCAACAACGCAACGAACAGTAGTCGTACCAATATCAATGCCGACGGCATAACGAGAGCTATCTTGCATATTTTGTATTATAACTATAAGCAGACGTTTTGAACAGACGTAAGGGCTTTAATCGTATCTAAAGTTGCGTGAGAATTTCAACACCAGATTCGGTGATAAGGACAGTGTGCTCAAAATGCGCCGCCAAACTACCATCTTTCGTAAGAATCGTCCATTCATCTACCGGGTCAGTATAGATTCTCTCACCACCAAGTGTTGCCATAGGCTCAATCGCAATAGTATCTCCAGTGCGAAGCGTTGCGCCACTACCTTTTTTGCCATAATTTGGCACATCCGGCCCCATATGCATCTCCAGACCAACACCATGCCCCACAAGATCACGTATAATTCCTAATTTTCCATCATTGAGAACCTTCTCAACAGCTTCACCAATATCACCTGTTCTCGTACCGTTACCCTTAATCGCATCAATGCCAGTGTAGAGACTTCGTTCCGTGACATTAAGTAGATGCTTTACCGCCCCTGATGGATTTTCACCAACAACCATCGTAAATGCGCTATCGGTTTTCATTCCTTTGTAAGTAACAACCAAATCAAAACCAACAATGTCACCTTTTTCAAAGACATAATCAGTTGGAATACCGTGCACAATAGCATCATTGACGCTGATACAAATAACTCCCGGAAAATTCGGAACCGGCTCCTTGTAGGTTGGCGTTGCGCCGAGTCGTCTTATCTCATTATCAACCCAGTTATCAATATCGAGACCGGTCATGTCGACAGTGACATACTTTTTTAAACCATCAAGAACAGTTGCCAGAATCTTCCCGCCTTCTCTCATGGCAACTATTTGTTCAGGAGTTTTTGTTGGTTGCATGTAGACTAATAGTTATACTAAGTTATTTTTCTGTATTTCAGCAACAATTTTTTCATGGATATCTTCAACCGATCCAATACCATTGATTTGTACAATTTTAATACCTCGATCTGCAAAAAAACCGATAATCGGATCTGTTTCACGACGATACAAATCGAGTCTTTCGGCGACAATTTCAGGCGTATCCTGTTCTCGCCCCCTCTGTGTCAAACGTTCTAAAATTTCACTATCTGGCACTTCAAGGACAATGACAATTTCTACTTGGCGTCCATAAGTATTATGATTACCCATCAGCCACTCAGCTTGAGCGTGAGTACGAGGAAAGCCATCAACAATAAGTCGCTTAAAGTCCTTAGCTTTGTCGAAAGCCTCTTCGACAACAGTATAGGTTTTTTCATCACTTACAAGTGCGCCAGTTTTCAGAATCTCTTTGACTTCAGGATCGGTGCTTGAGCGAAACATTTCACCAGTCGACAACCACTTCCAATCAAGTCTTTCAGCTAACATATGCCCCTGGACGCTTTTACCCGCACCCGCTGGTCCAAAAAGTAGAATCACTTTTACTCTCCCTAATTTAAGTTCTCTTTGACAATTCGCGCAAGCGTTGCACCGTCAGCGGTATTGCCAACCTGTTGTTTTACCGCACCAATAACCTGTCCCATCATTTGAGGACCGCTAGCGCCTAGTTCAGCAATCTTCGCCACCACGATTTCACGAATTTTATCTTCACTCAATTGCTCAGGAAGATATTTCGAAAGTACCTCAGCTTCTTGTCTCTCTACTTCAGCCAGTTCTGGACGTCCATTCTGATCATAGAGGGCGATACTTTCGTTTCGTTTCTTTACTTCACGAGCGATAATTTTTTCAATCTCATCATCCGTAAGCCCTTCGTCTCGCTTACCCTGAGCTACCTCTTCGTTCAAAATTGCCGCTTTCAGGTTGCGAAGCGTTTCGCCTACAAAACGATTACCGCTCAGGAGAGCGGTTTTAGTATCGTCTTGAAGCGTATCTTTTAGTGACATCTGCTAACGCAGTCCTAGCCTTGCCTTAGCTAGTTTGTCATTCTTACGTTCTTTGCGAATGATTGCTTTTACGCGTCGTTCAGTCTTGCTAATATCTTTGTTCATACGCATTGAAGCTTTCGCTTCTGCTAGAACTCCGCTCTGCAATACCTTTCGGTTAAAACGACGAATAAGATTCTCGTTCGCTTCTCTTTCATCTTTACGTGTAACTTGTACCATATGGATACATATTGTAACAGAGATAGTATTTCTCTGCAATAGATACAATACACTAAGTATCAATAATCTCCATATGTAACAATCGACCCTCTATTATTCGTCGACCCTGCCACTCGTTGATATCGGGATGATACCAAACAGTCACCCTCTCACCAGGTTCAACAAAAAAATGTGTCGGTGCGTTAAAGGCGAGCATCTGAAGACGCAAGCCAGTCGCATCTTGTACTTCTATCTTAATATGCTGAAATTCGGCGCCCATTTTTCGAACATTTTTCACCATAACGTTTTCCGTCTTTAAGACTGGCTGCGGATTACCATTTCCAAATGGCTCTAGGCTCGCTAATTGCAAAACTAAGTCCTCTGAAACATCACTAAAAACAGCAAACGTATCCGCACGAGGAAGAAGTAACGCCTGCTGGTTGAATAATTTCTGCTCGCGATAGAATTCATTCACTCTTTTTCGAAATGCAACAATATTAACAACTGGTAGCGTCACTCCAGCTGCAAGTTTGTGGCCGCCACCTTTTGTCACAATATCACCAGCAAATTTGATAGCATCAGCCGCACTAAAATCACCATAACTTCGAGCCGAACCTTTTGCCTCCACGTCCATCTCCTCCAGTACAAACGTAGGCTTACCAAACTTCTCCAGTAATTTCGCAGCGACTATACCGACTATGCCATGATTCCAATTTTCTCCACTAACAACAAGTACGTTGTCATTTTTATACTTATCAGCCTGAATAATAGCTTCTCTTAAAATCTTATCTTGTTCGGTTCTTCTTGATGCGTTTAATACATCAAGTCGTTGTGCTAAATTCAACGCATCGAGAGAATCGTTTGTAATCAGCATGTCCAGTGCATGCTGTGCCGTTTCGAGGCGTCCAGCGGCATTCATCCTCGGGCCAAGACCAAACCCAAGACTACGTGCGTTTATTTTATCAATTTCAACATTTGAGACACTCATAAGCGCTCTTAGGCCAGGCCGTTTAGTTTGAGCCAGGACCTTCAGTCCCCAGAATACATTCGATCTATTTTCATCACGCAATGTCACGACGTCACATACAGTACCTAGCGCAACAAGATCAAGCAACCACTTTTCTTGACCTTCCGGCAGTCCTTCTAGCTTTGTCTGAAGTGCTTGCACTAATTTGAATGCTACTCCCACGCCAGCCAAATCAACAAATGGATATATCTTGCCTTTCATCGTCGATGACTCTTTTAGAAGAAAGTCTTCATACTCGTCAGGATAATCAGCAAGTAGTCGTTTTGGATTGATGACCGCAATGGCCGGAGGCTGAATAGACGCTACATTATGATGGTCCGTAACAATCACATCAACGCCTAATTCATTTGCCCTTGTAATCTCCTTTTCGCTCAAGCTACCACAATCGACCGTGATAATTATATTTGCACCACTACCAACTGAAGGATTTGCGATACGCTCGACTGCATCAACAGTCAGACCATAGCCCTCAACAAATCGGTTTGGTATAAACGTCGAGACTTCTTTAAATCCAAACTTCTCTAATGAATCAAGTAAAACAGTTGTCGCCGTTAATCCATCAATATCGTAGTCACCATAAACTGTGATTCGTTCATTATTTTTTCTCGCTTCAACCAGTCGATCTACAGCTTTTCCCATATCTGGCAGTAAAAATGGGTCATGCTTATCATCGTAACTTGGATTCAAGAAAGCGTTGCGCTTACGACCCGTCAGGCCACGCGCTGACAGGATATCTTCAAATAGGCTCATCTTACAAATCTGTTGAGATGCGTTTTGGACGCGCAGACTGCTGCTGAGACTTGATAACGATACTCTGCAGTTCCTTGAATATGGCAAACTGCTTATTAGTAGAGTAAATCTTTGTATTTCCCTGCTTTTCGCTCAGTAAAAAGCCAACCTTTTCAAGCCGTTTGAGTTCGCGCTGGATATTACCTGGATCCTCTTTGATAAGCTTCGCAAGGCCTCTGACGTGCGTGCGAAAATCTGGGTACTTAGCATAGACTACAACAATCTTACGCCGCACCCTTGAAGTGATAAAAACGTCTAACATACTCTCCTTTTATTTACACCAACCGTCTCTTTGTTACTCACTATCTTACACTTTCTTACAACACTGTACAAGTAGATTTTTATCTATTAGTACATTATCGCCAATTAAGGATAATTTGGTTTATCTTTTTAATGACGTCTTCGTGCTTCGGTAAATCATTTTGATCATAATAATGATTTGTATTCAGATAGTTATCTTTAACATCAATAATGTGCAGTTCATCAGCGATTATATGAACCCTATCGACAATCTCTACACTTGCAATCGGCGTCGCGATAACAAGCTTATTAAAGCGTATAGGCTTGAGAAAATCCATCGCTACATCAATAATCATCAAATCGCTTAACCCATCACTCACCAGAATAATTGTGCGATCCCGCAAGAGTGTCTTGTCAATAACACCTCCGTCACCAATAAGCTGATTTATCTTATGGAGCGCTTGTCGTTTTTGTTCTTCTAGATAGCCGTAGAGTTCAGTTGTATACTCACGCGCTTCAATAGGGGCGAGATTATTATTATAGGTGAACTGTCCTGTTTGCGACACAGCACCAAAGAGTTGATTCTCACCAGGTATGTCTATGGTTTCAGACACAAGAAGCGTCAGGATACAATGGAGTCGCTCGGCTATCGGTTCACCGACGGCGACACCACCATCATTGAGAGCAACAATTGCCACATCATCATAACGATATTTATCCAGCATATCTCTAGCTAGTTGCTCGCCCGCCTCTGCACGACTGTGAAAATACATCATATTCTGTCAGTATAATAGATACTATGCATTATTACGAGGTGGCTCCAACAAAAATTATCCGTTCTAAAAGTGATTTTTTTACGTACTCGTCCGATACAGAGCTTCAACTGGGCCAACTAGTCATCATTGAAGTTGGTAAAAAAAAGTTGGATGGTGTTGTTATAAAAAAAGTATCAATACCTAAATATGAAACTAAGAACATTATCTCGATTACCGAACAAGCCCCGCTACCGCTCCCGCTTATTAAACTTTCACTCTGGCTCAGTGAATACTATACAACACATTTAGCGCTCGTCCTTCAAACTATCTTGCCTCGGGGTTTACAAAAAAAACGTCGTGCTCAAATAAAAAGAGAAGTTAGCTCACTTAGAAACCGAACAAATATTGTGTTCAATAAAGACCAGATTAACGCCATTAACACCATAGAATCTTCAACACCTGGTACTATTATTCTTCATGGAGTGACCGGATCAGGCAAGACTGCAGTCTATCTAGAGTCCGCAAAACGAACCATAAAAAATGGAAAATCAGTCATTCTACTTGTACCCGAAATCGCGCTTACTCCACAGATTGTTGATGAATTTGAAACACACTTTGGCAACATCATCCTCACCCATTCTCGCCAAACAGAAGCTGAGCGTCATTATGCTTGGAAAAAAGCATTGTACTCTACTGAACCACGAATTGTCATAGGCCCGCGCTCCGCTCTTTTCATGCCACTGAAAAATGTTGGCCTCATTGTTATAGACGAAGCACACGAGCCGAGTTTTAAACAAGAACAATCGCCTCGCTATTCAGCTTTGCGCGCTGCAAGTGTTCTCGCGTCCAATCATGAAGCAAAATTAATACTCGGTAGCGCAACCCCATCAGCTAGTGATTACTATCTCGCAAAACAAACCGGGCGCCCAATAGTTGTTATGAATTCAACTGCACGTGTTTCAATCGCACCAGATATAAGTCTTATTGATATGACAAAACGTTCAAACTTTCAGCGCCACCGCTTCTTATCCGACTCCCTTCTTAGCTTAATCGAGGAAACCCTAAAAGAAAAACACCAAATATTGATCTTCCATAATCGCCGAGGCAGCTCAAGTATGACACTTTGCGAAAACTGCGGCTGGCAAGCAATATGTCAACGCTGTTTCGTTCCCCTCACTCTTCATGCAGACAAACACGAACTCCGTTGCCACATATGCGGTAACACAGACGGAGTACCAACTAGCTGTCCTATCTGTCAACACACTAGCATCATCCACAAAGGAATCGGAACAAAACTTATAGAAAGCGAATTGATAAAGATCTTCCCTAAAGCTTCAATCAGTCGTTTTGACGGTGACAGTGACGATAATGAAACACTAGATAGACGCTATAAAGATTTATATGACGGATCAATCGACATTATCGTTGGCACACAAATTGTCGCCAAAGGATTGGACTTACCACACCTACGTGCGGTCGGTGTCATTCAAGCAGACGCTGGACTCAGCCTGCCCGATTACAGTGCGCCAGAACGCACATTCCAATTACTAGCGCAGGTTGTCGGCCGTGTCGGGCGAAGTGACCACAAAACATTTGTTGTTGTTCAAAGCTATCAGCCGACTCATCCAGCCGTAGTTGACGGCCTCGCTCAAGCCTATCCAGCATTTTATGAAAAGACTATCGCAGAGAGACGGCGCGCGCACTTCCCTCCATTTGTTTTCCTCCTTAAACTCACCTGCATTTACAAAACTGAGGCTGCAGCAATCCGAAATTCACAAGCGCTCGCTCAAATCCTAAAAACCACATTGCAAGGCATAGAAATACTTGGTCCAACACCCGCATTTTACGAAAGACAACGCGACACATATAGGTGGCAATTGGTACTCAAATCTAGACAAAGGGCTCTACTTGTAGATGCATTACAATACCTGCCGCCAACACATTGGCAATTTGAGCTTGACCCTGTTAGCCTACTATAATCATCTGTTATAATAAATAGAATTGTATGAAAAAAGAAGATATAATCACCCTACCGAACGATCATCTACGCCAAAAATCACGTAAAGTTATCCCTAATAGCAATGACGTGCAAACACTCGTTCAAAATATGACCGACGCGGCGCTCGATTGGGAAGACTCTCGTCCGCATGAAATTAGCGCGGCACTTGCCGCCATCCAAGTAGACAAACTCGAACGTGTCGTTATTGTTCGTAGTGATTTCGAAAATAAAGAAAACCGCGACTTTACCGCTCTTATTAATCCAGAAATTGTCAAATACGAAGGCAATACTGTCGAAGATTACGAAGGTTGTCTAAGCGTTAAAAATGTCTACGGCAAAGTTCCTCGACGTACAAAAATTCGCGTCAAAGCTATGAACGCAGACGGGCATGAAGTTAGATTCAAAGCAGATGGCTTTCTAGCGCGAGTCATTCAACACGAGATTGATCACACTAACGGCATCCTTTTTGTTGACCATATCCGCGATAACAAAGATGCATTTTTTGAACTCGACGATAAGGGTGAGCTCCAGCCTCTCGATTATGATAAGAGTATTGCTGATAGCGATTTATTCGATGACTAAGGTTATATTTTTTGGAAATGAAAAGCTCGCAACTGGAATATCTTCACCAGAATTGCATATCCAGAAGGCTGTTATTGAATTGGGATTTGAGATTGAACAAGTAGTTACTGGGCGATTATCAGAGCTTAAGCCTCACGAGGCAAAAATTGCCGTTCTTGCAGCGTACGGACGAATTATTCCACAATCGGTGCTCGACGAATTTCCGGTTGGAGTCATTAATATTCATCCTTCTCTACTTCCTCAATATCGAGGCACAGCGCCAATCGAGCAGGCTATATTAGATGGCGTACAAAAAACCGGTGTATCGATAATGCGCCTTACCGCCGGTATGGATGAAGGGCCCATATATAAACAGAAGACTCTTCACTTAAATAATACCGAGACTAAACAGGAGTTAACAAATAAGCTCCAGCTATTAGGCGCTGAGATGTTGAAAGAAATACTTCCTCAAATTGCTGACGGCACATTAAAACCAAGAAGCCAGCCACATCCAGATCGTGCTACATATACCCGTAAAATTGATAAAACAGACGGTATCATCGACTGGACCAAACCTGCTCAGCAAATAGAACGTGAAATCCGTGCCTTCGACGGATGGCCACAAAGCCGAACAAAACTCTCTGACGTTGATATAATTATAACTAAAGCTAGTGTCGTAGAAATTCCCACTATTCAACCCGGAAAAATCCTAGTTGAAAAAGATGATCTTATAATTGGCACGAGTAAAAATTGCCTTAAAATTCAATCCCTAAAGCCTATCGGCAAAAAAGAAATGCCCGTAAAGGCATTTCTTGCTGGCTATCGCTCCAAGTTAATCGCCTAAACGACCGCTGGCGGTTGTTGTTCACCGGAGCCCAGAATTGTATCACGGTTCGACATAATTTCAGCCTTAAGTTCATCAAGCACATGTTTGACGACGTCTCGATAATCTGGACGGTTAATTTCTAACCATTTCGTTGCGGCGTATTCCGCCTTTAATGTTGGATCCGCAGACTCCAACTTCAATGCCTGTTGCATTCGTTGAAAAATCTGATCATTTGCGTAATTCTGAACATGCGTGGCCAGCCAACTATCAATCGTCGCTTGATCTCGGTCGATAATCTTTTCAAATTCTTCGAGCTGTTGATCACTCAAGCCATCAGATAACTTTGTTCCGACACGCATCTCTAACTCTTCGTAAATGTGCTGAAGAAAGGCCTGCTTTTGCTCTGTCGGCAAACTACTTAGGCCAATGTCTTCTAAAAATTTATCGTCTAATTGAAACATTTATATCCCCTAATAAGATAATATGTTCTTACAGTATAAAGCAATGTCGAGTCAATTACTAGCGAGGTTGGTTCCAAGAAGATACCATTTTGCCCATCATGCTTAAATCGTACCTGCTAGCGTTCGTATTTAGGTCTGTATCAAGAAGTCCAATCTGTCCATTACCCATATCATAGGTATATTGAGGGAACATCTGAGCAAACTCGCGTTGGTGTTGATCCCAAACTTCTTCAGAGATAGGGACATCCAATTTTTGACTTAGAGTATTCAAAAGCTCATAACCACCAGATCCATCACGAACAGGTACGTCCTTAAGTTGTTCACTAACAATCCTTATTGAATCATCTGAATTAACTGTTGGAGCGGGCGCTAGTGCTTCGGCTACGGGAACATCCTTAGCCTGAACCTCTTCACCCTGGCCTAATACTAGGGCGCCCCCAATTCCAAGACCGAGGAAACTTGCTGCAAGGATACCTCTGCCCCACTTACGTAACTTGGCACTACTTTTATTATTTTTCTTTTCACTAACAACTTCACTACTGTCAGTATCTTGATAATCTGCAACACCTATAAGTTCCGTATCGGATGTATCATATGCGCTAGATGCAGTAAAGCGACGAGTGGCAGGAGAACTAGAATCATCAACTTCAGCCTCTTCACTATCATCAATATCTGACACAGATAGTTCAGGCGCGTCGTAACCCTCACTAATAGCTTGACGCATAACTTCCACGGCATCAGTGTCTGACCAGCCCTGTGCTTTTTCAATAGTTGTCTGCTTTTTCCATTTATTACCATAGACTTTTCTAAGCAACTTAGCTAATTCTTTAGGATCTTCAGCGATTTCACGATACATATTAAGGAAAGTGGCATCTTCACGCTCTTCTTGGCTCAAACTGCTTTCTTTTTGGTTCACATTAAATCTAAAACCTTTAGCCGTAGCTGAGTTTATAAGTTCAACTAACTCATCCTGACTCTCTTCATTAAGCAGATCTTTTGAAGTATGAATTCCCCGTTTTTCTAAGTCATCAAGTTTTGTTTCTAGATCATCACCGTATGCCAACTGAAACATCTTACTGATGTCATCGTCGCTAGCATTTTTAAAAAGTGCAATTATATCCCTTTTGCGACGCTCTTTGGCTTCATCACTTAAACTACTAGGATCAAAATTCTTACTGCCAGAAGCCGAAACACCCGATTCTTGCTCACTAGAATCTACTGAATAAGCTTGTGCAAGCTTAGGAGTATCTAAACTACTCTTAAATTCAACATCACCGTCCTTAGACAGAACAAAGCCCTTTTCAATTGCTTTATGAATAAAATCAGCCGCCTCTTTACCTTTCAATGAATCGAGATATTCAAGATCCTTAATGGCACCATCACCAACACGTGACACTTCTTTATTGCCATTAATTAAATTAAGCATATTCAAACGATCTAAAGCAGTAGTATCAGCAAACATGCTTGCATACTTATCGTCTTCTTCCGTAAGGACTTTCGCAGATTCACCAGTGGACTCGCCAACAGGTTCGCTTTCATTGTCGACATCCGAATTAACAACCTCGGATTGATTACTAAAACGAGCATTTTCACGATCGATGCCAGAATCAACAAGCTCAGCACCAGATAGCAACTTACGCGCTTCATCTTCTGAAACAATTTCTTCAATGTCACCATTCTTGGTTTCTGTCTTTAGAAGAACAAAGGCTTGTCCGCCAATTTCACGACGAGCCGTAACCGCATAAACTACTTCTGAAACTACCTCTTCTTGGTATTCAGGAACACGCGTAAAATTAGACCCTTCCTTGTAGGTAGACTTTTTGTAAGTATGAACAACATTACCGTCTTTATCTTTCAACTCACCCATGACACGTGTTTTTTGTGTAACTTTCTTAAAGAAAACATCTCCAGGAAATAGACCATCCTTAATTGGATCTTTTGCTTCTACATCAACGTGTTCATTATAATCACCACTAGCTGGGCGATTAGCAAACAATTCTTGCATGCCCTTCATGCCATCTAACTCTGCTTGGTCAATTTCCTTACCAAATGCACGCTTAAGTCGTAATTGTGCAATATTCTGCTCTAGTATAGATTCATCAAGGGTCTGAGACGCGGGTGCAAAATCTTTAAAGTTAGCTTTTTCGTTCATGGTGTGGTGGATTCCTTTTATATAGTACTTATGCTGTACTTTTCCACTCTATACTAGCATAAACATGACGATATGTCAATAATGATATGATTATATTTTACACAAGGAATATCTACGAAAGCGTACGCTTCACAAGTTCACGAGTAAATAACTCAATTGTATCTTCGATTTCAAGTAGGAGTTTTTTATCAGTCTTAAGACTAATGCCACACATTTCACCTTCAAACACCTCTTTAGCTTCTTGCTGATTACGCTGAACGCTGGTCACTTCAACTTCCGCTATCTGCTCATCTCCGTGTTTCACGCGTGCAATAACACCTGTCATAACTTTACCGCTAGTGACTTCACCACCAGCAATAACAACGTCTTTAAGTGTACGGAACACACCCTTTACCGTAAGGGTACCTATATCGGTCTCTACTATCTCCGGTGCGAGTAATTGCTCCATCGACTGACGAGCGTCGTCCAAAAGCTCATAAATTACTTTAAAGTTACGAACTTCTATTTTGTCGCGAGCTGCAAGACGTTTTACCGCTGGAGGAAGATCAATATTAAATCCATAAACAACCGTACTGCCATCAGCGGCAAGTCTAATATCATTTTCCGATATATTACCGACACCGCTACCGATAATACGCACGTTAACTTCACCACCACCGGTGTCGAGTAACTTTAGACTATCGACAACAGATGTAAGTGAACCCTGAACGTCCGCCTTAACAATAACTTTAAATTCCTGAGATTCATTCTTTTGGCTCATCATTTTAAGAAGATCCGCACCAGTAACATTCGTGCTAGCCGCAGCCTTTTCTTGCTCGATTCGTGACTTTTCGGTCAATTGACGAGCTTCCTTCTCACTCTTAACAATGCCAAACGTATCTCCAAACTGGGGCAACTCCTTGAATCCTGTCACTGTTACGGGCGTTGAAGGTCCAGCCTTTTTCATTGGCTTTCCAAGAAAATTGATAAGTGTCCGAACCTTACCATAAGAAGTCCCTGCGACCAGGAAATTACCTGGTTTTAATTCACCTTGCTCCACTAATAAACCTACAACAGATCCACGTCCTTGTTCCATATGCGCTTCAATGACTAAACCTTGAGCAGGAACATCAATATCAGCCTTTAGTTCTTCCAAATCGGCAACTAGCAAGACGAGATCGAGAAGTTTATCAAGATTCTGACCTGTTTTAGCGCTGACTTCAACCATAACGGTGTCACCACCCCATTCTTCAGGATTCAAATCGTATTCTGTTGCTAGTTGCGTCTTAACTAGTTGAGCATTGGCGGCCTCTTTGTCAATTTTATTGATTGCGATGACGATTTTTGCATTAGCGGCTCGCGCAAAACGAATCGCCTCAACTGTTTGTGGCTTAACGCCATCATCTGCCGCGACAACTATAATTACTACATCTGTTAGTGTAGCTCCATGCTGTCTTAACGCCGCAAACGCTTCATGACCCGGTGTATCAAGAAGCGTTATAGTCCTTTCGCCACGTACAGTCTGATAAGCACTGATGTGTTGGGTTATACCACCAGCTTCCGCATCAACAGCTTTTGTCTTGAGTATGGCATCAAGAAGACTTGTTTTGCCATGGTCGACATGTCCCATTACCGCTACAATCGGAGGTCGAGAAACCGCATTCTCTGTCAGCTTATAAGCAACACGAGTTGGCGTATCCGAAGTCTCCTTCTTCTGTACCTCAGCATCAATACCCAGCTCCTCGACGATAATCTGGGCTGTTTCAAAATCTATACGTTGGTTAATTGTCGCAGCAATACCATTTTTGAACAACTCACCAATCAACGTAGTGACTGGAATGTTAAGCGTTTCGGCAAGTTCGCCAACGGTGATTGAATCAGCAATTGTAATGACCTTCTCTGCCATAATAAACGCTCCTTTCCATATCTGTTAATTGTTGTTGTCTTGACATCAAACGTTGTTTTAGTAACAATGATTTTAATGTTACTATTTTTTACTCAAACTCAGCGAAATTTTGCGGCTTTCTTTCTCGATGTCGAGAATTTTGAAGTTCTTGCGCTCATTGAGCATGAACACTTTTTCAGGATCAGCGTTATCGCCTTCACCAAGCTCGCTAACATGTACGAGAGCCTCGACAGCTGGGCTTATCTGAACAAACGCACCAAATGGCGTAATGCGAGTCACAGTACCTTCAATTTCATCTCCAACCTTAAACTTATCTACTTCACCTATCCATGGATCTTGAGTCAGCTGTTTAATCGAAAGGCTCAAGCGATCTTTATCGATTGAGATGATTTTGGCTTCAATTGTGTCACCTACTTTCACGTAGTCAGATGGGTTACTAACACGCTCCCAGCTAATTTCACTTATATGAATAAGGCCTTCAATGCCATCAACATTCACAAATGCACCATAATCGACAACACCAGTAATAACACCTTTGACACTATCACCAATCTTGAGACTCTGGAAACGAGCTACGAGACCATCTTTGACGGCTTCTTTTTCGCTAAAAATCAACTTATTGGCTTTGCGGTCGCTATCAAGAATACGAACCTTAAGTGACTTGCCGATCAAACTGTTCAAGCGTTGCAGAATCTCATCCTTGTCACTTGAACCAACGCGTGGGTAATGTTCAGCCGAAAGCTGTGAGACAGGCAAGAAACCACGGACACCTTCATACTCAACCAACATACCACCACGGTTAGCGTCATATGGCGATACGTCGATAACTTCGCCAGTTTCTTGCTTCGCTATAACATCATCCCATCCACGATCTTTAGCGGCTTTACGTAGTGACAACAATGAATAGCCGTTATCTAGCTCAGTATCGACAATACTTGCTGTTACTTCATCACCCTCCTTCAGGGTACGCGAGAATCCAACTTCTCGGCGAGGTACGAATCCGACACCTTGAGCACCGAGGTCAATTAGAACCTCATGTTTACGCAGAGTTAGCACCGTTCCAGTGACCATATCTCCTGCGATTAGTTGTTTAGTGCTTGCATCCGCCTGCGCGAGCAAGTCATCCATAGTTATTGTGGCAGTAGCCATACGTTTATATATGGGGTTTTGTGAGACCCCATAAACTCCTTCCTTAAAAAATATATTTCTGAGGACACTTCAACAGAAGAACCCGAGATTACTTCTATTGTAACACTAGTGAACAGATTAGTCCACTAGTTATAAGCACGACGTGACTGGACATAACTGATTGAAATAGCGGTTAAAATCGCAAGAATAACACCAACCGGCATTAAATCACTTGGGCCCGTGGCTGGTAATGGTGGCTTCGTTTCTAACGTCGACGTTGCTTTTGGTTTCTGTGATTGCTTTGGCGTCGTGGCCTTAGGTGTGGCTGAACTAGATACATTAGGATTAGGCGCATTGCTTTTGCTAATTACAGGCGATGGAGACTGGGACTCTCCGCGCTGATGAAGAAAATAAAGACCAGCTACGACAATAGCAACAAGAACAATTCCGCCAACAAAAAAGGAAACTACCGACCCACCCTGATTTGTCCGTGCCTGAATATCTGTTGCCATGTCTCAAAACCTCTGTTTCAATTACTATAAAGGTTTTTATCAGAAAAAGCAATTAATTATTCGTTGTTTGGTAATCATAATACATGCTACACTAGACACATGATTATAGCGGTAGATACTGGTGGAACAAAAACCCTCATCGCAAGTTTTGATGATAGTAAAGAGATGACAGTTATAACGAAGTTTCCGACTCCTCGTGACCAAAATGAATATATCACCGCTGTTTCTTCGGCTATAAATGATGCCGTTGAGGATACCCACATAGACGCACTCGTTATTGCTATGCCCGGCCCTATACGTAATGGTGTTCTCCAGCGATCACCCAATATCGGTTGGCAAAATTTTGATGTAGTATCCACAATGAAGGAATTATTCCCCGACAGTCTTATCGTCCTAGGAAACGATGCAGATTTGGCGGGAATCGCTGAGGCTAGAGAGATTGATGATCCTCGACTATGTATGTATGTCACACTCAGTACTGGTATTGGAACCGGCCTCACCTACAACGGAAGTCTGTTGCCCGAACTACGTCGTTTCGAAGGTGGATCTATGCGTATTGAATTTGAAGGTACTCGTAGTAGGTGGGAAGGTATCGCTAGTGGCAGTAACTTCTACGAACGATACCAGCAGTACGGCGCTGACGTTGATGACCCCGTAAAATGGAAGGACTACGCTGAACGGGTATCGAGTGGCTTTATGGCACTAATCCCTCTTATAGAGCCTGATAACATCGTTATAGGTGGCAGTATGGGAACGCATTTTGCGAAATACGCCTCATTTCTAAAAGAAATTCTCGATAGCTCAATCACAAAACACATGGCAGATGTTCATATCTCACAGGCAAAACACCCAGAGCAGGCTGTTATTTACGGATGTTATTATCATGCACTCGATAAACTCTCTACTTAATCATTTACGCAGAGACTACCCTGAATTTTCGTTTGAACCCGCCGATGAATTTTGGTGGTCAGCAAAGAAGCAAACGATATTTTTTGAATCTACATCCGACAGTAGTAAGGAGTTCATTCTCCATGAGCTTAGCCATGCCATTATGAGTCACTCTGGTTACGAATATGACATCGATTTGATTAAAATCGAGCGAGATGCGTGGGAGTATGCAAAAACGACGCTTGCACCTAAATACCAAGTTATTATTGATGAAGAAATAATTCAAAATAACCTTGATACATATAGAACGTGGCTTCACACACGCAGTAGTTGTCCAGAATGTAACACAACAGGATTACAAACAAACGATCAGCATTACCGATGTCTCAGTTGTGGTCACACTTGGCGTACGAACGAGGCTCGCGTCTGTGCACTCAGAAGATATTCACTGACAACAAAATAGCTCCGACATTGGAGCTATTTTGTTAATTAAAGTGTTACTAAGCAGTCTTTGATGCTGTAGTTTTTTTAGTACGTCGACTAATACGACCGCCCTTCGCACCAGCGATACGTGCTAAGTCAGGGTTAGCGGCAAAACCACCAGTGTGACCATTCTGGCCACCCTTACGACCGATATTCGCATAGAAATCAGATCCGTGCTTTGCTTTGTTCGTTGCAGCGGCTTTCATGCCACCAGCTTTAGTTCCTGCCATAATATCTCTCCTTTTTCGCCACCTAGCGAATTAAAAGAGCTCGGCTACTTAACAGTAGTCGGGCCCTCCGTTTACCTCACACATGATATGTGTATGAATTCATAATAGCATAGCATAGCCACTTTGTCAATATTTACAATGAGCATTTTCATTATAATGCTAGTGTTGCATATATACACGTGGTGCTATATTATATACACAGTTCGTTGTCCGAACGAATCTAGATCAATTGCGTGATCTGTAAAGGCACCTGTTTGGACTTATCAAAACAAATAATAAGTCCAATCAAAAAAACGACCGTCTCTGCGAGAGCGGTCGTTTTTTTGATTCTCATGGGCACATATCATCTTATATCGTCGAGTGTTCGTGCGCCCTGCGTAAGTACAGCTTCATAAATCTGCGTCGAGGTGGTCCCCTTTTCTTTCAAACCGCGCTGAAGGGCTTCTTGTTTTCTCGCAAGAATAATTTCACGCTCCACATCTGTCAAATTCATAACACGCGTAGTTAATGCAGCATCTGACTCCAAGGCGCTGTCGTGCTTCACCAGCCAAACATCTATATTCCAACGTTCACCGCTATGGCCCGAAATGATATCAAGACCAAACCAAATACCTTCTATTTTGTGCTTCGCCGCTTTTGGAAAGTGATAAATATCAGCAACTTTAATATCCCGCATCTGGTGGATCTCACGCAGTAACATTGCACCAAATTCAGCACGTAGATCGTATGTCAGCTCATCTCCAGCACCCAATCGTACATCGATATCAATATCACGGTCAACCAAAAGATTGTACGCATAGCTCCCACCAATCGTCACGACTCCAAATCGGCCTAGTATCGCCTCAATTCCTGTCGATTCCAAGAGCACTTTTCCTTCTTCGCGTAAATTCATCCTATAATTATACCAGTCTTGAAAAATACGCCCCAATATAAACAAAAACCCTCCTATTCGGAGGGTTTATTGTATAATTCGGCACCGTGCTAGTTTCCCGCTTGTGGCAGTATAATCGCCGCAGCTAGGCTTGACTTCTGTGTTCGGAATGAGAACAGGTATTTCCCTAGCGCCATGGGCACCGAAGTAAGGCTTGAGACGCTTTCTAGCCGATATATCAATCGCTGAGTGGGTCTCTAAACCTTGCTTCGATGTCCAAAACTATACAAATATGTACAGATTAGACACGGTATTGTAAGTAAATTCGTAAAAATCGACTCGCGGTGTGTGATACACACCAATTACTAGTTAAGTCTACCTCATCACCCCTGTTAACAGTATAAATACCATTAACATCGGTGACAAGGACATAAAAAGGCAATGGGACTATTAGTATACTTCAGCTCCATACGTTGCCGCACTTCCACCTTGTACCTATCAAACAGATCATCTTTCTGTGTCCTCATAGGGAAATCTAATCTTGAGGTTAGTTTCGCGCTTAATATGCTTTCAGCGCTTATCTAGTCCGAACGTAGCTACTCGACAATGCAGCAGGTGGCCACAATCGATACACCAGAGGTTCGTCCGCCCCGGTCCTCTCGTACTAGGGGTAGATCCTCTCAAATTTCCTAACGTCCATACCGGATATAAACCGAACTGTCTCACGACGTTCTGAACCCAGCTCGCGTACCACTTTAATCGGCGAACAGCCGAACCCTTGGAAGGTGCTCCCCCTCCAGGATGTGATGAGCCGACATCGAGGTGCCAAACAGCGCCGTCTATGTGAACTATTG
>JBAQWG010000031.1:0-24896 GCA_049298775.1 Saccharimonadales bacterium (SeqCode)
AAAAACAAGTTAATGAAGTACAAACAAAACTTAACAACCGGCCACGAAAACGGTATAATTACCGAACGCCAGTCGAGCAACGGGCTTACCTACTTAATTTACAGATTGTTGCACTTCGGGATTAAATTCAGGATATCTAAGTTGTATGTACCTATTTTAGCACTCTACCACGTAGATTGCCAATACGTTGAGTCTATAAAATTAGCACTCAGGTGTCAAGAGTGCTAATTTTATACATATCAGAAAATCTTAATTAGCATGAGTTAATCAATTTGCGGAAATGTTTTTCCCCACTGTTCCTTACTGGGCATTCGCTCGGGTTTTTTTGATGCATTAAAATCCGCTATAACCACAGCCTGATCTACATTAATACACCTAAAGGCTCGGAGCTTTTAGGGTATTACTGTCACGATTTCCTTATCTGTGAGAGGATAGTACTTATGTCACGATTTCTGACCACTGGTCGGAATACCTGTCATGCTCGTTGTTATGGAAGTGATATTCGTCGCAAGAGTGGGATTATCTGCGGCTTCGTATCGACCCAATATTCAATAATTCCAGGGATGTTATCTGTATCATGATAATCAACGGCAGCCTCCACCCATCCCCAGTTCGTCGACCAGGAACCAATCTCACTATTGGTAAATTTCTTGACGGTTCCGTCGGGCATGGCTATCGTCAGCGTGTTGTTATACCTGTAAATTTCAGCTTCATATATAGTCCCGTCCTTCGCGAGTGGTACAGAGAACGTACCTCCTCCCAGCGTATTGAAGGTATCGGTATCCGCACGATACGTGAACACACCCCATTGTGTTGGCCCTATCCATAAATGAGATCCGAATTTGAAATTAGTGAAAAAATTCGGATCGCCAAGATCGAATGGATAGGTACATATTACCAGCACGACCGTACCCTTGTTTGTCGTTCGTGTACCGGAAAGGTTATCAAAACTGAACCGCATACCCATACGGGTAATGTTCGAGCTCTCCTGAAAATAACGATACGAATAATAGTTTCCTGTACCAGGTGTTGCCGCTATCGTCCATTTGCCATTAGCGATAATCGGGACAGCAGTAGAAGTCAATCCGCCGGTATGGGTAGTGCTTTGACCCGTATCTTCTATTAGTGACGGCGAACTCGTATCTGCCCAAGTGGCAAAATTCGTCCTTCGCAACGGAATATCGGTATTTCCGATACGCCGTAACAACCACTGTGTTTCTGAATAGGTGTTCGACAAATCATTTGTCAGATTCGTTACTGCCGACTGCGGTATGTTCGTTAGCGTATTGGAACCACCCGAAATGATTTTATTAGTCAGCGTCTCTACCCCGTTCGGTGTCACGTAATCGGTACCGGCTGTTGCAGCAGATAGGACGCCAGATGTTGCCTTGAGCATGCCAGTGGTAGTGGATCGTTTGAGTGACTTACCAGTTGTGCCATTGAAGAGGACTATTTCAGAGTCAACTGAAGTAGATGTGTTAGTTGAGGTGTCACCAGTAGCAAAAGTAGCCCAGGTGTTATCTCCTCGGAGATAAGTTGTACTAGATGGAGTACCAGTAGCAGATAGAGCTGTAGAGGGAGATAGTTGTCCACCACCAGCAGCATTGGTGTGGCCATGTGTGGCATTGGTGAATGAGGCAATTGTTGGGGTGGTGAGGGTTTTGTTAGTTAATATGTCTACCGTGGCTTTACCAACAAGCGTGTCAGTAGCCGCTGGGAGAGTTAATGTACCAGAAGCGGTCGCAGCTGCGTCGAGGATTGTTGTGCCTGATGTTGTACCGGCAATCCTCAACCTACCGACGGCGCCTGCCGAACCAAACGTCTTTACACCCGTTACTGTTTCGGTGTTACCAAGTGTCATAACTGTACCGCTGACAGCTGAGCCTGTCAGGGTCACTCCGTCAGGTATTGTTAATGTCGCGCTAGTGGCTGGGGCGGTAATTGTTACTTTGTTTATTGTGGTAGCCGTGGCTACGCCTAGCGTTGGGGTTGTGAGGGTTGGCGAGGTGAGGGTTTTGTTGGTAAGAACAACAGCAGCACTATTCTTGGTAGCGTCACTTGTATTATCAACTTGATCAAGTCCTATCGAGGCCTTGCTTACTCGCCTACTAAGCATTAGCTCGTCACCTCTGTAACTCGTGCTGAGCCTGTTGCGGATGACCATATACCATCAATGACACCGGTATACCAAAACGGAATCTCATAGTAATCGTCGGTATACATTTTGACAGTGTATGATGTCGTACTTGCTGTTGCCCCAAGTTTAAGATACAAAGTGGCGGTACTGTCATTGTATATAGAACCTCCTCGTCGGTTGGCATTTAGTGCCAAAACTGTCACGGAAGTTGCAGAGGCAGCAACGTTGGACAGCACAGACGTGGTTGATGACTTGTCTCGTATCCAGAGCGCACCGTGCTGGTCAATTTGTGCCATCTCGTAGTCACCTGCGACAGGTGTGAGAGAGGTAGGAGTATCACGACGAACAAAAAATGCCGGAATGCCAGTATCGCTTGCGCCAGTAACACTATCACGAGCTTTCGCAGGCGTGGTGGTTGCATTTGCGGCTATTGTAATAGCGTGTGATTGAATAGCAGGTATAGGTTCTGTTGCATAGGCACCAGGAAGAATACGCCATGTTTGGGTTCCGCTTGTAAATGCTGTTGCACGAACTCGGACGTTAGTCAGGGCGTTCACGCTCATTTCCCATGCATAGGTGGGTGCCGCGCTCAGGTTGCCTGTCGCAGTTTCAACTGTATTGGAATTAGTTCGTACCCCTTGTACGCCAAACCAACTGGTACCGCTGTCTATACTACCCTCGAACGAACAGTTGATCGTACTGAATGTACCTGTACAATACAGCATGACATTGCTTGCTTTACTGACATCACAAGTAACGCTTTGGCCGTTGGCGGTAATATTACCCGTTGTTGCTACGTAATCACCAGGCATTGCCGCAACCTTGAGTCGTCCGACATTGTTGAATAACAAATGATGGTAGTCACCGTCCGCGGAAACAGGACTCACGTCTGAATCCTGACGAATACCTAATACTGGAATACCCGCGTCACCGTTTGCCGACGCGTCATCTTCTGATTTTGTTGGGATAGGTTGATATGCCATATTTAATCTCCTATATTATAATCCATGTGCTCGTGCCATTACTAACTAAATCTACTGAACTGCTTGGCGCTATTGTAATACTCGTGCTACCTTCTATCGTATCGGCCCCAACTCGTGTCAACGTTACGCTCGCTGTGTGATTATTCTTGAATGTATACCGGTTTGTGTTCGCGCTAGCGGATGGCAAAGTGCCCGAGTGGGCGCCGGCAATGATATAAATATAATCAGTATTTGCACCAGACCCCGCAGTATAGGCACCCGAGGTAGTTATAAACGAACGAGACATCCCCGTTGAAACAACCGTCCATTGGCCATCGCCTCTAAGGTAAGTCGTGCTATTTGCAGTACCTGTAGTCGTCAGAGAACTTAGACCGATATTCGAAAAAATGTTACTTCCGCCAGAAATGGTTTTATTTATGAGGGTTTCTGAGCCAGCAATAGTTACTAGTGTTCCATCAAGTGCAGGTAACGTAATTGTACGCAGGGTGCCTGTTGTCTGAGATGAGGCAACGTCAAATTTAACTTGTTTGGTAGTGTCGGTTGCGTCTTGCAACGTAAAGTTAGTGTCTTTTAGTGTTGCTGAGTTAGTGTTATCTAACGCCTTGCCCACAATACTAGCTGTCCAAGATGGAATACCGCTCGCAATGGTCAGGAAATCACCACCAGAACCAACAGCTAGACGAGTGAAATTACCCGAACCATCACGGTAGTATATATCACCAGTCGCACCGGTCACGTCATAGGTTGCGAAAGCCTGACGGGTTGGACCCGTGGTCTTGGTGAAATAAAGTTTATCGCTATTGAACTCGATAGCACCAGCTTCGGCTGTAGTAAGTAACGTACCGGTAGTAAACTTAAGTGGCGCAGTACCGGCAGTTGCAGTACCAGCGCGAATAGTAATTTTTTGGTGGCCACCGTTGGTACTAGTAGTCTGATTAAGATCCGCATCACCGTTATAATGCTCCTTCATCAGATACTGGCGAATAATATCTCCCCAAACACCATCATCTGCATTAACTATCGGAAGTCGTTGTTCAGCCATAGACTAACAGACTCCCGTCTTTGCTGAATCAACCACAAATAAATTTGTGCCAAATCCAACAAAGCCAACAAATGTTGACTGTATCGATTTTAGAGGATGCAGATAATCTGCACAGATTATTATTCCCAAAAACAGTAGTGTTACCTGTTTCATCACCCTCACAATGTATTAACTAGCCCCTATTCAAGACCTGGATATAGTATACCGTAAAATAAGCTCTAGGGCAAAGAAAATTAACTGTTTTTAAACACCGAATTTACTCGATCCAAAACCGCGACCAGATGTCTGTGTTGTAGGTAAATCCGAACGAATTGATTGCTGAGGATTCGACATCCAAAAAGAAAAGAAATTTGCTAAACCAAATATAGACAATACACTCAATCCACCAAGCTGAATAAACTCTCTACGAGTCATTTGTTTTGTAAAAATCGCTTGTTTTGAATTTTTCATTTTTGTTTCCCTTAAACTGTTGTTTGTGGTCAGTATAGCCCATCATAAGCATAACAGCAATAATAAGTGACTAAATTACAACAATATTTTATATAAGAATAGCTTCTATTCTTGTTTTGTCGGCTTGCGTTTGCTCCTTCTGAACAACGACAAAACTTTGCGAATTATCGACCAAAGACCAAATGTCAATATTACAACTATTATGAGCAGACCAAAAATTATTTTCCACGGAAATACCCAAAACGTCACTTCTTGTTGTATGGGAATGTCTCGTTGACCATCGTTATAGACGGCAACTAGCTTGGCGGTATAGATACCCATACGGAACTTTGATACCTGCGACCAGTCCCAAATTTCCTCTTTTTTCTCAGAACCATCAGCATTTTTCGAAATCTTATACGACGGAAAACCTTCAGTCCACTGTGTGGTTAGAGTTCGTGTACTTTCTGGCAAAATATAGCCTTTTTTGTCGTTTACCGGTAATGTCGCGATTGGGGTCGTATCACTGGAAGAGTTTTGTATGAACACATTGCCATAGGGCTGAACAATCGTATTACCTGTATTTTTGAAATTCATCGTTATTGTAGCAGGTAAGTATTCATAAACGCCTGCTGAGGTGCTAAATTTATCTACCTCAAGCTTACGTGTCGCACCTGGTCGATCTACGTTAATGAGTGTAAACACTGCCACAGAGCCTTTAATAACACGAGTTGGTTCGGTAGTTTCCTGCACGGCAACACGACTAACTACGAGTGCGAGTGAGTAACTAAAGCCAGTATTTTTAGGAAGAGCAATGTGGATTTTTTGAGTGAACCACTCACCTTTTTTAACAGTAAAAGTTGGGAATTCAAAACGAACCCATTGAGCAATCTCTGATGGTGAAGAATCATCGAGCTTTACCTCGCCGGTATTTTTATCGACCGTAAACTTACTCGTTGCAATTTTGAGCTCTTCTGTTCCACTACCCATATTTCTTATCTTCAACTCAAGTGTTGTGTCGGTACCCGGCTTGAGTGTCGTGACGAGTGGTGAAGGAGACACCTGTAACGAAAAATCACTTGGAGGCAAGCCGACTGCCGAAGCAACATGAGCAAAGCCAAGAACACCTAAGATAGACATGACAATTCCAAATACTAATGTCTTCATTGTTTTTACTATATGCATTTTAACTAGCATCCGTCTTCGCCTTCTTCTTATCATGCTCCTCAAGCGCACGCTTGACCGCCCTGCGTGTCTTGCGCTGAATCATTCTATGTCTTATATAGCCTACCACTAGCAAGATGAGCAAAATTATCAATATACTACGCCATGGAACCACCCAGAATGTCACTTCCCTCTCTATTGGTACGTCTCGTTGACCATCATTATAAATCGCAATTAGTTTAGCTTTGTATGGCCCAATACGGAAATCAGTCAACTTAGACCAATTCCACTCTAGTTCTTGTTTTTGTTGGCCGTTAGTATCTGTCGACTTCCTAAATACAGGAAAGCCGTCGTTCCATTGTGTTTCAAGAGTCCGAGGAGTACCAGGTAACAAATAGCCTTTTTTATCATTTACCGGTAAAGTCGCTATTGGGATTGTATCATTGCTACCTCGCTGAATGAAAATATTGCCATAGGGCTGAACAATCGTATTACCTGTATTCTGAAAAGATACACTCAAATCCGTTGGCAAGTATTCATAAACTGTCTGAGATGTTTTGAAATCAGTTACCTCAAGCTTACGTGTCGCACCCGGTCGATCTACGTTAATGAGTGTAAACACTGCCACAGAGCCTCTAATGACTCGTGTCGCCCCAGTCGCCTTCGGATCTTTTGTACGATTAATGACTAGTGCTAGCGAATAGCTAAAACCGCTCTCTTTCGGCAATGATACTCGTATCTTAACTGTTGACCACTCACCTGGCTTGACAGTAAAGATTTGTGGATTAAAACTAATCCACGGCGCAATTTCTGGTGCCTCTGAATCATCTAATTCTACTTTGCCTGTTTGTTTATCGACAGTAAACTTACGTGGCTCAATCTTGAGCTCTTCTGCATCAGAGCCTGAATTTCTCACTTTAATTTCAAGATTTTTTGTCTCACCTGGTTTGACATCTGCAACCAATGGAGATGGACTCACCTGTATCGAGAAACCATTTTGCGATTGCGCAGATACTGTCACTACGGCAAATCCTGCCATTACCACACCGACAATGGGTATTAAGCCCCATCGCATAAATATTTTTTTCAAATATATCCCTATCACTAATCAACCATTATACACACTAACATCTACACGACTAATCTAGAATAGTCCTGCACCAACAACAGTAATCGTATCAGTATAGTCAGTCGCGGCCTCTACGAGCGCACTAATTGCCACATTGTTTTTAAGTGTCAGCACAGCAGTATTAGAGGGGCCAGCTGCAGTTGCAAGAGTCTGCAATGCTGTTGCACTAAGACCACCACCCTGACCTGCGCCAGTGCCGACGAATGGTGCGGCAATTGTTGCAGTTGCACCGCCAACTGGTGCGGCAGTTGTTACTCCCATATTGTAGTCGGTTGTACCAGCGACAAGTGTTCTATTGGAAACTATGCCCGTCGTGGCAATCTGTGTCGTAGGCGTACCGACAGTACAGGTACCAATGGTTGGTGAACAGAGTCCTTGGTAGCTATCTTTTGCCCATACCATCCAACCGTTGGATGCGTTAGTGCTGACGGTTGCTGTGCGTGGCGTACCGCTGACGGTAACCGATGAAGTACTTAATGTACCGAGTGCATCCGTGTTACCGCTCAGAGCAAACGAGAATATTGATGGAACGGTGGCGGTAACCACAATTTGGTCATTAGTAATAGTAGCAGTTGCGTATGACCCAGAATCAAGGTTTGTTGCGACAGTACCAGTATTTGAGTTTGTTGCTGAAGACTTGGTTGTCACCGCGGCAGAGTTTGTCCAGTTGAAACAATAGAGAGTACCGACAGTTAGGTCACCACTCGGAAAAGTAGCAACTTGGCCGGTGACGTTGGTTGCTGTGAGGATACCGATCCAGGCTGTGCCACCTGACGGCCAAGCAAGGTTAGTGGTATCAACCGTGAAGGTGCCGAATGCACCAAGTGTGTAACCAGTCGGGAATGTTACCGCCACTGTTGACTCCGTGCCGACAGTTGCTGGCTTTGCGCAGACAGTACCAGTGGTTGCCGTGCTGATTTTCATACGATCAAAACGCACGTCTGTTTGTGTCAATGATGCTGCAAAGGCATTGTTTGCCACAAGTGGTGAGATGATAGCGCTAAAAGCAAAAACAACTGCCAAAAATACATGCAACTTTTTCAAGTCACCAATTTTGCCCCTTATAGTTGTCGCTATCATTTTTATCTCAATTTTCCTACTACTTAATCAGTATATTTACGTTGATTATATCATAACCATATTACCATTCAAGAAAAACATAAAGGTTTCTAGAATAGTCCTGCACCAACAACAGTAATCGTATCAGTATAGTCAGTCGCGGCCTTTACGAGCGCACTAATTGCCACATTGTTTTTGAGTGTCAAAACTGCAGTGTCAGAGGGACCGGCTGCGGTTGCAAGAGGCTGTAAAGCTGTTGCACTAAGACCACCACCCTGACCTGCGCCAGTGCCGACGAATGGTGCGGCAATTGTTGCAGTTGCACCGCCGACTGGGGCCACCGTTGTTACTCCCATGTTATAGTCGGTTGTACCAGCGACAAGGGTCCTATTACTACCCGTAGAAGATGTTGCAAGCTGTGTCGTAGGCGTACCGACAGTACAGGTACCAATGGTTGGTGAACAAAGTCCTTGGTAGCTATCTTTTGCCCATACCATCCAACCGTTGGATGCATTCGTGCTGACGGTTGCTGTGCGTGGCGTAGCACTCGTTTTCAAAGTTGCCGTGTCAAGTGTTGGAAGCGCGTCTGTGTTGGCACTCAGAGCAAATGAGAATATAGATGGAGCGGTGGCAGTAACCACAATCTGGTCATCAGCGATAGTAGCAGTTGCGTATGACCCAGAATCAAGGTTAGTTGCGACAGTACCAATATTTGAGGTTGTTGCTGTGGTTTTTGTTGTTACCGCAGCAGAGTTAATCCAGTTGAAACAATAGAGAGTGCCGACAGTTAGGTCACCACTCGGAAAAGTGGCAACTTGGCCGGTGACGTTGGTTGCTGTCGCAATGCTTGGCCAAGCGGTGCCACCTGACGGCCACGCAAGGTTAGTAGTGTTTACCGTAAAGGTTGCCGCTAAACCAAGTGTGTATCCAGTTGGAAACGTCACAGCTATTGTTGACTCCGCGCCGACAGTTGCTGGTGTCGCACAAACAGTACCAGTGGTTGCCGTGCTGATTTTCATACGATCAAAACGCACATCCGTTTGTGTCAATGATGCTGCAAAGGCATTGTTTGCCACAAGTGGTGTGATGATAGCGCTAAATAAAAAGACAACTGCAAGTAATACGTGGAACTTTTTTACTGTCTGGAAACTGTTTGTTGGTGTTTGATTTTTCATTATTTTGTTTATTTAACCCTTATGAGGCTTACGTTTGATACGATTGTACCGTATGTTTTACAATAACGCAAGCATTTTATAGCCACACAAAATATTATCTGTGATGCTGACGTGGTTTCATAAACCTTTTGCGAATTACAGCCAAAAACAGCCCCGGTAAATGCCTTCCCCTCTCCAAATACCACAAAAATACTAAAGCAAAAAATGTACCAATATAAATCTGCCAAATATGCAGCTGGACAAACATCGCAAACGGTAACGCTCCAAAATCAATCTCTCTGTTATTCGAACCGACTGATAAAATTGGTTCGGCCAATGATCCCGCGGTAGTCTGGATCGACTGGGCATCACCATTTGCATCGACAACACTGATAATTACTTTGTAAAATTGTCTATCTTTATATGTATGTGGAAACATTTGTTCAGCTTGGTCTGTAATTTCATAAGAATCTGTAGTACCATCACCCCAATCAATCTTGAGCGCGTATGGCGCTACACCACCAACCACTTGGCCACGCCACACAACACCGCCATCGGCGCTAATCTGCAAAAATACGTCACTACCAATAATACGTAGGGGTATTCCAAATGATTGATGAATACTAGAAACTCTATTTATATTAATAATCGTACTTTTTGCACCTATTTGTCCGGTCATCGTATGCATAATCGCGACAATGGTATTATTGCCAACGTACAGTGTAATTGATACGGAAAATGTACCATCAGCCATACATTGTCCAGACCCCGCCAATACATCATTATCATAAATAGCAATGATCACAAGTGGCTGACTAGTCGGACAAGTCCCCGTTATTTGTACTTGTCCTGAATTTATAGAAGAATTATCCTTTGGTGAAGTGATGACGGGAGCACCATCTGGCATAACTGCTGGAACCACCGCTGTCACTTGATAATCCACAGCTGTTGCCAATTGCCCCACAAGCGCCATCATGATAATAGGCGCAAGCATCAATAAAAAAAGTACCCGATAGGATGTATGTTTATGGGGAAGTAATTTACCTGTGTGTTTATGATGGCGGAGGTGAAGCGCCCTATGAACTGATTTCACATTGCTAGTATAGCGTATTTGTTATAATCATAAGCAATGAAGCAATTAAGAATCAGCGGTACACATATAAGTCTTGGTCTTTTAGTGTTGCTCAGTAGCATACTTATGCAACAGCCAGTCAATGCTTCACCTTTCGGACAAGGAGTTTTTGGTGCCGACGTGCCATTTGGCTCACTCACCAGTTTATCGATTGCTCTTGGCGGAAACGTAACAATGAACCTTTCACCAAGCGGAGGCAATCTTGCCGGCTCCGGATCGCACACGCTCACTGTCACATCTAACGATGTTGTGGGTTATCGACTCTACGCATCCAGCCCATCCGGTACAACAATGACAAACGGTAGTAATACAATCCCGGCTAGTGGTAATGGTAGTCCATCTGCTCTATCACTTGATACTTGGGGTTATAACACTGATGCGTCGTCTAACTACGTCGGTATGCTCACTACACCATCACTAATTAAAGATGCGACTGGACCCTACAAAAATGGTGACAACACTACCGTAACTTACGGTGCATTTACCAGTAACATCAAGGGAGCAGGCGCCTATTCGGTCAACGTCGTGTATACAGCCGTTGCCGAAAACTATTAGTCTTCTTTTTTGCTCATCTTATCTCGTCTCTTTTGCCACAACCACCTACCACTAAGTAATATAAAAAATGTAGCCACAACCGACCATGGCGGGATAAACACAACGTACGCAGTTTTAGAAACCAAAAAATCCGCAAAATCAACCTTGTAGCCGTATGTCGCACGATAAACACCCGGCAGAAGTGGCGTCGGTATCGATCCGTTAACCGAACGAACAGTACCAGGCATAACTAAGTGACTTGTACCAATCTCTTCCCCCTTGCCAAATACGGATTCTAGCTGACCATAAAAATAAGCGCTAAAATGTACATTGCCAAGATTTTTTACGTCAAATTTATAGGGAACCTCATTACCAGTGACAAGAAATGGTATTGAGTCATTTTGCAGTACACTTGTGCGAATTAATTTACCGTCAACAGTTAGGTATAGTAAGGTTGCAGCCTGTACAGTACTCGGTAAACCAGAAGCTATATCAGTACTTGCAAACATTGTGTAGTAATATCCTCCTGGTGATGTTCTATCAGGTACATTTACAGTATAGTTAACTTTCTTCCCTTCGCCTGGCTTCAGTTTTATCTGTGCGACTTGTATTTTAACCCAGTCGTTATCAGGTGGTCGAAATTCATAGTCATAAACAAAGTTAGTCGTAGAAAATTGCTTGACCGAAAAATTCACTGTCATGGGCTCTTTTGTCAAATTTGCAACAGTGAAATTACTCGTAGTCGTTTTGCCTGCAGTGACCGTTAATTCTCTACGTAACGGTGATATAGATAAGCCTATATTAGTAGCTTCCGATGCCCCAACGGACACTGGCAGTAAACTAACAACCAAACTCAACACGACAGCAACAATAATACGTATCATATGGCTATTTTATACTGCCACTGTGGTGCGTCAAACATTAAGTTATAGTAAATCAAGATTGTGCAGCACGAATCAGCCCGATAAACAACGGATGTGGACGGTCCGGACGACTTTTGAGTTCTGGGTGAGCTTGTGTTGCCACCATATATGGATGATCGACCGCTTCAACAAACTCAACCAGTTTACCATCTGGTGACATACCGCTAATAATAAGTCCGCCCTTTTCTATATCTTGAGTAAATTTTTGATTCACTTCGTAGCGATGACGGTGACGTTCAGCAACATCAGTTGTACCATACGCTTCTGAAACTTTACTCCCTGGTATTAATTCTGCATCATAATTTCCAAGTCGCAAAGTCCCGCCAGTTGATTCCTTACCTTGTTGACCTTCCATGATATAAACTACGTTATTTGACGTATTCGGATCAAATTCAGTACTGTTGGCGTCAGACAAACCCGCTCGCCTTGCAGCAGCTATAACTGCAACCTGCAACCCAAGACAAAGCCCAAGATACGGTTTTTTGTGCTCCAGTGCATAGTTCGCCGCAGAAATTTTGCCAGGAATACCACGCTCACCAAATCCACCAGGTACCAACAAAGCATCTACTGTATCGAAATCATCATACGTTGCCGTTTCAGCGTTAATCCATTTAACATCAACATCTACATTCTCTTGCCAGCCAGATGCTTTTAGCGCTTCAAGAACAGAAATATATGTATCTTCGTTATCCATATATTTTGCAACGAGACCGACAGTTACTTTTTTATCATGTTGTGCGCTCTGCGCTGAGACAATCTTTTTCCACTTTTCTAAATCAGGAACAGTTTCATTGCCTGTAAATCGTGTCAGTACGTCATTAATGCCACTCGCCGCAATAGTTAACGGCACCTGGAACACTGTCGGCGCATTGGCTAGCAAAATAACCGCATCTTCGCGCACACCACTAAACAAGCTGATTTTCTTGGCAACGCTTTCGGGTGCGGGGCTGTCCGTGCGAACCACCACGCAGTCAGGCACGATACCGAAACCGCGTAAATCATTCAGAGCATTCTGCGCCGGTTTGGTCTTAAATTCTTTGCTGGTTCCTATAAAAGGCACGTAGACGACATGAACATACATACAATTTTCGCGGCCAACTCGTCCAGCAAATTCACGAATCGCTTCGACAAAACTCAATCCCTCATAATCACCGACTGTTCCACCAATTTCGACAATATGGACATCACTATTAACTCCATCATTTTGAGCAGCAAGTTGTATGGCGTCCTGAATGGCGCCTGTCAAATGAGGCACCAGTTGGACGGTTTTGCCACCAAATTTACCTGCCCGCTCATCTGCAATCAATTGCTGCATCAATCGACCACTTAGTGTCGCGTTTTTTTGCGTCAATTCCAAATCCAAAAAACGCTCGTAGTGCCCAAGATCGAGGTCAGTTTCGGCACCATCAATCGTCACGAAACACTCACCATGTTCTGCAGGATTCAAAAGACCCGCATCTACATTGAGATACGGGTCGCACTTCTGAATTGAGACGTTCACACCTTTCGCTTGTAACACAGCACCAATACTCGCAGCTGTGATACCTTTACCTACCCCCGACAAGACCCCTCCTGTCACGAAAATAAATTTTTGTTTCTCTGCCATAGGTAACGTCTCTCCCATGGGACTTCATTGTAGCACCAAAATACCCACAAGTACTATGCCTTTGCGGGTATTGTTGTCTATTTAACGTAATTCGTTAGTAACGTGCGGAGTTAGCCCTAGCGAGTGAACTCACTTTGCGACCAAGTTTCCTAACCCGTTCAGATTTTATTCTTCCACCAACATTTCGTCCAACATCACCAACTTTTTCAAGATTAACTATATTCTTCACCCTAGGGGCACGCTTTGACTTATTTTGCTTATCTTTATCACGACGTATATTTCTTGCTATCAGAGCATCGAAAGGTCGACCAATCGCAATATCGGTAACCTTTTCTAGGGCACGCTGTCTTTTGCCCTCACGTTCATCGCGAATCACATTTTCGAACATTTTATAGATATCAGTCTGCACATTTTTAAATACCGCATATTCACTTTCGTCAGCATGATTGTATTTATCAACGAGCATTTCGATATCGTCTATAATGTCATCTTCTTTCCAAGCAGAAAGAAAATCTCTCTGTGAAATTGCCTGCACTGCATCTTTAAGCACTGTTACTTCTTTTGCAATATGAGCAACTAAAATATCAGTTCTAGCATCATTAAGTAAACGTGTAGTTCCATCAGTAGTTACTTCCATTTCTGGATCACCATTTTGTTCTTCAAATAGCTTCCAATTGGCAGTATCGTAGCTATATATATGCTTGAATTTCCATTTATGAATATCACTTTCCTTGAAACCGTATGGTTTACGTGAATCCAAACGTTTTGCAATAACTTCTGCAACTTTGCCACGAGCAAATGTTAATTGCTCAGCATTATCTATAATTGTTTCACCAGATTTTTGTGCAGTAGTCTTTTCCTCCGAGCCAGAAGTTTTGCTATTGGTTGACGTCAAGATTGTAGCTGACTCGCGGTCGTATTTTGCCACTATATCGTCAATTTCAGTAGTATTAGTATGAGATACTATACCGTCTTTTGAATCATCAGCCGGGAAGTAATCTGAGATAATCTTATATGCCGCACCCTGAGCGAAATTCTTAACCTTCAAATCAAATAGTGTCTTCCTAGCTTCCTCAAATTCTTGTGGATCAGCATTCTTGTCGTTTAACAGTTCTGCGTAGTTCCTAATCTCATTGCCAGTTGACTCAACACTTTCACCCTTCAAGATTGCCACAAAAGCCTCCATAGAGGTAATGTCATAATTCAAGGCAACCTTTCGTTCAGGATTTTGCTCTTTCGCAAGTGCATTTTCCAAATCTTCAATAATATATTCCGCCTTGGCTAATTTAGGACTCTTTTCAATACCAGGAAAAGCTAGTGATGCCCTCTCGAATGATTCAAAATCAACAGTTTGCTCGAACGTTTTTGTCCAATATTCACTCTTTAGATACTCCAAAACTACGTTTTCGGGTTCAGTTAACTCTCTGTTCAGCTCTGCAGAATTCATCTTACCTTCAATCAATCCTGAAAAGTCGTTGTAAGAGTTATATGCCTCGCCTTCTTCGGGCAATGCCTTTAACAGATTAGTAAATGACCCAACATTTGGTTGCAGTTTATTAACAATCTCAATACGCTCCCTTAGTGACATCTTGGTTGCGTCTGCCTCCTGTTCTGAAGTTGGCGCTGAATCAATCGTCGCCATAGTGACTTCTGGCATATCGCCATCAACATCAGCCGAACCCCTTTCTGGGGCTGGTGTGGTAGTAACAGATGTAGGAAGTTCGCTCATGCTATAGTATTTGTTATCCTTAAATAACATAATACCAAATTATTGACTTTTTGTCAATAACAGTTAAGTTTAGTTTGAACTTTTCGTAATGATGTCTCTAGCATACGAACTTGGTGCGTACAGTGTTATCACCTCATCTGTTTGCCAAAACTCCTGTAACGGCGCCAAAATTTCCCATGCGCGAATCACTTCACCACTTGTAGCAAATAAGCTTTTGCGACTGTTGATTGCATCCACCAAAACTTGTTCATACGCATCAGGTAGACGTTGGTCGGATGGATACATAAAGCTTAATTTTTGATGCGACACCTCTTTATCATAGCCAGGTTTTTTGGTTAAAAGATCAAGTACAATGCCTTCATTTGGTTGAATTTTAAAAATTAAGTAATTACTTTGTGCATCGTTTTGGCGGCGAAAATGAACGCGCACTTCCGTTTTTTTACTATTGAGTGCCTTGCCTGTCGTCAGTACAAGCGGTACACCTTGCCATGAAGGATCCAACGATTCCAGTTCAATTGAGACAAAGGTCTCAACCAAGCTTTCGGAATTATCTACTTCTTCTCGATAACCCTCATATTGAGACCTGACGGTCTTGATTGGATTAACAGGTTGCACGGCAGATAAAGCAGCACTACGCAATGCAGGTAGATTATCCCATTCAAGCTCATCTGGTAATTCGAGCAGGGTCAGCGCGAGTAATTGCAATAGGTGTCCCTGAACGATGTCGCGAAGAGCGCCGGTTTGTTCATAAAACGCCGTTCGACCCTCTATACCGATTGATTCTAGTGCTAATATCTCGATTCGTTCAATATATTGATTACTCCATAGGTGAGAAAAAATAGCGTTCCGCGCACGAAACATAACGATATTTTGCGCCATCTCCTTAGCTAGATAATGGTCTATGCGATAAATCTGCGATTCATGAAAATGCGAAGCTGTATGTTCAATCATTGTGTGAGCGCTAGCAAGATCACGGCCAAATGGCTTTTCTAACAATATCTTATTGTGTTGACCATTGAGACCCGCCTGTCCGAGGTTTTCAACAATGCCACTGGCCGATTCTGGAGGCACCGACAGATAAAACAAAACCTGCTCATCGGGTGTTTCAGCGATATATTCACGCAATTTTATGTAATCGTTGGGATTATCGAGGTCCATTTGGAATAATGTCGTCGTTCCATTCAATTGATGGTGGTCGCCAAGAACTTCAAACTTCTCTACCTCACGACGTGATACGCCGATAATAGACAAATCATCAGCTTGTCCTACCTCAATGATGTTTGCGAGAGCTGGCAAGAGTTTGCGCTGCGCAAGATCGCCAGTAATACCGAATATGACAAGTTTTGTTTTCATTGCTTATCATTATATCAGAGTGCTAGCTTTAATTTTCTGAGTATATACAATGTAATAATCCAAAAACCAATACCCCATGCAACCATCAATGCTATATAAAATGACTTCAGATAAAACAAACCCGCCAACCATAAAATAGCCAGCGGAATCAATATAATAATACGATCGAAAGCACGGAGTGGCTCGAATAATTTCCGCATCAGTAGCCAATAGACGACCATACCAACGTATGCCAATGGTATAAAATATTGCGCCAAAGTCCAACCAATAACTCCACCAAGTAACAAAAACATCATTAACATAGCCGATTTATCTGTCACGTTAAAATTGCGATCAAGCTCATATTGTTTTAACTTTGAAGTTAAATCTTTGTAATCATGATACTCAATGACAACTGATGAAATACCATCAAACAAAGGCTTATAATCAACACTGGGCCTCTTGACTATAATAACTGGCTTCCTGAGCGCATAGGCAATTCCTACCTCTACTAGACGTCCACCAGTTGGGTTATCTGACACATCAATCAGTAACGCATCACAAGCACCGATTTCATCATAAGATCGTTGCCATAGATCCTTCGGATTATCAAATGTATGTTTGTAATGTTCAATATCACGAATAAAACTGAAATCTGTCATACCAGCTTCTTTTACAGCCGAGCAAAGTGCCTGGATTTCATGTTTATTATCCGCTCCCTGAAACCGAGACGTGATGTAGACTTTCATGATTTTAGTATATCAATTCATTTGCCCTGCGTATCGAATTGAATCAAAACATTATACAGTGCGTTTTCGATAATTGTTTGGCGCGTAAGCTTGCCGTTCGTAAAATACGGATATGGATCTTTTATTTTTGATCCGAATTCAAATCTTACTAATTCCCCTAAATCAGGGTACTCTCTTGGAACAAGATCAGTCATACTGCGCGGAAATTCAACATCAATATCAAAGCCGACATGTCGCTCATTATTTTTCTCAACAATAACAACATTTGTGCCGAAATAGTTATATTCAGGACGTGGCGTAAAAATCCCGCTCTCAACAGTTATCAAATAGCTATCTGAAGCCTTGTTGCCGACGGCCTCAACGAGTTTTTTGTGGCGATTAATTGCGCCTTCGTAGGTTTCATCAAGTGACATTGGTTGTTCGCTGACATCTGATTGAGTCGGGACAGCCACCGTCTCAACTTCTACGCCTATTTTTGCAAATGAAGCCCCTACCGCATAATGTTTCACTGGGCTTTTTGAGCTTACGTATACTTTCACGTCAGTCTTTCTTTTGTGTACCAGTTGAGTTCACTTCGTATGACGTATTCGTTGCTTCAAAGAAATTAACAAGCTGTAGTGTATCGTTTGCCGTTGCCATCCATTTAGCAGGGTTACTGACATTGTAGTGTGTGTCAAATCCGAGCTCTTCCAGGCGTCGATCAGCCAAATACTTAACATATTGATTGATATAATCAGCGTTCAATCCCAAAATACCGTTTGGTAGCAAATCTTTGTTATATGCTTCTTCCATTTCAACACCATCAAGAATCATTTGCTTAATTTCGTCAGCAAATTCTTCAGTTTGCAAATCCTCATTTTCTTCGAGAGTAGTCAGAATTAGATTAATGCCGAATTTAAGGTGTAGTGATTCGTCACGCACTACCCAATCAATGAGTGTACCAAAATTACGCAGAAGATTACGTTGTCTAAATGACAACGCCACCATAAAACCACTATAGAACCAGATGCCTTCAAGAATTATATTGTAAGCAATCATATTGCGAATGAAGTCTTTTTTACCATCTGTCGTCGTAATATCCAATGTTTCTTCGGTCATGCGTTTGATAAATTTCGTCTCAAACGCCTCTTTGCGTGCCATGCTTGGTGTATCAACATGTGCCGAATATGACGCCTCACGATCAATTGGAAACGTCTCTAGGACATATTCAAAAGACATGCAGTGATTTGCCTCTTCCCACATTTGTTTTGCGAGGTAGAGATGACACTCTGCTGCATTGACGTACGGATAAACACCAAACGCCAACGCTTTATTAACAAGTAGTTCATTCGGGTTGAAATAACTCATCAAGAACGTCACTGCGTGACGCTCTTCATCACTCATCTTTTTCCAATCTGCAAGATCTTGTCCTAATTGGACTTCATTTGGAAACCATGTGTTCGCAACTGCCTGTTCATATAGGTCCATCGCCCACTGATAGTGAACTGGTTTAAGTAATAGCCCGTCTTGTATGCCTGTGCCGAGAATGCCTGCCATGATAGTTTGCAAATCCTTTCATTAATTGTTTTATTAGCGGTAAAATCATCGTTTTAGACCTATTGGCAACCTTCACACATAGTGAGGTCGGCTGGATCGAGTGGTGCAACGATACCACCGCTAGTTTTCGCGTCCTCGTCAGCCTGTGCTTGAGCATTCGCCATTGCTGCATCGATAGCTGCAAGCTTCTCGTCGAGTGTCATTTGGTCGTTGATGATTGTTGATGCGTTCATAATTCTTAATTATCCCCTTATACCCTATTGTTTTCTATTATATTTTGGTCGTTTCTTTTATCAATTTTGTACTTTTTATGTGCTTATCATAGGCTACGACTCTGCTCCTACCGTTTGTTTCTTAGCGAAGCCAAATCCCGTTTTTCGCTGTCCGCTACCAGCAAGACTTTCAGCTTTATTGACTTTGACTGTACTTTGCTCTGCCGTATGTCGCGGTTTAACATGCAAGTAGTAGGTTGTTTTGAGGCCACGCTTCCAAGCTGCCATATAAATATTTTCATACTCATCAACGTCACGTGTTTCTAAATACATATTACGACTAATTGCTTGGTCGACCCATTTTTGCGCACGAGCAGCAACTTCGATGAATGCGTACGGACTCAACTGGAAACTTGTCTTGTATACGTCTTTGATGCGTTGTGGAATCACTTCAATCTGTTGAACATCGCCTTGCAAGCGCAGTACGTCGTCTTTCACATCTTCCCACAGGTTCAATTTCTTGAGATCGTTAATGAGATTGACATTTACTTCAAGAAACTTACCGTTTAGGGTTGCGCGAGAGAAAATCTGTGCAAATTGTGGATCAATACCAGGTGTTGTACCAGCAATATGTGCAATGTTTGCTGTTGGCGCAATCGCCATCAATGTCGCATTACGCATACCTTTTTTGACCTTAGCACGAAGCTTTTCCCAGTCCAAACGTGCCTTACGAGTGATTTCAACTTTGATACCACGGTCGAGTTCGAGTTGATCAATCGTATCAATTGGCAACATACCCTCACTCCATGCACTACCCTTGAACATTGGATAACTACCGAGTTCTTTGGCAAGGTCCGCACTAGCATCTATCGCATGATAGCTGATAAATTCAGTCAGTTGGTCCATCAAATCGTAGGCTTCTTCTGACTCGTAGCTATGTCCCAGTTTTTCAATGACATCAGTGAAACCCATCAAACCGAGACCGAGTGCACGGTTTTGCTTGTTACTGTTCATCGCCTCTGGAATTGGCGTATTTGTGATATCACAAAGGTTATCAAGCTGACGTACGGCGCTTCGACTCGCGAGTGCCATCCGATCCCAATCCCATGCACCATCCGTACCTAGGAATGCTGACAAGTTAATACTCACAAGATTACAGACAGCAGTGTTGTTTGTATCCTGTGGCAGTGCAATTTCGGTACAAAGATTAGAGTGATGAATTGTACCGGTATTGTTATTTAGTGCTCGAACATTAATCGTATCTTTCCAGGTGAGCCAAGGATGACTTGTTGCTTGTAAAACGGTTAAGATTTGATGGTACTGTTCACGGGCGTTAATTTTGGTAAAATCACGCATTTTGCCAGCGTCGGCAAGCGCAACGTATTCGTTATACTTCTTACTAAACTCTTCGCCGTATAATTCGGTTAATTCAGGTGTGTCGGCTGGATCAAACATATACCAATCCTGCTCCTTTTGAACGCGTTTCATAAATTCGTCGCTGATATAGGCTGCCGTATTTGCAATTCGAGTCCGTAAGTACGGATCACCAGAGTTTTGCTTGAGATCGAGAAACTGAGGAAAATTCAGATGCCAATTTTCCATATAGATAGCCGCTGCGCCTTGTTTCTTGCCCTTACGACTAACAGCAAATAATGCCGTATCAATCATTTTAATAAATGGAATTGGACCAGTTGATTCCGTATTGGTTGTCTTGACAGGACTTCCGGCTGCTCGTAATTTCGTCATGCCAATACCAATACCGCCAGTCCCCTTAGCAATCCACATTGTGTCGCGAATACCTTTAGCGATTGACTCCATATCATCTTCAACATTAAATAGAAAACAATTTGATAGTTGCGGAAACGACCCGCCAGCATTTACCCTAGTTGAACCACCAGGAACATAATCGAGCCGACTCATGTGGTCATAAAAATCTAGCGCCGCCGATGTTGGGTCCTTTTCATTGAAACTGAGCCCCATAGCAATACGCATATGTGTAAACTGTGGAACTTCAATAGGTTCACCACTTTGTTTCCGCAATGCGTAGCGATTCTTGTTGGTAATAACACCAAGATACTTACTCAAATCATCGCGAGTTGGATCAAGTGCTGCCGAAAGTTTTTTGATATCAAAAAGCTTAGCATTCATGCGCTTATCTAGTAATCCGTCAGCAATGCCTTGCTTCAGATATACAGGAAAATGTTGTGCATGGAGCTTCTTTAGCTCTTTGCTGTCTTTGTAGTGACCAAGTATGTTCTTGTAAATATTCTTCAGCAACAAGCGTGCAGCGATTTTATCAAAATCAGGATCATCCTTGACGTTCTGTAGAGCTGTATTGATGACTGCCTCATCTAGTTGCTCGGTTGTAATGCCATCAAATAATGTTAGCTGTAATTCTGATGCTACCTGAACAACCTTTTGGATTTGATCTGGAAGCCCCTCACTGGCTTCGACCAATGCGAGATTGACTTGGTTGGCGTCAAATGGTGCGCGGGTGCCGTCGCGTTTTACCACTGTGATACTCATAATTCCCCTTTTGTTTAATTTATTTTTTTACACCTCTTGCCGAAACTCCGTGCGTCTCTCTCACTTTTTCGGCAATGCAAGAAAAGCCCTATCTAACGATTTGGCGGTGGTTACCCTCCGTCTTGCATAATGTGTGTTTTTGTTGAACTACTAGGTAGAGTGTTCGAGTCTCATGACTGACATCTGGGTACAGCCTGAGCGGATGGTTCGGTATTTTATCCGGACAAAAGGTAGCTTGTCCTACCTTGCGAATGGAAAAATATCGAAACCGCCGATCAGATGTGGCCATATGGTAGTTGATGAGGTTCGAGACACTCTACACGTAGCGTCTACATAGAATAATAGACCCTACATGTATGGTTTTCAAGCGTTTTTCATATGTTTTTTTCACCACATAGCGATTACGGTTATCGTAACACCTTAAAACACTCGTATAGCGTTGTAAATAATAAACACTACGCTATATGTGGTGTGTTGTGGATTATTTTCCCAACGTCAAAAGCTAAACAAAATATAGAGCTCAAACGAGCTCTATATTTCTTGGCGGAGAGAACAGGATTCGAACCTGCGGTACCTTACGGCACACACGCTTTCCAAGCGTGCTCCTTCAACCACTCGGACACCTCTCCGTGTCGGCACTGACTTAACGTGGTCGATTTACTTCGTAAATCTCCCTTGTTCCGTTGTGCCTACTTTCAATTCGACAAACAATAAGCTTAGTTTATCGAATTATGACGTTACAAGCCACCCGTAAGGCTGCACATTATTTTAACAGATACTGGCGTGCTATTATCAAAAGTATGATTCATAGTAAGAAACAAATTCTAGGCTCAGAAGTCCATTATTGGATTCACAACCCTGGGCAAAACAAAACTATAATCGCCGTCCATGGATTTCGTGGCAATCACAAAGCATTAACTGATTTTGCCTCGTACTTCGAACACACCACGGTAATTTTATTTGACCTACCGGGCCACGGACAATCATCAAATATGAGACCTCGTCACACTATGCAGAATTTTGCCAGATTTCTGTCGGAATTTATCAATTCTTTCCAACTTGAACAGTTTGACCTATGGGGACATTCATTTGGTGGATCGATAGCATTGCTTTATGCGTCCCACCATCCCGTACGATTAGATAAACTAGTGCTGGTATCTCCAGCAGTTTCGGTATCAGGTCCTCTCGCAACACTGGGCACCATATACTATAAATTTGCACGTATTCTTCCCCTGCGAACCCAGAAGGCATGGCTATCAAGTACAATCGTAGATCATATATCAGGAGAATTACTTATTAAACATGTCAGCTCACAAAGAAAATCTCAATTACTAAAGGCCGGCCATCGAAATTTACAAGAGATAAATCCTCCCGTAATCATCGATTCTTCACTTAGCTATTTCAAAATTAATTGCATTAGTTTAGCAAAACAAATAAAAGCTCCCGTCTTGATTATCGCAGGCCAATTAGATCAGCTAGTTCCGCTTTCTAGACTAGAAATGCTATTTGCAAACATTAATAACGGAACATTTAAAATACTTCCAGAACACGGACACCTAAGCCCACTTGAGATACCAGGAAACATTGCTCATATCACAGAAAAATTTATTAACCAAACTCATTAAAAATTTCGATATCAAAACTTAATTTGTCACTAAGCCAACTGGGCTCTCATGATTAGCGATGCTCCACCTGGCTGGACAATAGCGATTATACTCGGCTTACGCAAAATCGCTTCAGTTGTATAAAAGACACACATAAGCTGTTGCAAGAGACCACAAAACACATCTATAATAGTCCGTATGGAAACCGATACCACCACACCGGTTATTGTTCTTGAGCACCTCACAAAAAGGTATGGGGTTGGCGACGCTGAGCACACGGTTATCGACGCACTCGATCTGACAATAGAAAAAGGTGAATTTATTGCCATTATGGGACCAAGTGGCTGTGGCAAAACGACACTGCTTAATATATTAGGTATGCTTGATCGTGCCGATGATGGTGATTATTTTCTTGACGGTCGGTCAGTAGACGAACTATCGAGCGCCAAACGTGCTCATATCCGTAGTAATCAAGTTGGTTTTGTATTTCAGAATTTCAATCTTATTCCGCGCATGAACGTTATTGAAAATGTCGCACTTCCCCTTACCTACAAGGGGGTTGGCAAAACAAAAAGATTAAAAGAAGCGAGTAAAATGCTCTCAACGTTCCATTTGTCAGAGCGAGAATATTATATGCCATGGCAACTATCTGGCGGTCAAACTCAGCGCGTCGCAATCGCGCGCGCACTAGTTAATGATCCATCAATTGTCTTGGCTGATGAACCAACCGGTAATCTCGATAGTCGCAGTTCACATGTCATCATGGAAGAATTATCAGACATCCACGCCAGAGGAAACACTATCATTATGGTGACACATAACCCAGACCTCACTAGCTATGCAAGTCGCGTTATTCGCATGATTGATGGCCGAATCGATAGCGATACCAAAACACCTAGGGCTAAAAAGACAATTATTACTCCAAAAAAACGCCTTGATACCAATAACAAAAGGCCATCAATTACTCGACGCAAGCCAGCCCGAGCAAAAAAAGGCAAGAAATCATAATGCCACTACTTATTAACGACCATTTAGCCAATGCGTACGAATCTTTGCGTTCAAATCGTTTACGGACTGGGCTGACTGTCCTGGGAGTCACAATTGGTATTGCCAGTATCACGGTCATCTTGTCACTAAGTGCAGGTGCTACCAAAATCATTAACGACCAGGTTCAGGAACTCGGTGGATCAATCGCTGTCATCCGACCCGGCTCTCCAAACAAAAAATCGCAAATAAATAACTTAACAGCGACATTATCCGGTACACAGGCAACCAGTAGCCTGACCGAACAAGATATTGCTGATATTCGTCGCCAAGATAATGTAGATGCAGTTGCGCCGATTATGCTGCTTGGTGGCACCGTTACGTCTGGTAATAATAATCCCGATGACTCATCACTCATCGCAACTACTCCTGATTTAGTAGAGATAGCTAATCTTACAATAAAAGAAGGCCAATTCATTGACAGTGTCACTAATCGCGATACAGCCGTCGTGGGGGCACAATTGGCAGTCGATTTATTTGGCACCGAACAAGCCGTAGGTCGGACGTTTAGTACGCACGGCACGACCTATACGGTCATAGGTATTCTCAAACGTATCGGTAACCCAATTAATTACGACAACGTCGATTTTGATCACACTGCCATTATCAGTTTTAATAGTGGAAAAGCTCTCAATCAAGGCTCGGCTTCAATTCAGCAAATCGATGTTAAAACTTCAAACGAAGATAAATTAAATAGTGTCATTTCTGCTATAGACCACACTCTATCACGTACTCATCATGGTGAAAAAGATTACCAAATACTATCAGGTGACAGCCTATCGCGTCCAGCAAACGAACTGTTCTATACCGTTGCCGCTACGCTCACTACGGTCGCAGCCATTTCTCTTGTCGTAGGTGGTATAGGTATTATG
>JBAQWG010000032.1:0-14654 GCA_049298775.1 Saccharimonadales bacterium (SeqCode)
TTGCAGGCGGAGTTTGTGAGGCTATAGATGCGCTCGTACTTCGCAACATTAAATCATTTGGAGTCGACTACTTCACGTCATCTAACAGCGAAACCCCCGACGTCACTGCTGCTGATAGTAGTGACAAGAGCACCATCGTTGATAGTGCACGGTCTGCTGTCATAAGGACAAAAACCAGTCTTCAAGTCAATGGTCAGTGGAATACTGCTGATGCTGATATTCGTGTGACGCGGTGGTAGATATATCGTAAAAACCTCATGGTATAATCGTAAGAGTAATGTGCGTATGTAACATAAAGAAGTATTCATGCTAGATGGAGTGTTTGCGCAGCTTTCGGTAGTGATTGTTATCGCTGCTATTATCGCGTATGTCATGCGCCTTCTTAAACAACCACTAATTGTCGGATACATACTTACGGGCATTCTTGCTGGTCCAAGCGTGTTACACCTGATAAGTGACCGGGTCGCTTTCGAGGCATTTAGCGAAATTGGTATTGCGTTATTGCTGTTTATTATCGGCTTAGAGCTTAACGTTAAGACAATACGGCGTCTCGGAAAGCCAGTGTTATTGACGGCTACCACTCTCTTGATGACGATAGGCACCATCGGATTCCTGGTAGGTACTGCATTTGAGTTCACATTAACAGAATCACTTTTGATTGGCTTAGTGATGTTCTTCAGCAGTACTATTATTATCGCCAAAGTTCTGAGTGATAAAAAAGAGATTACAAGATTAAATGGGCAGATTGCTATCGGTGTAATTCTGCTTGACGATATTATTGCAACATTTGCGTTATTGTTTGTTGCGGCAAGTGGCTCAGGTCACGTATTGAGTGCGTTTGATATTGGACTGTTGTTAATTAAGGGAATAGCAGTGATTGCGGTATTAGCGTTTTTATCTACAAAAATTCTGCCAAAAGTAACCAAATCAATCGCAAAATCTCAAGAATTACTGTTTCTATCAGCGCTTGCTTGGGGTTTTGGCGTCGCTACGATTATCAGTTACGTTGGTTTTTCAATTGAGATAGGTGCGCTATTCGCTGGCGTTGCACTAGCTCATCTGCCGTATGCCGGACAAATTGGCGCGCGGTTAAAGCCTCTTCGTGACTTTTTCGTAATATTATTCTTCATTAGTTTGGGGGAAAATTTGCAACTGTCAAATTTGATAGCAGTGATTATACCTGCTATAGCTATGTCCCTCATTGTTCTTTTTATAAAACCGCTTACTGTCATGGTATCACTGGGACTACTGGGTTATACGCGTCGTACAAGTTTTAAAACGGGTATCAATTTATCACAAATTAGTGAGTTTTCGATTATATTAATTGTACTTGCGGCATCAACCGGTATTGTTGGTGAAAATATAGTAGCGCTAATCACGCTTGTCGCATTAATCACTATTACGGTTTCGGCGTACTTTATGCAATATGACAATGTCATTTATCGTAAGTTAGAGGACCGCTTAAGTCTATTTGAACGAGCTACGGCAAAGGATACACAGCATGCACCAAAACGTTATCCGTTGATATTAATAGGATATCAAAATGGTGGTCATCAATATCTCAAGACTTTTCGTTCACTAAAAAAGCGGTTTGTCGTTATTGACTATGACCCTGATGCGATTGAGGAATTGGAAAGGGCGAATATCAACTACCTATACGGAGATGTTACTGACCCAGAGCTATTAGCGGAAATACACATGGATTCTGTAAAGCTAATCGTGAACACTATCGGCGATCATGATGTAAATATTTCATTGGTAAAATACGTACGTCGCCGTAATGACCATGCTGTTATTGTTTGCTACTCATCCAATTACGGTGAAGCGGCGGAACTGTATAAGTTAGGTGTTAGTTACGTCATGTTACCGCATTTTATTGGTTCTGAACGACTAAGTTCTTTTATTGCCACACACGGTGTCGATCGCAAGAGTTTCGATAACTATCGTGAAAAACACATGCTAAAAATTGGTCACGCGGCATTGCGTCATCATTCGTAAACTCAACTCTTTACTAATGCTATAAAACCCTGTACAATTGGACTATACGTCGCGAAGTCTAGCTTGGATTGTGTCACGATCCAACTGAACTAGCACGAAAATATTTAAGTAATCAGGGAGAATAATCCGCAATGGCAGATTTCGATCGAACTAAACCGCACGTCAACGTTGGTACTATGGGTCACGTTGACCACGGTAAAACAACACTAACTGCAGCTATTACGCATGTTTTGGCGAAAAGGTTGCCTAGCGACACCAATAAGCCTCGTAACTACGAGGATATCGACAATGCTCCAGAAGAAAAAGCACGTGGTATTACCATCGCTTCTTCTCACCAAGAATATGAGTCAGAAAAGCGTCACTACGCTCACGTTGATATGCCTGGTCACGCAGATTATGTCAAGAACATGATTACTGGTGCAGCCCAAATCGACGGCGCAATCCTAGTGGTTGCAGCGAACGATGGTCCTTTGCCACAGACTCGTGAACACGTATTGCTTGCGCATCAGGTTAACGTTCCTCGTATTGTTGTATTCCTGAACAAAATGGACCTTGCGGATCCAGAACTAGTTGAACTTGTTGAAATGGATGTTCGCGAGCTTCTAACCAAGAACGGTTACGATGGCGACAACGCTCCAATCATTAAAGGTTCTGCAACGAAGGCTCTTGATGGCGATCCTGAATCTGAGGATGCTATCATGGAACTCGTAAAAGCCCTCGACGATTATGTTGAGGAGCCAGTACGTGACCTTGACAAGCCATTCCTAATGCCTATCGAAGACGTATTTTCAATCAAGGGTCGTGGTACTGTCGCTACCGGCCGTATCGAGCAAGGTATTGTCAAATTGAACGATGAAATCGAAATTGTCGGTATCAAGACCACTCAAAAATCAGTCGTGACTGGCATCGAAGCATTCAAAAAGAACCTTGATCAAGGTCAAGCAGGTGACAATGCTGGTCTATTGCTTCGTGGTATCGAGCGCGAACAAATTGAACGTGGTCAAGTTGTTGCGAAACCTGGTAGCGTGACTCCACACACAGAGTTTTCAGCTGAAGTATACATCTTGAAAAAAGAAGAAGGCGGACGTCACACACCATTCAGCAAGGGTTACAAACCTCAATTCTACTTCCGTACAACTGATGTTACTGGTGAAGTTGAACTTCCAGCTGACAAAGAAATGGTTATGCCTGGTGACACACTGACATTCAACGTCAAGCTTCTTCAGCCAATCGCCATGGAGCAGGGTCTCAACTTCGCTATTCGTGAAGGTGGTCGTACTGTTGGTGCAGGTGTTGTTACAAAGATTACTAAATAATTTTTCTTAACATATAAAAGAGCCGTAACTATGCGGCTCTTTTATATTTAGCGGTATAAATTATCGCGTGCTTTGGTCAATAAATCTAATAGATATATATTTCCTGTTGGTCGAACATGATCCATAATAATATTGAATACAGTTCGACTACCGGCGTAATCTTTAGAGACAAAGAGAGTCTTGGCTATAGCGAGATATTCCAGATTTATATTTGAAATACGTAATTCTTGTTGGTAGTGACTATCGTCATAGAGTTGTAGGTTCGGGTCGATATCTTGTAGTGCTAAGGCTATTTGATTAAATTCAATTACCGGTACGATTTCACAGTATTCTAGAGCGCTATTATCAGCGTCGGGATAGGAGAGCGATGGAGTTATATCCAATATTTCACTCATGATTGAGTTTGAGTATACTCTTTGCTATAAAAAATGCAAATATTTTCTTCGATTGTAATAGTCTATAAAATCTGCTATAAATATATATGTAATATCAATCATATCGAGAACTTGTTTGTGAGCGCAGGAGTTCATTAATATCTACTGATCAAACAGAAACTTTAGCAGCTGTCAAATTTTCCGTTTATTTTATCGCGACAAAGCGTAACCGTAGTTACGTTGCGGAGTGAAAAATGAATGGAAAGTGATAGACCTAAAGTTTGTAGGTGATTGAGTAGGTGTTAATGAGCTCCATAAGTCGCAAGACCAATTCAAGGTTACGATATAGCAAAAGGAGTTTTTATATGGCAGATAAGCCAGCAGAAGGTTTGCGCATTCGCATTCGTCTTAAAGCCTACGACCACAAGGTCATCGATCAATCAGCAAAACAAATTATTGATACAGCTATTCGTACCGGTGCAACGATTGCAGGACCAGTGCCACTCCCTACGCGTCGTAGTACATATACTGTCGTCAAATCACCACACGTCTACAAAACAGGTGGTGAAAGCTTTGAAATGCGCGTTCATAAACGTCTTATCGACATTACTAACGCCACACCAAAGACAATCGACAGCCTGCAAAACCTATCACTACCTGCAGGCGTTGATGCAGAAATTCGAATGTAATTTAACTTTCGTACTAGTGAGCACCCGAAAGGGTGCTTTTTTTGTTCTTGGTGCAACAAGAACAAAACGTTTATGATATTATATTCTCAATGCCTCAAACAAAAACAAAAAAACCTCGTTCAAAAACGACTTCAAAGAATCAGCCTAGACATCGCAAATACCAAAAGCGTCTTGTCGAAGCTGACGGTATATACTTCTTAAAATTGGTCGTAATTGTAATTTTAAGTACACTGTGGCTTAAACTTGCTACTCCTTTGAATTGGCATGGGGTACCGCTTGGAGGATTCCCAATTGGTGCAATGATGACGTTAGTTGCGATTCGTTTGGCCGAAAAGGACCCAATTGATCGCAAGATTTGGTTCGCCGTACTTGTCATGGTTACAATTCTTAGCTATTTCGTACCAGCGGGTATTGTTATTTAGTTAAATCGCTTGTGTTTTTATAGTATATAGGTTAAATTCGTCCTATAGTGGCACGTTATCTTGATGCTCAGACTAGGGAAAGGCACACGATCGCCAATCGATCAATTGAGCTATGTACGGATTTATTAGCTAATCCACAAATCCAACAAGCAACAGATGGCCTCGCAGAAGAAGCAGAGTCCTTTTTACCTCTTTTGTACGTTCCGAATATGCGGGATGGACATTACCAGATATCTGGAAGAAAATATGACGGGTATGGTATACCGTGTGTCATTACTTTACCTGGTGAACAGGCAAAAATACTTAGATTGGCGAAGTACGCACTTCACCCCATCCAGAGAGAGGGGATTGGTAATGCTATCTATGCCGTAGAGGGTGAAGAGCGAAACAAGAAACAGTACGAAAAAATTATTAGTTGGATAATTAAATCGTATCAGGAAGGTGTCGGTGATCAATACGAGTCTCTAAAAGATGAAGAACTGTGGGGGGCGTGTGTATATTCACCACCAAGCGCAATCGGTCTGTCCGATATGTCTAATCCTTCTGTAATAAGTGCATACAGCGTAGATACGAGTCCGGTTGTATTTATGAAAGCCTCGACCCATGAGATTGATAATAGCGGAGATATACTTTTTCACGAAATGATTCACGTAAAGCAAAGTTTAAAAAATATAATCTATAAGACATCGCGCCAAGATGCTACATTGAAAAGATACGAGTTAGAGGCATACTCAAATCAAGCCAAGGCTCAGGAAATTCATTACATGTTTACCGTAGAAGAAAATCCTTGGAAATGGCAAGCCCCCGGTATTGAATCAATCCGTCGCATAGTTAATGCAGAAAGCAAAGACCCATATCGTGTAACCAGGGAATTATTAGATCAAATCAAACGGGCCGGCTGGGAACTTGACTAATATCCACCCCCATTTATATTCCAGAGTTGCTCGAGTGTTTTAATACCTTTCGCCTTCATATCTAATGCTGTGGTAACACCGACATAGCGCCAGTGCCATGCTTCAGGACTGTAACCAGTAATATCAGTGAGTCCCTGCGGATAGCGCTCTATGAACCCGTAGGTCGCCCCGTTTACTTGCAGCCACCTGTATTGCGCGGATCCCGCAAAACATTCCAAGCTACATCCGCCAGCCGATAAGTCCATTACGAATCCCGTCTGATGCTCACTGTAGCCCGGCCTAGCACTGACAGTATCTGCGCTAGCTGTACTACCATTGACGGCTACCCAGTTATTGTAGGTGGTAACTTGATTGGCATATGAGCGATAGCTACTCGTTACCGATAGTGGTACTCCAGCAGATGACGCTGCATTAAACATTGCTGTCAAATCTGGTATTATTTTGGCGCTAACTATATAGCCACCATAAGAAGCCAAGTCACTAGGGGCGTAGTCAATGGGACTGAAACAGTGTTTTTTATTGATAACAACGTCAATACTACTAGGGTCACTGTGCGCTCCACTGCTTGCACAACCTGCGGGCGCAACTATTTTTCCTTGTAATTGAGAGCTGAGGGCAGCGTCTGATGCGGCCTTTTGGGCGGCGGCTTTCTTGTCGGCTTCTTCTTTAGCTTTTTTTTCGGCCGCTTTCTTGGCTTTAATTTGGGATATTTTTCTATCCATTATTGCGAGTTTTGTTTTTGAATCAGCTTGCTGTTTGGCGATGGCCTGATTGCCAATATGTAATATAGTACCGAGGCTCATACTAAAAACAAGAATTAAAGCAAATATAATCCACAAAAGAGCTTTTCGATTCTTCACTTTTAGACGCAGCATAATCATCATTATAACGCATTCATTTTACCCCTTGACTCACCTCTATTTTTGTGATACATTTAATTGGTAACTTATAACGAATATTAACCACTCTTGGTGAATTGGTAGGTCCCTGTTAGGGGAAACCACCAGCCACCAAGAGTTTTACATGGGAGCAAAGCGCTATGAAAGCACTTCTCGGTACCAAAATTGGTATGACCCAAATCATTAGCGAAGATGGACGCGCCACACCTGTGACGCTCATTCAAGCTGGCCCTGTGACTGTGACTCAGGTCAAGTCCGTCGAACACGACGGCTACAACGCAGTTCAAGTGGCATATGGTGAGGGTAGGAACCTGAGCAAGGCCGTTGCTGGACACACAAAACCAGCTCAAGTGACCCCGAAGCACATTCGGGAATTCCGCGTTGCAAACCTACCTGAAGATCTGAAGATCGGTGACGCTATCGATGTTGGCCAGTTTGCGCTGGGTGACATTGTTGACGCAACTGGTACCAGCAAAGGTAAAGGTTTCGCTGGAACTGTCAAACGCCACAACTTTAATACCAGTAAATCCACGCACGGTGGTAACGGCAACGTCCGTAAACCTGGTTCAATCGGATCAATGTATCCACAAAAAGTCTTTAAGGGTAAGCGAATGGCTGGCCGTATGGGCCATGATCGTGTTACCGTTAAAAACTTAGTCGTCGCTTACGTCGACACCACAAACAACTTAATTGGTCTCAAGGGCGCCGTTCCAGGCCCCAACAAAGGCTTGATCATTGTCAATGGTTTTTCGGGAGGTAAAGCATAATGGCGGTTAACACTCCTAAAGCTGGAGCTAAAGCACCAGTGTCTACAACAACTCTACCGAAAGAAATATTTAACGTCGATGTTAAAAACCACGACTTGGTAAAACTTGCTTACGATAGCTACCTGGCAAACAATCGCCTTGCGAATGCAACAACTCTTGAGCGTGGTGATGTTCGTGGTGGTGGTAAGAAACCTTGGAAGCAAAAAGGCACAGGCCGTGCACGATTTGGTTCATCTCGTAACCCAATCTGGCGTGGTGGTGGTATCGTTTTTGGTCCAAGCGGTAACGAGAACTACACCAAAAAGCTTAGTACAACCAGCAAACGCGTAGCAGTGCGTCAAGCTCTTAGCCTTGCTAATGGCGCAAAGAAGGTTGTTGTAAAAGACGTTAAAACAACTGGCAAGACTTCTGAAATTGCTAAATTTTTGGCAGACAACAAGTTCGCGCGCAAAACTTTGATAGTTGTAACGACTGATGAAAAGACGAAGGAATTGCTTCGTGCAACTGCTAACATCCAAAATGTTTTGCTCATTAGCGCAAAATATCTGAATGTCTACCACATCCTCAATGCTGATCATATTGTCCTGTCAACGAAATCAGTTACAGTTATCAAAAACTGGCTGTTAGGTGAGGAGGCATAATATGAGCACTTTATTCGTATACCCACGCGCAACCGAAAAAGCCTACGCACAGAGCCAGAACAACGTTTACGTATTTAATGTGCCACTTGATAGCAATAAGCAAGAAATCGCTGAGAGCGTCGAGTCTCAGTACGGCGTCAAGGTAACTCGTGTCAAGACAATCGTTCAAAACGGTAAATCTATCAAATTTAGTCGCGGTAAGAATCGATTTCCTGGCACAACAACACGCAAGGACAACAAAAAAGCCTATGTTACTCTCGCTGAGGGCGACAGTATCCAAGTTTTCGCTGAGCCCGAGACTGTGAAAGAGGAGAAGAAATAATGCCACTAAAAGCATACAATCCAACGACTCCAGGCCGACGTGGCATGACTTCGCAAGACCTAAGTGATATTACTACGCGCAAGCCACTTAAGAGCCTTATCAAAAGTAAAAAGCAAAACGCCGGTCGTAATAACACTGGTCGCATAACTGTTCGACATCGTGGTGGTGGCGTTAAACGTCATCATCGTCTCATGAACCATAACCTAGCAGACGGCCTAAAGGTTACTGTTGAGGAAATAGAATACGATCCAAACCGTAGTGCGCGTATCGCACGTGTTAAGGATCAGTATGGTCTATACCACTACATCCTTGCTGACACCAGCATGACAAAGGGTAAGAAAATTGAAAGCGGTGCTGAAGCTCCAATTGAAACATCAAACCGTATGCCACTTAGTAAGATTCCTGTCGGTTCTCAGATTTACGCTATCGAAATGACACCAGGCAAGGGCGCGCAGATGGTACGTAGTGCTGGTACCAAAGCACAATTGATGGCCAAAGAAGGTGATCATGCACAGATACGTTTGCCATCAGGCGAAGTTCGCCGTATCCGCCTAGAAGCAACCGCTGCAATTGGTGTTGTCGGTAACGTTCAACATCAAAATATTAAGATCGGTAGCGCTGGTCGTAACCGTCGCAAGGGCATTCGTCCAGGTGTTCGCGGTGTCGTTATGAATGCCGCAGATCACCCACATGGTGGTGGTGACGGTGGTCGTCACGGTACTGGCAAAGCACCACGTACGCCGTGGGGTCAATTGACACTTGGATATCGTACTCGACGTCGTAAAGATGTTGCTGGACTGATTGTTAAAACGCGTCATGACGCGAAGAGGAAGAGGTAAATCATGAGTCGATCACTCAAAAAAGGTCCATTCGTAGATGCCAAGCTTGCTAAAAAAGTAGATGCTCTTGGTGTAACGGACCGAACAATTATCAAGACATGGGCTCGCGCTAGCACAATCACTCCTGAAATGGTTGGCCGAACAATCGCCGTCCATAATGGCCGTGTTCACCTACCGGTTTTAATTGGTGAAAACATGGTTGGCCATAAGCTTGGCGAATTTAGCCCAACTCGCAAGTTTCGTAAGCACGGAGGAAAGGCTAAGTAATGGCTGTCTCTACTCCTAAAACGTCTACGAAATTAAGCGTTCCAACACCTGCGGACACTTTCTCTGTGCGCGCTGTAGCAAAAGGCGTCGATCAGACTCCTCGCAAAGTGAGTCTGGTGGCAGCATTGGTGCGTAATCGTACTGTTGCCGATGCGCTTGTCATCCTTGAGCATGTACCAAAGCGTGCAGCTTTGCCAGTTAAAAAGGTTATCGAAAGCGCAAAAGCAAATGCTGTGAATAACCATGGTCTAGATGGTAAGACATTAACCATCACGACACTTAGTGTCACGACAGGACCACGCTTGCGCCGTTTCAAACCTGCAAGCCGCGGTCGTGCGTTACCATTTGAAAAGAAGACCAGTCACATTTTGGTCGAAGTGTCTGGTGCCGAAAAACCAAAGAAGAAACCCGTAAAGACTACCGACGCAAAGGAGACTAAGTAATGCAAGTAAGGGAAAAGAACAGCCAGACCGACCGAATTTACTTCGGTGGCCTGCGCGATGAGAAAAACCGCCAGGTTTGTCTTATTACCCGAAGGGGAGAAAAATAATGGGACAAAAAGTCAATCCAATTAGCTTCCGCCTGCAAATCCATAAAAACTGGAGCTCACGTTGGTTTGCTGGCAAAAAAGAGTTCGCCAAGTGGCTACATGAAGACATCTTGATTCGTGATCTGATTGAAAAAAAGTTCGCATCTCGTCCGACGATTAGTCGCATTGAGATTGAACGCTCTGCAAACCTTATAACTGTCACTATCCACACCGCCAAAGCTGGTGTCGTAATAGGTCGCGGAGGCGCAGGTGTTGCAGAGTTGAAGACAGCAATCGAAAAGGCAGCAAGCTTGCCAGTCCGTATCAACATCGAGGAAGTTAAACGTCCTGAACTTGATGCTAAATTGGTTGCCGAAAACATCGCGCGCCAACTTGAGCGTCGTATTAATTTTCGTCGCGCAATCAAGATGTCTGCGCAGAATACTATGAATGCAGGTGCCAAAGGTATCCGTATCCAAGTTGCTGGACGGTTGAACAACGCCGAGATGGCTCGCCGCGAAAAAGTAATCGAAGGTTCAGTCCCACTGCATACGCTACGGGCTGACATTGATTTTCACTCCGCACGTGCCCTCGCTCCAGGCGTCGGCATTATCGGCGTCAAAGTCTGGATCTACAAAGGTGAAAGGCAGGATCGATAATGTTACTTCCTAAGAAAACAAAGTATCGAAAAGTACGCAAAGGCAAGAACGACGGCATCGCAACACGCGGTCATTACGTCGCTTTCGGTGATTACGGCTTGCAGTCACAAGGTAACAACGATATTACCTCCCGCCAGATCGAGTCAGCTCGACAAGCAATGACTCGTCACATCAAGCGTGGTGGTAAAATTTGGATTCGCATTTTTCCACAGACTCCACGCACTCGCAAGCCGCTTGACGTAAAAATGGGTAGTGGTAAAGGTAATCCAGAATTTTTCGCAGCAAAAGTAAAATCAGGCACGGTTCTTTTTGAAATGAAGGGTGTAACTGAGGAGACAGCTCGCGAAGCAATGCGCCTGGCCGGACATAAACTGCCAGTAAAGACGAAATTTGTCAAGCGAGAGGAGGCATAACATGGCTACTACTAAACCCGCTAAAACGACTAAATCTATAAAGAAAGACGCGGTTGAAGTGAAGTCACTTGAGCAGCTGACTGTAGATCTTGCAACGAAACGAAACGATTTGCTTGAAGCAAAACGCGGAAATCGTGCTGGAGAACTTGTTAATCCCCGCGTTATAACATTAACTCGCAAGGATATCGCGCGTCTCAAAACCGCAATCCGAGCCGAACAATTAAAGGAAGGAGTGAAATAAGATGGTTAAAACACTTACCGGAATCGTAACATCTGATATACGAGACAAAACTATTACCGTCACAGTGACGAGCCGTCAGACTCATCCTTTGTACGGCAAACAGTACACAATTCGTCGCAAATATACAGCTCATGATGATAAAAACGAGGCAAAGAAAGGCGACAAAGTCACTATTCGTGAAGTACGCCCTATCTCCAAGACAAAGAGTTTTACTCTTGATCATATCGACGAGAAGTCACAGGGTAGTGTCGAACTAAAGAATGAGGTAGGGGAGGCTACTGTATGATTCAACAGCAATCTATGCTCGGCGTAACCGATAACAGCGGCGCAAAGAAAATTCTTTGTATTCGTGTACTTGGCGGTACGCGTCGTCGCTACGCTCGCGTTGGTGATGTTATTGTCGCCAGCGTAAAAGACGCTAATTCGACAGGTCAGGTTAAAAAGAAGTCAGTCGTCAAAGCTGTCGTTGTTCGTACTCGCGACACTATTCAGCGTAAAGATGGCAGTACGATCGCCTTTGACGATAATGCAGCAGTTATTATCGGTGACGACAAAAATCCACGCGCAACTCGTGTTTTTGGTCCCGTTCCACGCGAACTTCGCGACATGGGCTATGCTAAAATCATTAGCCTCGCACCGGAGGTACTATAATATGGCACGTCGTATTCAGAAGAATGACATGATTAAAATAATCAGTGGCGCCAAAAAAGGCACAACTGGTAAAGTTGTTGGCGTTTTACCAAAAAAGAACGGCGTTCTTATCGAAGGACTCGGTACAATGCATCGTCATACCAAACCAACTCAACTAAACCCAACCCCTGGCCATAAAGACATTCATGTTCCAGTACCGCTACACAAAGTTGCTCTTGTCATAGATGAAAAGACCGGCAAGACGAGTCGTGTAGGTTACAGTAAAAATGCTGAGGGCGCTAAGGTCCGTTTGGCACGTCAATCTAAAAATAAGGAGATCAAGTAATGGCAACAACTGCTACTGCACCGGCTCCTCGCTTGAAAGCCTTGTATACTTCAACGTATGTCAAGGAACTACAGGCCGAATTGAACCTAGACAACGTGCACCAAGTGCCAAAGCTAGAGAAAATAACGGTCAGCGTAGGAACCGGTAAGAGTAAGGACAATAAGGCTCACCTCGAAGCCGTAAAAAATACACTGACAAAAATTACCGGCCAAGTGCCAGTTGAGCGTCTCGCAAAGAAATCAATCGCAACCTTTAAAATCCGTGCAGGTATGGGCGCGCCAGTCGGTGTCACCGTGACACTTCGTGGTGCTCGTATGTATGAATTCCTCGATCGTTTGGTCAATATTTCATTACCTCGTGTTCGCGACTTTCATGGTGTCGGCACTAAATTCGACAAGGGCGGTAACTATAACCTAGGCCTCACCGATCAGTCTATTTTTACTGAACTCTCATTTGAAGAGACACAGGTTATTCACGGATTACAGGTTACTTTCGTTATTAAAAACGAAGATACTGCGCACAGCCGTGCATTGCTTGAAAAATTCGGTCTACCATTTGAGAAAGAAGGAGGGGCACGCTAATGGCTAAGAAATCAATGATCGCACGTGACGAAAAGCGCAAGAAAATGATTGCTAAGTTCGCCGTAAAACGCGCCGAACTAAAGGAACTTGGTGACCTCGAAGGTTTACAAAAACTTCCGCTTAATTCGTCACCAACACGCTGGAAAAACCGCGATGTCCTCAGTGGCCGTCCCCGTGGTTATATGCGCCGATTTGGCCTTTCACGTATTAACTTCCGTGAAAAAGCATCAAAGGGAGAAATCCCCGGCATAACAAAGAGTAGCTGGTAGGAAAGGAGAACGATATATGTCACTACAATCTACAGACCCAATCGCTGACCTTTTGACTCGCATTCGTAACGCGACAATGGTTGGCAAGACCGAAGTTCGCGTTCCAACCAGCAAGATTAAGAAGGTTGTCGCAGAACAACTAAAAAAGAACAACTATTTGACCGATGTCAAAGAAGAAGCTGGTAAGCCACGCGGTACATTGGTCATCACAATCAATAAGCCCGGTGAGAACAGTAATATTAATGAAATTACACGTCTTAGTAAGCCTGGACGACGTGTTTACGTCAAAGCAGAAGACATTCCTAAGGTTAAATCTGGTCGTGGACTTGTCCTGATTAGTACCTCAAAGGGTGTGATTACCGGCCACGAAGCAGTCAAGCAACGTCTTGGCGGAGAGTTGTTGCTGAAGGTTTACTAGTATGAAAGCACGCTTCTTTGGCATTTATACCAGAATAATGGACGTACTGTACGCAGTCGTACTCTTTTTCCAAGGTGCTATTGGCGGCATTCAGCTACAAGATAAAGCGAATAAGAAGGAGAAATAAGATGAGTCGAATCGGAAAACTACCAATTCAAATTCCATCAGGCGTGACAATCACGGTTGACTCAGATGTTCTTACAGTCGTAGGCTCAAAAGGCACACTGACAGTACCACATCTGAGCGACGTGACTGTGACTGTCGACGATGGAGTCGCAACTGTTGTTCGCAAGGATGACCAGCGAATTGCGAAGGCCCAACACGGCCTACAACGTGCACTATTATTTAACGCCGTCGAAGGCGTAACTAAAGGTTTTGAGAAAAAACTTGAAGTCAACGGTGTTGGTTTTCGCGTCGCGACCAGCAATAACGTACTTGATATGAGTCTTGGCTTTAGCCATCCAGTCAAATACACCGCACCAGCTGGTGTAAGTGTCACTAACGACAAGATGACTATCATTGTCAGTGGTATCGACAAGCAACAAGTTGGTCAAGTGGCAGCTGAAATTCGTGCAATTAAGAAGCCTGAACCATACAAGGGCAAGGGAATTAAATATGCCGACGAGCAGATTCTGCGCAAGGCAGGAAAGACAGGTAAGTAATCATGAGTGATATGACGAAAAAACTACTCAATAAAAGCCTGCGGAAAGCTCGTGTTCGCAGTAAAGTTACTGGCACAGCTGTACGTCCTCGCTTAAGTGTTACTATCAGTAATAAGCATGTAAGTGCTCAGTTGATTGACGATGTTACGGCTAAGACGCTTATGAGTGCTACGACCGTTGGAAGTAAGCACGAAGGTAGCTTGAAAGATCAGGCTGCTATCGTTGGTGCTGATATCGCGAAAAAGGCAAAGAAAGTAAAGATTGAAAAAGCTGTATTCGACCGCAATGGCCGCCAGTACGCTGGGCGCTTAAGTGCACTCGCCGATGCAGCACGTAATGAAGGATTGGAGATTTAGTATGGCTGAACAACAAGCAGCACAGACTACCCCACGCTCAGGGCAAGGCCAGCGTGGTGGCCGACGCGATGACCGTCGGGCACAAGCTCCCCAGGAGCCAAA
>JBAQWG010000033.1:0-11360 GCA_049298775.1 Saccharimonadales bacterium (SeqCode)
TTGCAGGCGGAGTTTGTGAGGCTATAGATGCGCTCGTACTTCGCAACATTAAATCATTTGGAGTCGACTACTTCACGTCATCTAACAGCGAAACCCCCGACGTCACTGCTGCTGATAGTAGTGACAAAAGTACCATTGTTGATAGTGCACGGTCTGCTGTCATAAGGACAAAAACCAGCCTTCAAGTCAATGGTCAGTGGAATACTGCTGATGCTGATATTCGTGTGACGCGGTGGTAGGAGTAGGTTGACTCGACTTACGCAAAATCCCTGCACTTCCAGACCACACCAGCCCGGTTGAAAAGCAGTTTTTCCTCGCTCAAGGTAACTACAGTTACCTTTCACTCAGAGAAAACTGTTTTCATCTCGGACTGGTGCACCCTGGAGAGCACGAGGTTTTGCGTAAGTCGAGTTAAGGAATGACCATAACTTAAAACGAAAATCCCGCTACTTCATACGAATATTACGTGCATGAAGTAGCGGGATTATTTCGGGCTGTTGAAGTGCTAATTGCGCTCTATCGCATTGACGAGCATTGCCCATAACTTGATGCCGGCCATGGTGTTGAGTTCGTTGATGTTGAGCGCGATATCAACGACTCCATATCCTTGTTGAGCGTGGATTCCATACCTACTACTCACCGCATCAGGTTGTATGCCGAGTTGCATAAGACGCTCAAGAGCCCGAACGCAGACCTCCTCAGCATCTAGTGGCGTTTCGATAAAGGCACCTGTCATGGCTTCAATTGTTGCCAGGGTGAATATTACCTTCATGACTCTCCTAGGATGTGTCGTATACCTACCAAGCTGACGTCCGGCTATCTATATTATAATTAAAAATATAGATTTAGTCAAATAGGTGGAATTTAAACTAGTTTGGCGCTAGCAACGCGAACTGCTTCGCTCCACGTTAGGAATGCATGTGGAACTGATGCTAGTTGGGAGGCAGTATGTCCGTATTTAATTGCGAGCGCTAATTCGTGAATAATTTCGTCTGCACTTGGAGCCATAACAGTTGCACCAATTAAAACTCCTTTTTTGTCGGTGATAAGTTTAACGAACCCATCGCGAAAATCACTGGTATTACTACGGGCAATGATGCTTAATGGCACCGTTGATTTACGGATGTTTAGGTCACGTCGTAAACAGTCGTCTTCTGTTAGTCCGACAGATGCGATACTGGGGTAGGTAAAGACAATTCTTGGTGATGCCGTGTAGTCGGGAATATGTTTATTTTTTGAGATTAAATTGTTGGCTGCGATGCGACTTTCTAACAAGGCTGTATGAGTATGGCCATGTCTGACAAGGACGTCACCGGTAGCGTAAATGTTTTTTGCGGTTGTTTGCAATTGGTCGTTCACATGGATACCTTTGGAATCATAACTAACTCCAGCGTTTTCTAGTCCAATATCAACATTTGGTGTACGACCAGCGGTAATGAGTACTTCATCAACACGCAGGCTATGTTCTTCGCCACCACGTTGATATGTCACGCGGTGAGCAATATTTTCTTTTTCGATTGCCAGAGTACGCGTTTGTGTTAGAGAAGTGATGCCTTTTTCACTATGAAATAACTTTTCTAATGTCTCCCCCGCCTCGCTATCAAAATCTGGTAACAAACGTGACGCGATATCGGCAATGTATACTTTTGTACCAAAGATTGCCAAAAGTTGAGCAATTTCGACGCCAGTAGTACCGCCACCGACGATATATATAGATTTTGGTGGTTTTGTAATATCAAGAATTGTTCGTGGGGTAGCGTATGGTATTTCGGCCAGACCCTGAATATCGGGTAGTTGCCAATCTGCGCCTGTGGCAATGATGAATGATTCAGCAGAATAATGTCGTCGGTTGACGCTGATTTCGTGTGGTGACAAAAAGTGCGCACTTCCCTGAATCGTTGTCACGCCTTCTTTTTCGTAATACTGACGGTTACCACCAGCACCAGTACGCTTGACGGCTAGGTCCTTCCATGCGCGGAGTGATGGATAGTTGTATCCTAGTGCGCTTGATCTTATGCCGAAGCGAGATCCACGACGAGCTTCATCAAAAAGATGAGCAACATGCAGTAGTGCCATTAGCGGTACGTCACCATAGTTAGGACTAGCGCCTCCAAATGTGTCTTGTTCTACTATGGCAACACGCTTACCTTCACGGGATGTAACGGTTGCCGCTGCACTTCCTCCAGCTCCACTGCCGATAACTATGATGTCAAAATCGAATTTAGATTTACTCATGATTTCTCCTAGATAATAATCTTGTGATGTTGATAGAGATAGGCGGCTTCGGGATGATATCGGTGCAAATGCGTACTGGCATGAAGGCGAATATCATGGCTCGTGACAGTTGGCTTGGTGCTTAGCCATAGAATAACAGCATTGGTGACATTTATAGCGGTAGATTCAGCTTCTCCTTCTGGTGTACGTACGCTTAAGCAGGCGGCCATAATACTAGCGAGTAATTTGTCAGCGTCAAAATTTTCGGTTGGTCGTCGACTAGAACTTTTGACGACATCGATAATCTTGTCCATTACTGATTCCCCGATGCATAGATTGTTACAATAACAACCTTTTCGACATAAATATATGCGCCGAGAACAAGTAGACCAGTGCCCGATGCGAATTGCAAAAAAGATTTATTTGTCTCTCGCCAACGTTGTATATGGCTCAGTTTGTGCCCGCCACCCACGAGTATCCCAACTATAAATAGGGGCAGTAATGACACGAAACTATAGAGTAAGATGCCAAGTAGTTGCAAGTCGGGCGTTAGACGAATTAGTATTAGCGATGTAATTATAATCGGTGCAAAGATAAACAATAACTCGGATATTACGCTTGTTAGTCCAAGACTAAATGCCTCAACGGTTACTTTGCTTGCCTTGGAACGATCTACAAGATATCGTGCAAAATTACGAGGAATCCACAAACTAGTTCCTTGTTCTATGTTTTTGTAGTAAAACAACCAGACGGATACACCTACGCCGGCTAGTGCACCACAACTAGCGGACCAAACAATCGCGGGTGTAGCATGGGGTATAAATACGCTTAAGACAAACGACGTGAAAGTTAGTAGTAGAGCAGTCATAACTACTGCGCCTAAAATAAAACCACCAGTCAGACGCAATAAACGCTGATGGGCAGATTTACGCCCGAGAGTATGACCACTGAGTAGTGTTAAGACGCTGATACTGAGCTGAAATGAGGCATGAATCACGGCAGCCAAAAGGATAATGGCGAAAGAAGTAAGTGTATCTGTGTTGCTCATTTTTATGTTTATCCTTTTGTGAACATTTTACCACAAGTGTTATCAAGAGGTCAAAAAGAGTTTATGATTTAGGTCTGACATGCTATTATCACAAGCAGTATGAGTGATATTGAAGATAACGAAAAACGCCATCCTATTAACTCTGGCCAGATACACGGCAATATGGTATTTCCTGCCGAGCCAATCGTTCGTCCTCCTCGTCCAGTAGCTCACTCCGATATTGCAGAGTCTATCGAAAAAAGTGTGCCAACGGAAATCGACGATTCGATTGTGTCACAAAGCCACGATTTACCATCAAAAAACACACCCGGATTGCTCATTTTGCAGTGGCTGACCTATGCGTTTTGGGGTTGGACGGCACTATCTTTCATGTGGCTATTGTGGCTGGTTATCGGTAGCTTCTTTGATAATTACGACACAACTTCAGTCTTGCCATATGCGATAGCGAGTGTCGTTGTGTTGCTACCTTTGTCGTTCGTTTGTGATTTATTTTATAGTCGCAAAGAACCGATTAAAAAAACTGGTGGCGCAACTGTTGTTATGATTATTCATGCGGTAATTTTTGCCCTATTTAGTATTGGTTTGCTAATTGGCACTGTATTTTTGATAGTGAATTTGGGTCTGAACGGGTTTACTACTTTTGATTCTATGAGAACACCACTTTTGTCACTGTCTGTTAGTGTCGTGTTGTATGCGATGACATTTTTACGGACGCTGAATCCAAATTTGAAACTGCCAATTGCAAAAATCTATCGGATTGTCATGGTTGCGTTTATTGGTTTAATTATTATCTTTGCATTTATAGGCCCAGCTGCTCGTTCCGTTGCAACACGTGACGATCGGTTAATAGTTGCCAATATTGACAGTGTCAATCAGGCAGTTAGCGATTTTACTCAGAAAAATCACAATCTTCCTACATCACTTAGTGAGGTAAATGTCAAAGGTGATGCGAAGTTACTTATTGAAAAGGGATTGGTACGTTACAAAGCTGAAGGTAAGGCAACTAGCGTCGATCTGTACAATATCTCAGATCGTGTGAATGACGAATATCATTTTCAGCTCTGTGTTACATTCAAAGAAGAGTCATCAGATTATACGGATGATTATAATACGAAAGATTATTCTACTGGTGAGTACCAAGACTACTTGTCGACGATCTTTCACCCTGCTGGTGAAATCTGTTATAAACTGAAAGTTACTGATGAAAGAGAAGCTCAGGCTGGTATATCTATGGATACTAAGATAGAGTAATAAAAATACTATTGCTTTTTAGTAAAACTTATGCTAATATAAATATATCAATCAAAAAAACAAAAATAAGGAATCACCACAGTGTCAAAAGCCCATAAAAAAGAGTCAACTTTCGAAAAAGCATTTCGTTCAATCGAGTTAGCGACATGGAACCGCCCTCGTACTTCCAATGAAATAGAATCATTTCTTAGCCGTCGCGAACAAATCGTTGTCGACGTTGAGCTATAATACTATATCTGTTACAATCAACATTGCATTCGTTTTGGCTACATTTTAGTTAGCGGTATGTTGACGAGGCAGCGTAGCTCAGTTGGGCAGCCTTGAGCGTAATAATAGCGTGCGCTCTAACCAACTGCTATACTTGCAAAGATAAGTATGGTTGCACTTTACAGTTTTAAACATTATGGCAGCGTAGCTCAGTTGGTTAGAGCGTAGGACTCATAAGCCTAAGGTCACAAGTTCGATCCTTGTCGCTGCTACCAAGAAAAATCACTCATGTATTCATGGGTGATTTTTCTTGTACAGGTTTGACTATCTGAATTTATTTCGTTACGCGTACGACTTTTAGAATAAGTAGAGTATAAATGATAATAATTGTGGCAAATGTAAATGTTTGAAATCTAAATACGGTGTTAATTGTCGGATAAGTATTAAAATTCCATAGTACAAACATTAACGTATGTGAAAATATACCGACAAAGGACGCGACAAACAAACGATTGAGGAAAAGTTTGATTGATCTTAAAAATAGAAAAGCAATAAAAGTGAGAATGATTGGCTGTAGTAAGTAACTGCTGATAACTAACCAAATAGACGTAGTAACCTGCCCTGTTGTGCCAAGAAATATCCTGCAGAAAATCCGCCAATAAGAATAATCAAGTAGTTGAGATAGTACGTTACTGTGAGCAAAGACATTGGATATTCGAAATTATCTACGAAACGGAAATTAACATATAAATAATAGATGCTTGATATACTGCCAATTACTACTAACGCTACACTGGCAAAGGTGAGCAGTCTTTCAAATGTGAGTTTGATTCGTTTGAATTCGACGCAACGATTGAATTATGGGTGCCGACAGGTATACAATTGAATACGTTTACATTCGGAAGTTAATGAAAGAACCAATTCATATTCTCTATATCTCTGGCATGGGCGACAAGTATGATTCGTTGAGGTTGCGTGTGCTCAAGAAATGGCGGTTCAAAAATGTCAGTGTTGAACTAGTGCCGATGAAATGGGCAACAGGTATGTTCGAACGAAAAATTGCCAAGATTGAACAGGCAATTGATCGAGCATCGGGTAAACGCATTGTTATCATTGGCGAAAGTGCGGGCGGTAGTATGGCAGTGCACATGTATGCACGTCGACCAGATGATTTATTTAAGGTCATGGGTCTCTGTGGCAAAAGTAGTCACCCCGAAACGGTCGACCAACACTACTACGACCACTCACCTGCTTTTCGGACTTCAATGGATTTGCTGAATGATTCAATCGCCAAGCTTACTGTTCACCAGAAGCGAAATTTTATATCGGTCTATCCTATATATGATCCGACCGTGCCTGTGAAAGAGACGTTGCTGGAGGGTTGTAAAAAAGTACGATTGCCGGCAGTTGGGCATTTCATAACAATTACTCTTGCTCTGACTATATTTTCGCCACTTATTATCCGCGCCATTCGTCGCTAAGACGTTTTGCGTAAGTCGAGATTACTAAAATTTGCTTGAATTATGCATGAATTTATTATAAAGTAAGCACAACTTTCGTAGAGGTGTTTAAACGCTCCGAAGGTGACATTTGACAAACAGGCAAGGTAACGAGATAGGCTATCAATACATTAAATAGTGTACTGATAGCCTATCTCGTGCGTGTGTGGGCACAAAACGGTGCAATGAAGCACGAACCCAAACTACCAGAATGTGAAGGTGTTGTAGCATGTCGTATGAGAAACAAAAGAAGGAAAAGAAACCACGGTACTATCGACTTGAGCCACAGTACGCCAGGTTTCACAGTGTTGAAGTAAGGCGCCACGCGGATGGCAAATTTTTCATAGGAAGGCCACAAGGCAAAGGCAGACCATGGGAGTTTGAGGAAGTGTATCTGAGTCGTGATGCTCGGGACGCCATTCAGTGCGCGATGCTGGCAAATCAGGCAGAAGTGATGATTGCAATCATCGCGGATGCATGGGAGGCGTTGGGTATTGTTCTTCACCTTGGTCTAAACGAGAGGCCGAAGAGCATCGAATACGTACCGCACGAAGGTTGTTTTTCGCTGACTGTGCCGGTGACGACCGTCGGCCCCGAGACGGGAGAGATGGTCGAATGGGTTCTGGAACTGCTTGTCAGTTCCGTGTTGCCACAGCGCATCGAAACATTCGACTACCGTTCATTAGTCAACGCGTGAGCATGTGGGTGCGGTGTTCGGGGCAACAATTGTTCCGGACACTGCATCTCACTGCTACTTACCTTGTCTGTTTGTCACAGATATCCATGATTCAGGGAATGTGTTTTTAAAAAATAACTACAATGCTTTACAAAATTAAATAATTATTTTAAAATAATCATAAGATTAAGAAATATATATGAGTTGTATGACTATGGAAAATAATAGAGAATCTTTTCACTATGATAATAAAAATAATGAGACTTCGTTGAACGATGATTATGAAATTCTAGAAGCATCAACATTAAGTGTGGAGTCAGTCTTGGCTAATTTGCAACTTTCCGTACCCGACGAACAGTTAATACAGGGTGATTCAAAAGAGTACATTGACTATATATTTGGAGATACGGCAGATTTGTCATTAAGAGCAAGGGATATCTCGAGCATTATTAGTGCACTTATAGAAATAAATGATGGATTTGACAAAAAAATGGAAAATCCGGAAGCTTTTGTAGTCCTTATGAACCATATGCTCCAAGGCTATTCCATGAAGGATATTTCTACTATGACAGGTCTTGAAGTAAGCGAATTTACGACAAAAATTAAAAATTATCGAACTCGCACGGTGAGAGTTGCACATCAAAAAGGGATGAAAATTCAAAAAAGATATGAAATTTTAGAAACATATGTCAGATCACTCGAAATGAAGGAGCGTGCAGAGATTGTACGTGAGATCGCGATACCTCGAGCAACTGGAAGGTTAGCGCTGAATGACGAGTTTGTCTATAGCGATCGTGCGCAGCTACTTGCCGATAAAAAACCTTTTCCGCAAGAAGGAATTGGCGGTATAAAAATAGACAGTGGAGACAACCCAATGGCGTGGAAAATTGGAGCTCTTTGTGCACAAATTGATCCAGATATGTTTTTTCCGGAAAAAGGAGAATCGACGCGAGAGGCAAAACGAATCTGTTTAGGATGTGATATTAAAAATAAATGTCTAGAATATGCATTAGATAATGGTGAACGCTTTGGCATATGGGGAGGATTATCTGAACGAGAGCGAAGACGACTAAAAAGTATTGTTTGACGGTTATTGTAACCACTCGAGTGCGTGGCTACCCATGCGAAATTGTACAGTAGTACCTTCATCGTTGCGTGTTTTTGCTGTGTGGATTATTTCGTAGCCACCTGTCCGTTGAATTAAAGGGTGAATAATCTGTTTTTCGCTATCGACTATCTCATAAAACGTCGGTTCGTTTGTTGTGTGATCAAATGATGCCATCCAAAATAGTTGTTCAGTTTTGTTCGTTTGTGGATCTTTGTGAATTCCAGAGCGTAAAATAACAGTACGACTGTCGATTTGATCATGAAAATGAAGTGTAGCGTATTGAACGAGCTGACCTTTGTGTGTATCTATGACAGGCTTATCGGGATCACCATATTCAGTTTCAAATAGTATGAATGCAGAGTGGAGAGGTTTAGATTCCAGAGATTGTTCTGTGGTAGGGATGATTTCACTCATGATTATATTGTGCTACTGGTATACGCCTTACTAGTGAAAAATACAATGTCTTAATGGTATAATAAAAATACATCCCCGCGACACACACTGGCATTCGTGCAAAGCGTCCCTCCGGTGGAATCATTCATCGTCTTCGGATTCATTGCATTAGAACGGGCAATGGAAACGGACGAACAATTAAAATCGTTCTCTAAATAACCTTTGGAGATTAATTGTGAATGACGAAACTTTTCTGAACGAACGAATCGATGTGTTGGCGAAATTTGGTACTGGTTTAAACCCGTGCGTACCGATTAAATTTCGGCGCGCAAATGGGCGAGAAATTACCGTCAAAGAAATTGGTCTGCGCCATCCGACATCAAAGGGTAAGCGAACGTTGCATGTGTTTGACGTGACAGATAGCGAGGCGGATTATCGGATAGAGTTGGATAGTGAGCGGTTAACCTGGACATTAACACGCATGGGGGACAGTATATGATGGTCGCCGCGCGCCCCGGCATCTGTCCAGGTACCGTTACACGCCTGAAAAAACGTGGTTCCGTCACGTTTTTTAAGGGTTGCACTTTGCTTTTAGTACCTGAACGGATGCCAGGACGCACGGCTTTAGAGGGGTGGGGAGAAAGAAATAGAAACAAAAATAACACCCATGTGGGTGTTGGGGTGGTAGGAGTGTCAGTAGATTACCAGCACTCCTACCACCAAAGTTCGCACAGACTACCTAAGCAGCGGCATGATGTCGTGTATATTCGTGCCTGGGTAGGCCCTTGTGGCATCGTCGACAAACTGCTTCCACTTATTGTACAGGGTTACTGCTTTGTTATAGTTCACCTGTGCCTGGTGCATTGCTTCATCACCGAAGCCAAAATCGGCACATACCACTGCCGTGTTGATGGCTTGATGAAGTTCGACCTGCAGGACGTCGAATACATTCGACAACCTGTCTGGCTTTTGGTCGACCATGTCCAACAGTTTCATGTAGAGTTTCGAGAGCCTTGGGTCGTCTTTGGCAATTGCCAGGAAACCCAGGTCGCGCCGAAAATCCTGAAACTCTTGCTTCAGTTGAAATATGTTCTTTCGGTCATTAATATGCATCTCAGTTCCTTTGTTGTCGGAGGAATCAGGGTATACTTTTATTATACCATAAATTATAAATTAGTTCAATATTTACCCTGCGTATGACTATATATAATGAGATCAACGCAGGTAAACCCCTGATTATGCATATTGACCTTAACAGTTGTTTCGCGACGGTTGAGCAACAAGCGCGAGTGCGATTACGCGGAAGGCCAGTGGCGGTGGTTAATCGGCGAACGGATATGACCATGATTGTAACGTGCAGCTACGAGGCCAAAGCGATGGGGGTAAAAATGGGTATGCGGTTACGTGATGCCAAAAAGATTTGCCCTGATCTGATCGGTGTTGAAAGTGATCCGGCAAAGTATAAATACGTATACCACAAGCTACTCGACATCATGAATGACTATTCGGCACACGTGACAATGAAAAGTATCGACGAGGGTTCGATTGATTTTACGCAATCGCCAAAGAGTCTGCTAATGGGTCGCACCCTGAGTAGTGTGGGGATGGAGATAAAACAGCGCCTGCGTGATGAAATCGGTGTTGCGATGCGCTGTAATATTGGTATTGCAACCAATCGATTTCTGGCGAAAACAGCGGCTAATCTGCATAAACCGGACGGTATGGATGTGATTACAGCAGATAATTTACGTGCTGTTTACGGGACACTCAAATTGACTGATCTTACCGGTATTGCTGGGCGTAATGAATTGCGATTGAACTCGATCGGCATCATGACTCCGCTACAATTCCTCGATACATCATCAGAGGTACTTAGTAGTATGGTGTTTCAAAGTATTAACGGTGAGCAATGGCATCAACGGCTTCGTGGTTGGGAGGTTGATGACGTGACATATGAAACCAAGCGCGTAGGACGGCAGTATGTGCTGGACGGATTTAATATGTCGTTTAACGAGATTTTGCAACGGCTTCATCATTTGTGTGAATCGGTAGGGCAACGGATGCGAAAACAAGGTTTGAGCGCACGTGGTATTTATGTTGGTACTCGCACATTTGGTATGGAAGGCGATAAGCGACGGAATTATTGGCACGCAAGTCATGTTTCGCAAACGCCTTTTTTTAGTAATGAGACGATTTATATGCTGGCCAAACAACTATTTATGAGTGCGCCACCGAATATACGTGATATCAACATCCATTGTTATTTATTACAGCGTGAAGAGCCGTCGCAAATCAGTTTGTTCGCCGATCAAGTCGCTCGTGAACGAGATGTGACGAATGCTATCGATGAGATCAATGAGCGTTATGGCGAGCACACGCTACATTCGGCGGATACGATTTCAACGACCAATCATATGAAGACAAAGATACCGTTTGGCAGTACGCGATATCTGTAAGGTGGAAGTTTTGACGTGATTGCCGTCAATCTTGTATACTAAAACAAATGACCAAAAAAGAAGTATCCAACGATGAAATCATGCAAGCGCTCAATCAGTTCGCTAATCGGGTTGATGAGCGTTTTGATGGCATAGAGTTAGACATTTCTGAACTAAAGTCAGATGTCGCTGAACTAAAGTCAGATGTCGCTGAACTAAAGTCAGATGTCGATCGTATATACAATATTCTTGACAAACACATGGCACGTATCGAAGAAATTCTTCAAGAAAACGCCGTACAAACTCATCAACAAGAACGTCTTCAACGTTGGATATTTCAACTAGCCGACCAAGCTGGCGTACAACTCAAATACGAATAGATTTATTCTTCCTCTTGACCCACATCCCCCTCATGCTATAAACTACCAATAAAGATTCTAAAGAGGGAGACACGTAGTGCTAATCACAACGAAAAATTCGAGAGAGAGAGAGACAACTAAAAGCTCATTCTTCGGGAGCTACTAACTAA
>JBAQWG010000034.1:0-25986 GCA_049298775.1 Saccharimonadales bacterium (SeqCode)
ATCCCCCTCATGCTATAAACTACCAATAAAGATTCTAAAGAGGGAGACACGTAGTGCTAATCACAACGAAAAATTCGAGAGAGAGAGAGACAACTAAAAGCTCATTCTTCGGGAGCTACTAACTAAAATGTCCCGTCTCCCAACTCCAGGTGGAGATAACGGTACCTGGGGAGACATCCTCAATGACTATCTCTCACAAACGCATACAGCCAGTGGCACACTCAAAGACAATACCGTCGGCTCTACCCAACTGCAAGACAATGCAGTCACCAACAGCACTATAGCTCCAGACGCCATCACAGCTACAGAAATACAAGACGGCACCATCCAAGAAGCCCAACTAGCTACACCCGTCCAAACCAAGCTCAACCAAGCAGCCCCAACCTGGAGCACACTCAGTGGGAAGCCGGCGGTGGTTGCGGCGGGAGTGGATGCGGCGGAGGCTAGAACTGCAATTGGAGCACAACAATCCGACACTGATCTGACTGCTATCGCGGGTCTCACTTCGGCGGCGAATAAGTTGCCGTATGCGACGGGTGCTGGTACGTGGGCGATGACGGATGTCACCGCGTTCGCCCGGACACAGTTAGCGGCGGTGGACGCATCTTCCGGTAGAGGGTTATTGGGGGCGCAAGTTGTCAGTAACATTTCTGCATTAAAGGCGATAGCGGCACTTCCGTCCGCATTGTCTTCCACGGATGGGCATGTACGAGTGCTCGGATACTCCACCCCTGGGGATGGCGGCGGGGGTATGTTTCGCTGGGATTCGGCGGATACTATCAGCTCTGACAATGGAGGAACAATATTAGCTCCGACTAGCGCATTGTCGGGGCGTTGGAAGCGAATTTACGAAGGGGAAGTAAACGCAAAATGGTTCGGACTTAGTAGTTCCTCTTCGGATAATACTGCTGCCTTGCAGGCAGCCGTAGATTGGGTAGCTAACGATACGACTCGAACAGGGTTGTCCCCCAGTGGTGGAACGGTTTTCATCCCTATGGGGTATTACCGATTCAAATTCGATGAGGGAACATCGGGGCGCTCTACTATAACAATAGCCTCTGAGTATGTGTATATTCGCGGGGAGGGTAAGAATACCGTACTTGCAGTAAGTAGGGCTGGGACCCCTATGGATGCATTCTTTACTTGGTCGAGAACTATACGTGGACAGGGTGGCGGATTACGGGACATATGTATTAATGGAGATTCAAAACTAAAATGGTGCGTCTATATGAACCTATGGCGCGATGCGATCTTCAAAGATATTTCTATCTTTGATGTTTACGGCGGATTTTTAGATGCACATGCCGCCGCAGTTTCTAGCGGTCCCACACTGGGGGAGAACATACGGATAAGTAATATTGACTATATTTGTTCTAGTGGAACAAATTCGTGCTTGACGCAGTACGGAATAAGGTTCCGTCAAAGTTCTACATGCTCGTGGACAGATTGCTTCTTAGATAATATATTTTTCGTAGGAGTCTGGGACACCGCTGTCCATATTGACGGGACAGCCCGCTTTAACGTAACAAACATAAGGGCTGCGGGATCTATCACTTCAATCAATAATATAACTGGCACGGTAAAGACCGGAGTATTACACGCAGTTCGCCTAGCCAACTCGATGGTTGGATCGTGGGACGATGCATGTGGGCAACACACAGTCGATGGTGTGTATTTAGAGTCCCATGTAGGAAATGAGGTCAACACTGTTAATACAGCTGTACTAATAGACATCGACTCCGGGGTTACTGGTTATAACCAGAAAAATGTTATTCGTGACGTGAATGTATCTTGGCAGGATGGAATAGGTACGCTGCGTCTGGAGAATAACACCGGAACCGATGGAAGAGTATCGGGCAATAAGTTCTACGATAACAAAATGGCATCCACGGACGCATTAGGGACTATTAGTATCGGACCTAACGTAAAAGGTACCGAACTATACCTAACCCCAAACTACGGAAAATTATCTCTGGCTGTCATTGACAACGGCACTCAAACCTACATTAATAATGTGTCGAATAGAGCATTTAATATGGGTGGAAACCTTTGGGCTAATGTCAACTTCAATAGCCCAAACGCGGTAGACGTGGGCCAGTTTAATTCTGATACGACTACTGGCCGAGTTGTGATGATCGACGCCAAAGGAAATCAACGTCTCATCAGCGGTCGTCCAGGTTTGGATTATGTTGCTCCGTACGGTCCGCAACGCATTCAGTCAATGCCCAACCCCTATGCCCCATCGGTAGTACCCCTGCCACTCACAGGTGGGTCAACAAGTTATAGCTACTACATAGTAGGGATAGATAAAGACGGAAATAAAACGGTTCCGTCTTCTGCTGGGACAACATCAACAGGACCTGCTTCGCTGAGCTCCACCGCATATAACTACATCACGTGGCCCCCTATCCCAGGTGCCGTCAAATACGATTTACTGCGGGGAACAACAGCGACTTCCATAGCAACGAATATCGTTGATACTCGATTCGTAGATACAGGAGTATCAACATCTGCATACACGCCGTCAGGGACTAACCCTACCGGGAATCTTACCGTGGACGGAACTATTGATCTAGGAAATGCATCAGACACCACTATATCGCGCTCATCGGCTGGCAGAATTGCGGTAGAGGGCTCAATTGTCGCGCATATGGTCACGGGATCTGGAACACTTGATTTCGGATTAGTATCGGCTCAATCCCAAGTGGACTTAACAGTGACTGTCACAGGTGCGGCCACCGGTGATTCGGTATCCCTAGGGATACCAACGACAGCAGTCACCGCTGGGATCGCATTCACAGCGTGGGTATCTGCAACGAATACGGTGACAGTTAGGGCGCATAACTACACCGCTGCCGCACTAGACCCAGGATCTGGGGTATTCAAAGCGACCATAGTCCGGTGACCTATAACCTCCCCGACCGGCACCCGCATCGCGTACGGCGTACCAAGTTTCCCGACGTGGACGCAGACATCACCTGAGAGTTAAATGAAGTCGTCACTACAAATTGACATCACTTAGGAGTTAAATGACATCGTCACTACAAATTAAAGTTGCAATCTTTGCACTAAAGTTTGGTGTTTCGTATTTGAAGAAGCACCCAGAGTATCTCAAGAATGCTTCTAAGCACATCCCCGGCACTATTGACGATAGATTCATCTATACGGTTTCCAAAGCCCTAAGAGTATGATGTCACGCCCGGATTCTGAGAACGGTTGGCAACCATCGCATGGAAATAGGGTCTAACCCTTAACAGATATAAAAAGTCTGATTTTTGGGAAGATCATCTAAACCTCATAGGAAGAATGCTAGGTTGCACGAGGGCGCACAGTGTATCGCGCTGTATACTATATGTATGAACAGAAAAGTTTTGTTGCTCATGGCGACGGTTGGCGGCATTGTCGGTGGTTATGTGCCAGTGCTGTTTGGCGATAACGAATTGTTAGATGGCTGGAGTATCTTGTTTGGAACAATCGGCGGAATCGTCGGCATATGGTTAGGTGTCGTTTTGTCTAGACGGTTCGGATGATGGCAAAATATATTGTGGCGGTTAGTGGCGGAGTGGACTCGGTGGTGCTGCTCTATATGCTTGCAACTGGCCGAATCGCTTTGCCATTAGTCGAAGAGACTGGTGCACAGCGCCAGCTTCAGGGGGAGGAGCTACTTTTGGAATTGACTTCCAAAAGTTCAGCGGAGGGGCAAGTCCCTCCTGTAACATTTATCGTTGCCCACTTTGATCATGGTATTAGGCCTGAATCTGCGGATGATGCCGAGTTTGTTAAGAATTTGGCAGAAAAGTATAATTTACCATTTGAAATGACGCGGGAAGAATTAGGTGCAAATGCGAGTGAAGAGTTAGCGCGTAATCGTCGTTACGAATTTCTACGAAAAATCGCCAAAAAACATGATGCAAAGATTGTAACCGCTCATCATGCCGATGATGCCATCGAGACAATTGCGATCAATCTAACGCGTGGCACTGGATGGCGAGGGCTGGCGGTATTGGATAGTACTGATATTTGGCGACCGCTCCTAGTCATGACAAAGGCGGAAATTATTGCTTACGCTAAGAAGAAAGAACTTGAATGGCGGGACGATGTAACCAACGCTAATACGAAATATCTTCGCAATAACTTACGGCAGAAATTGATGACAATAGACGACACAACACGACAGGCATTGATTATGTACTGGAAACGTCAACTTTTTCTTAAACACGAGATAGATAGCGAGGTTCGTTCATGCGTTGGTGCTTCGTCATATTCTCGTTACCTGTTTATTATGACAAGCGACCAGACGGCTATAGAATTGTTGAGAGGCGTTATTGTGAATGAAGTTGGCGTGAGTCCAACTCGTCCGCAATTGGTAAGAGCGTTACTAGCAATAAAAGTTTTTGCTACGGGCAATCGCTACGAAATTGGTAATGACGTTAGCTTACGGTTCACTAGAACACATTTTATCGTTGAACTCATAGACGAATGATAGTTCAGAGTGCTATCATAATAGGAGTGGGAATGTCTGAAAATCTCTCGATTGAAAGGAGTCGTTACTGATATTATGCCAACAAAAAGTAAGCCACCAATAAAAAAAATGTCCAATTGGACACGATTAGGACTCTTCTGGGCAATTATTATAGTTGCCGTGTTAACACTTTTTGCAATTGTTTCCCCACGTGAGCAGTTGAAAGATGTGCCTATTTCACAGGTCATTCAACGTGCGAATGAGGGAAAAATTAACAAAATTGAAATCCAGGGTACTGACGTAAAGGTAACGCCTAAAGGTGAAGATAAAGCTACTGAAAAGTCGATGAAAGAGGGCGGTAGTAGTATTTTTGAACAAGGATTGAAACAAAATACCGGCACAACAGTGACTATTGTACCTCCATCGCAGACGAGTGAGACGCTTTGGAACCTGGCGATTATTATTGTGCCGGTCATTCTTATTGCAGGATTTTTCATGTTTATGATGCGCCAAGCGCAGGGACAGAATAACCAAGCACTTGGATTTGGCAAATCAAAAGCAAAACTATATGGTGTTGATAAAGAAAAAGTTGTTTTTGATGATATTGCGGGCAATGATAGCGCCAAGCAAGATCTCGAAGAGGTTGTTGATTTCTTGAAGCACCCGAAGAAGTATCAAGATGTCGGCGCTAAGATTCCAAAAGGCGTGCTTCTCGTCGGTAGTCCAGGTACCGGTAAGACTATGCTTGCTCGCGCAGTTGCTGGTGAAGCAAATGTACCATTTTTCAGTATTTCTGGTTCCGAGTTTGTTGAGATGTTTGTTGGTGTTGGCGCCAGTCGAGTTCGTGATTTGTTCGCTAAAGCTAAGAAGAACGCTCCGGCGATTATATTCATCGACGAAATAGATGCAGTTGGTCGCAAACGTGGTAGCGGTATGGGCGGTGGTCATGACGAACGTGAACAGACATTAAATCAAATTCTGGTTGAAATGGACGGTTTTGAAACGGGAACCAACGTAATTGTACTTGCCGCAACTAACCGAGCTGACGTACTTGACCCAGCACTTTTGCGACCTGGTCGTTTTGATCGTCGAACCAATATTATGTTGCCGGAGAGAAAAGACCGCGAAGCAATTCTGAAGGTTCATTTTAAGAACAAGCCGACCGATAAATCTGTCGACTTGGATAAGTTAGCCGCCAAAACTGCTGGATCTTCTGGTGCGGATTTGGCAAATATCGCTAATGAAGCAGCGATTATCGCGGCACGTGATAACCGCAAAAAAATCAGCAACGCTGATCTTACGGAAGCATTTGAAAAGGTTGCAATCGGTCCTGAACGTAAGTCAAAGATTATGACTGACAAAGAAAAGGAGCTAACTGCCTATCATGAAGCGGGGCATGCGTTAGTTGGTCATATATTACCTGACAGCGACCCAGTTCATAAGGTTACTATCATTCCACGCGGTGGTACTGGTGGCGTGACATGGTTCCTACCGCCAGAAGACAAAAGCTATACAAACGTCTATGAATTCAAAGATATTTTGGCCCGTGCGATGGGTGGTCGTGTAGCAGAAAAGATTCTGTACGGGGCAGATGGTATTACAACCGGTGCCGGCTCTGATCTTAGAAAAGCGACTGAAATTGCTCGCGATATGATTATCGAGCAGGGTATGGGTAACAAGTTGCGCGACCAAGTATTTCACGATGATGGTGGCGGTATGGTATTCGACAAGATTACCCACGAGCGACCGTATAGTGATGATACGGCTAAAGAGATTGATCATGAAGTCGAATCGCTTATCAAAGAAGCATCGAGGCGTGCCGAAGTTATCTTGATTGATAATCGTAAGAGCCTGGACGTCCTAGCAAAAGCATTATTAGTTGAAGAGACACTTGACGAATCTGCTGTTGAAAGACTATTAAAGGATGCAATATTACCAAAGGAAGCAAGACTGTATACCTAGACACGGGGAACAGTAGGAAAACATAATGGGACGAGTCACTGCATTAGCAGCACGCGCCAATAAACGCCTTTCTGTCCAATTGGCAGCAATGTTATTGGCGGGCTCGTCACTAGTGTCTCTGCTTCTCGGATTTTTCCGGGATCGTTTGTTAAATAGCGCGTACTTGCCCAATGAATCAGCCCATACACCTGGATATCCTGTTGGTATTGATGCCTATACCGCAGCCTTTACGGTGCCAGATTTCATGTTTTTTATCTTGGTTTCTGGTGCACTGAGCGTGACTTTTATACCAGTATTCAATCAACGCTTAGCAACAGGTAATAAAGAGTCAGCCTGGCAACTGTCCACGAGCTTACTGAATTTTATGGCGTTTATAACATTGGTAACAAGTATCCTGATTATTATTTTTGCCGAGCCACTCATTCGCTATGTTATCGCACCGGGATTTAATGAGTCGGCGACGGCGCTTGCGGTTAGTATGACTCGAGTGATAGCGGTAAATCCGTTTCTGTTCGCGATCGCAACCGTAATTGCTAGTATTCAACAAGCAGTTGGTCGGTTTACGTTTTTTGCAATGGCACCCGTCCTATATAACATTGGAATTATTACCGGACTAACAGTTTTCACTGGTGGCATTACATTATTTGGTGTTCAAATTTTTGAAGGCGGTATTATGGGTGTTGCATTGGGCGTGGTTTTTGGATCAGTGTTGCAGTTGATTGTTAGTACGGTCGGACTTATTGGTCTTGGATTTGATTACCAATTCAAGATTTTTTGGAAAAATAAAGGTTTTCGACAGGTGCTACGATTGCTTCCTCCTCGCTCGATTGACCAGGGTATGGATTATCTTGTTGGTATAGTAGAAATTAATCTAGCATCGCGAATGGCCGAAGGAACGGTACGTATTTATAATCAGGCTGTGACGCTACACATGGCACCGATTAATTTGATAGGTGTGGCGATTAGTACGGCGGCATTTCCTAAAATGACCGAACGTATCGGACAGAATAGGCCAGATCTTTTTCGCACTGAATTACAAAAAGTAATTAGAGTGATTGTGTGGTTGGCGATGCCGGTCGCGGCTGTGACGTTTTTTACGCGAGGGTATTTGGTGAACTTTATCAAAAACGGTGGTGATGCGTTAATGGCGGGCTTACTAGGTTCGCTCGTGGTGGCTATTTTGTTTCGCTCAGTTTATTATATTGCGGCACGAAGTTTTTATGCTCAACAAGATACCAAAACACCACTGTACATTTCTCTATTTGCCATCGGACTCAATATCATACTTGCAGTTTGGTTTACCGCGAGTCTCGGTATGGGAGCCTATGGTCTCGGTTACGCGCAGTCTATTGTGGCGGTATTTGAAGTGGTCGTACTATTTACGGTCATGAACAAACGCATCAAGGGCCTAGTAAATATTCAGTTGCTTCAGGCTTTCGGTAGAATGGTAATCGCGACAGCCATAACGTCCATTATTTGTTACATTATGGTACAGATGTTCCAGTTACAGAATGCGGATAATAGCTTTCTTGATACTTTTCCGAAATTTACGTTGATTGTAATTATTAGTGGAGTGACATACCTTGTCGCAAGTAGACTGTTGCATTTGAAAGAGGCAGATCCTGTAATTCAGCGCTTTAGGCAACTCTTGTTTGCGAGAGCTCGCTAATTTTTAAATAATCTGTCATAATAGACCAGATATATGGATCAGTCCCACATCCGAAATTTCTGCATTATTGCTCATATTGATCACGGCAAGTCTACACTCGCCGATCGTTTGATGGAAGTCACCGGTACCGTAAGTAAACGTGATATGAAATCGCAACTGCTCGATAGTATGGATTTAGAGCGCGAAAAGGGCATCACAATCAAACTGGCACCCGTCCGTATGAAGTATAAAGCGAATGAGTTGAATCTCATTGACACTCCGGGTCATGTTGACTTTAGCTACGAAGTTAGTCGTAGTTTGGCGGCTTGCGAGGGTGCTATATTGGTTGTCGATGCAAGTCAGGGCATCCAAGCGCAGACTCTTGCTAATGTCTATTTAGCACTTGGTGCTGATTTGACGATTATTCCCGTACTTAATAAAATTGATTTACCGGCAGCGGATGTACCGCGGGTGAGTGCTGAACTTATTAATCTCTTGGGGTGCGAAGAATCAGATATTCTGAAGATTAGTGCGAAAACTGGCGAAGGTGTTCCGGAAGTTTTAGAGGCAATTGTTAACCGTATTGCTCCACCACAGGGCAAGCAAGAATCGCCAACTAGAGCGCTTATATTCGATAGTTATTATGATGATTATCGCGGGGTTATTTTGTACACGCGTATTGTTGATGGGAGTATAAAAAAGGGCGATACTATTGAAATGCTAGCCACTAATGCAAATGGTATTGCGCTAGAGGTGGGTGCCCTGCAGCCTGTAATGACACTTGGCACAGAACTGCAAACGGGTGAAATTGGTTACATTGTTACAAACTTAAAAACGACCCGAGACGCACGAGTTGGTGATACGGTAACTGTCAAACGAAATCATACGACGAGTCAATTGCCGGGTTATAAACATGTGCAACCATTTGTCTATGCGGGATTCTTTCCGATTAGTAATGAGGACTACAAAGAGCTAAAAGAGGCAGTTGAGAAATTAGCACTGAGTGATAGCGCACTTCAGTATGAACCAGAAAACTCACCGGTGCTTGGATTCGGTATGCGTATCGGCTTTTTGGGTCTGTTGCATATGGATATTGTTCGCGAGCGATTAGAGAGAGAATATGGCTTGGATTTGGTGCTTACTAATCCGAGTACTGACTACAAGGTTAGTTTAGCTGACGGAAATGAGCTAGATATTAAGTCAGCGAGTGAATTACCTGATGTCAGTAAGGTGACTGAAATTCGTGAGCCATGGATTAAGGGTGAAATTGTTGTGCCATCAGAGTATATCGGCGCGGTTATTCAACTGATTAGCAATCGTCGTGGGCTACAGACGAACCTTAGTTATATTGATGAACGAGCATTGATAAGTTTTGAGGCTCCGCTAGCGAATCTTTTGACGGATTTTTACGATCAGCTTAAATCACAGACGAGTGGATACGGTAGTTTTAACTATGAACTCGATGATTATCGTGCAGAGGATTTGGTGCGCATTGATTTCTATGTGGCTGGTGAAATTGTCGATGCACTCAGTATTATGGCGCATCGTTCCGAAGCTCAAAGTCTTGGCCGTGAGATTGTGAGTAAATTAAAAGAAGTCATCCCTCGCCAGAATTTCCAAGTTGCATTACAGGCGGCAATTGGTGGTCGTTTCATCGCTCGTGAAGACCTCAGTGCTTATCGCAAAGATGTCACGACAGGACTCTATGGTGGAGACGTATCTCGAAAGAAAAAGGTTCTCGCCAAACAAGCAAAAGGCAAAAAACGGATGAAGCGTTTCGGAAAAGTTGATATTCCATCTGAAGCATTTACCGTACTATTGAAACGCGACTAACTTAGCTAGTTACCAAATCCACTTGCGCCGTATGCGCTACCGGAGGCTCGGTTTTCGAGCGCTAGTAGTATCTGCTCGTAGACTGACTGGACATCCCCGCTGGCATCAATTTCGATTAGTAATCCCAAGTTACGGTAGTGATCTATAACTGGCAAGGTTTTATCGATAAATTCAGATAGACGATTGTCAAGAATATGCTCAGCATCATCAGCGCGTTCACCGCGATCACCACTGTCCTGAGCTATTTTCCAACGGTAGCGTAGAGTGTTCTCGTCGATAGTGAGGAAAATAACAGCTTTTGTGGGGTGGCCGCTTTTTTCTGTTGCCTGTAATACGCCATTTTCTTCGCCGTGCCAGCGACCGACACTACTGAGTATCAAAGGTTTACCTTTGAAATCTTTGCGGCTAAGGTAAGGCAATACTATATTGATATATTCTTGAGTTGGCGCTAGGTCACCTGCGTCCATCGCCGCTTTTACATGCGGCGGTATATTGCTATTGCGAAGGATTTCTCCGCCACTGAGTCGTACTCCACCAAGACTGCTAACAAGTAGCTCTGCTTGAGTATCCTTGCCTGCAAATGGTAATCCAAAAAGATTAATACTTCCACTGCCAAGCCATTGGGTAATAGTGTCTATAGTGGTGGAATTTGTCATGTCTTTATTATAGCCTTTTATTGATCTTGTTCGTCAAGTGTTGTCGAATTTTTGACTGTTGATTGAATCTGTTGAGCGGAGTCAGATATTTGTGATGCCGTATCGGATAAAGTCTGCTTTACTTCGGTGGTACTTTCAACGACGTTGCTAATCAAGTCATTTTTAACAGTATCAATTTCGTCGGTCAGTGAATTGACATCATTTATGAAACTTCCAATATCTTGTAGAAAACCCATATGATTATAGTGTAGCGGAGATATACGAAAAATTCAAAACTTTGTTTTTTGGCACTCAAATTGCATGAGTGCCAAAATCGCGCTATAATGGCCATATGACAGAGCGCCAAATGCAGATACTTGCATCAATTATCGAACAGTACGCCGAAGTGGCGTCACCAGTTGGCAGCGTTATGCTTGCAAAACTCTTCAATGTGTCGAGTGCGACAATTCGTAGCGAGATGGCAAAACTCGAAGAACTCGGCTTTATTACGCAACCACACACCAGTGCTGGTCGTATTCCAACCGACAAGGGTTATCGGTTCTATGTCAATGCAATTAATGAGACACAGGCGGATACTCCATTACAGCTTGATCGTGGTACGAGGGCGATTGAAGCACGGGTTAATATTCACAGCAATCATGCCGATAGGGCGATTCGTAGTGCAGTCGACAGCTTGGTCGAGCTGACTCAAAATCTTGGTATGGCTACTATTGGCGATGAGTTGTATATGAATGGTATCGGCAACCTCTTTAGCCAGCCAGAATTTATGCAGGGCAATCATGTTCAGGCTGTCGCGAGGTTACTCGATAATCTTGAACCATGGCTAAGAGAGGCGGCACCCAACGAGCCGTTAAATGTCTATATAGGTAGCGAAAATCCTATTGGTAAAGCGAGCGGAGCTTCACTTATCATTAGTCGTTTTCGTTCACCATACAGTGATAACAGTTATATTGGCGTATTGGGTCCAACCCGTCAAAGTTACGGTAAGGTCATGCGACTAGTTCGTCATGCTGGAGCAATGTTAGAGGAGGTTTTATAATGACAAAAGCAAAAAAACAAGATGAAATACCAACCGAAGATTTGAATTTGCAGATTGCGGAATTGACCATTGATTTGCAACGGACTCGTGCTGATTTTGAAAATTATCGAAAACGTGTTGAAGGAGAGAAAACAGCTGCAAAATTAGCAGGACAGTCGTCTGCTATTTTGAAGCTCCTTCCAGTTATAGACAATATCGAGCGAGCAATTTCGCATATTCCAGATGATCTAGCCGATAATAAATGGGCACAGGGTGTTAGCGGACTCGTAAAACAGCTTGATAAATCACTTGACAGTCTCAATTTACAACGTATTGAGGCAAGTCCAGATACCATATTTAATCCTGAGCTACACGAGGCGATTCAATTTGACGACAAAGCAGAAGGTGATTCGTTAGAGGGTGAAGAAGTGATTGCCGAGCAGTTACAAGCCGGCTATACACTCAATGGACAGCCCATTAGACCAGCGATGGTTAAAGTTACTCGTAAGTAGTATTAAGCCTCTGATGATTTTTTGTGGCGTTGTATTACCAGTGATGCAATAACCACAACGACGACTGCAACAGCCAGTGGAGCAAGAATCGTAAAAGTGCCACCACCTATTATTTCCTGAAAAAGTCCTGTATTTGGTGCATTAACAGATTGGCTTGTGCATGTGCCAAAGTTACCATCGCCGTATGCGCTATTTGAACTGTCGTTACAATTGTATGATGCCATATTGATTTACCCTACTCTCCTACTTGCCATTCTACCATAATCGATATAGAATAAAAGTATTAAAAGGTAAGTGAGGGAAAAATATGTTAGGACTCGGAACACCTGAATTAATTATTATCTTGCTCGTCATCCTATTGTTGGTTGGTGGTCGCAAGTTGCCTGAATTGGCACGTAGTGTCGGTCAGTCAATGCAAGAATTGCGCAAAGGCATGGGTAATGACACAAAAGAATCAAAAGCAAAGAATACAAGCGAAGCAAACGAAGCCTAGCCAACCAAAAGAACTGACATTTCTTGATCATTTTTATGAACTGAGAAATCGTTTATTTTGGGTGGTTATAGCGCTTGTCGTCACGTCAGCAGCTGGTTTTCAATATAAAGACCAGCTGATTTCTGTAGTCATGGCCCCGCTTCATGGTCAAAAGCTGGTGTACTTAACGCCAGCGGGTGGTTTTAGTTTCATTTTTACACTTAGTATTTATTTTGGCGTGCTGTTGTCCATACCAGTTATTGTTTATCAGCTATATAAATTCCTCCGTCCATTGATGAATGAGCCTTCACGACGTTTTGTAGCTACCATGATATCGCTTTCTATTCTGTTGGCGGCCGCTGGTGCGATGTTTGGTTATTTCGTGACCATACCAGGTGCAATTAATTTCTTGTCAACTTTTGCTGGAGATGTCATTATCCCTAACCTTACAGCTGAATCATATTTAAGCTTTGTCGTTGCTTACGTACTTGGTCTAGCAGTATTGTTTCAGTTGCCATTATTGCTATATCTTTTTGATCATATTCGGCCTATTCCTCCTGGGATGTTAATGTCAACTCAAAGGTATGTGATAATCGGCGCAACAATTATGGCAGCAGTTATAACGCCAACACCAGACGCAATAAATATGATGATTGTTGCTGTACCTATTGTGGTTGTTTATGAATTTGGTGTTGTAGCAGTTGCTATTCGTCATTCTGTTCGACGTCATCGTTCGAAGGCCAAAAATGTAGTCTATGAGAGGCAAGATGAAAAGCAAGAATTTATTATTGATGTAGCAGATGATTTGATAAAACCGGTTGATGCGCCGGTGCCTCCGCAGGCGGTATTACGTACAACTAGAACTATTGATGGCGTTTTAGTAACTCGCAAAGTTCCATCAGTTATCGTTGCGCAGGTTCGGCCTGATGCGACACCGGTGGTTGCTCCACAGAGACCAACGGCGAATAGGCCATTTCGAACAACTGATGGTTTCATACGTTCAGTTGCTTGAATGTCACTTAAAAAACTACTTGACACTGACACACATACACTATTTAATAGAACCATAAGTAATATAGGGAAATAAATATGGCAATCAAAACTCAAATCAGCGCGATATTAAATAAAAAAATGGATCGCCAAGACTTTTTAAAGCACATCGCTATTGGCGCTGTTGCTGTGTCTGGTGCTGGCGCAGCCCTTAGGCTCCTCGGTCCCAGTAAACCTGCAGGCAAGTCGTCTGGCTATGGAAGTTCTGCATATGGCGGGGCGAAACCCACTTCAAAAGTAAGCTAACTTAAAGCGTTATATTTATCCCACCTAATTCCTGTAACGATATTCCTTTGTTGTGACAGGTTCAATTAGCATGGTTAGTCTTATTGTATTATTTTTCATTAAATTAGCACTCTTGACAATAGAGTGCTAATTTTTTACACTGAAAGTATTGGCAATCTATATAGTAGAGTGCTAGAATAAATACAGAGTTATATGTTTAGTCTTACGAAAGGGTATATATTATGGGAAAAATTATTGGAATCGATCTAGGTACAACAAATAGTGCCGTTGCATACATGCTAGCAGGCAAACCAGAGGTTATCGCAAATGCCGAGGGCAATCGTACAACACCTTCAGTTGTTGCTATCAACAAAAAAGGTGATCGACTTGTTGGTCAGGTTGCTCAACGACAGCGCGTTACGAACGCTGAAAACACGATTTACGGTGTTAAACGTCTGATTGGCCGCAAATTTGGTGATAACGAAGTCAAAAAAGATATCGATATCATGCCGTTCAAGATCGTCAAAAAAGGCGATGGCGTCGCCGTTACTATGGGTGACAAAGATTACACGCCAGAGGAAGTATCAGCAATGATTCTTTCTAAAATCAAAGCTGATGCCGAAGCTTTCCTGGGCGAGAAAGTCACCGAAGCGGTTATAACCGTTCCTGCGTACTTCGATGACTCGCAACGTCAGGCAACCAAAGATGCCGGCAAGATTGCCGGTCTAGAGGTAAAGCGTATTATCAATGAGCCAACCGCCGCTGCGTTGGCATATGGTCTAGAGAGTAAAAAAGACGAAAAGATTGCAGTATTCGACCTCGGTGGTGGTACGTTCGATGTATCCATCCTTGAGCTTGGAGACGGAGTTTTTGAAGTTCGCTCAACCAACGGTGATACTCACCTTGGTGGTGAAGATTTCGATAACCGTATAGTTAATCACTTTATTGATGTGTTCAAAAACGAAGAGGGTGTTGATCTAAAGAGCGATAAGGCAGCTATGCAGCGCCTGAAAGATGAAGCTGAGAAAGCGAAAAAGGAGCTATCGTCTACCCCGGAATACGAAGTCAATCTACCATTTATTACTGCAGATGCTGACGGTCCTAAGCACTTTGAATACAAACTAACTCGAGCAAAGCTTGAAGAGTTAGTTAAGGATTTGATTGACGGTGTTGCCGGTCCTGTTGAAAAGGCGTTAAAGGATGCAGGCCTGAGCGCGAAAGATATTGACGAAGTTGTTCTAGTTGGCGGTATGACTCGTATGCCTGCCGTTGTTGAAAAGGTAAAGAGTATTTTTGGTAAAGATCCACTCAAGGGTGTTAACCCAGATGAGGTCGTCGCTGTTGGTGCGGCGATTCAGGGTGGCGTATTACAAGGTGATGTCAAAGATGTATTATTGCTTGACGTTACTCCACTAAGTCTAGGAATCGAAACTATGGGTGGTGTATCAACTAAACTAATAGAGCGTAACACGACTATACCAACCAGTAAGTCTGAGACGTTCAGTACTGCTGCGGACAATCAGCCTCAGGTTGAAATCCATGTTTTGCAAGGTGAGCGTGAAATGGCAAATGACAATAAATCACTTGGCACGTTTGCGCTTGATGGTATCGCACCGGCACCTCGCGGTGTTCCTCAAATCGAAGTCACCTTTAATCTCGACGCCAACGGTATTTTGAACGTTACGGCGAAAGATAAGGGCACTGGTAAAGAGCAATCGATTACTATCCAGGATAGCGGTAACATGAGTAAAGAAGATATTGAAAAAGCGCAAAAAGAAGCTGAAATGCACGCGGAAGAAGACAAAAAGAAGCGTGAAGCTGTCGATGCGCGCAACCAATTAGAAAACGGAATCTATCAAGCAGAGAAAATGCCTGATGAGTATAAAGATAAAATCTCTGATGACGATAAGAAGATTATTGAAGAGGCTGTTGAAGAGGCGAAGAAAGTTAAAGAAAATTCAGACGCTAGTAAAGATGAACTCGAAGCTGCCGTTAAAGCACTGAATGAAAAGATTATGCCGATTGGTGCTAAGATGTACGAAGCTGTTGCGGACGAAAAACCAGCTGATGATGACAAGGACGCTGGATCAAAATCCGATGCTAAAGACGAACCTGTCGAAGGCGAAGTTGTCGACGAGGACAAAAAAGACAAAAAATAAGCGTAATTACGAAAGCATATATACTAGCACTCTTGAATATTGAGTGCTAGTTTATTATACTTATTACAGATGACAAAACGTGATTACTATGAAGTACTAGGTGTCGGCAAGAGCGCCTCTGCTGATGAAATAAAAAAGGCTTTTCGAAAAGCTGCAGTTAAACATCATCCAGATAAAGAGGGTGGTGATGAGACGAAGTTCAAGGAGATTAACGAGGCCTATGAAGTTCTGAAGGATCAGCAAAAACGTCAGCGTTATGACCAGTTTGGTCATGCTGGTGTTGGCGGGGCGAGTGGTGGCGGTGGCGGAGCCGGCGGTAATCCATTTGAGGGATTTGGTGGTTTTGGCGGACAAAATGTTCATTTTGATTTTGGTGCTGATGGTGGAATCGGTGATATTTTCAATCAATTCTTTGGAGGTAATCAGTCAGCTGGTCAAGCGGGTTCTCGGCGCGGGCGCGATGTTGAAGACACTGTCACGTTGACATTTGAAGACGCTGTATTTGGTGTTGAAACAAAAATCGATTTGGACATGGATGATGAATGCGAGCATTGTCACGGCTCTACAGTTGAGCCGGGATACAGTATGAAAACTTGTCCGACTTGCGGTGGGTCTGGGCAGCAGGTGCGTGTCGTTAACTCTATCTTTGGTCAAATCCAACAAGCAACAACCTGCCAGACCTGTAAGGGTCGTGGTCAAGTTCCCGAAAAGGAATGTACTGTTTGTCGAGGTAAAGGCACACAGCGTCGTCGCCAGTCAGTTACAGTAAAGATCCCCGCTGGTATAGATGATAGTGCAACGATTCGTCTTCGTGAACGCGGAGAGGCTATCGGTAATGGTGGACGGGGTGATTTATATATCCATATTCGGGTCAAGGCACACAAGCACTTCACACGAGAGGGAGACATTATTTTATCCGAGGAGCATGTTAGTATGATTGATGCTGCGCTTGGTACGGAAATTGATGTTGACACAGTTGATGGAAGTGTTCGCATGAAAGTTCCAGCTGGTACGCAAAGTGGTACGGATTTCAAATTATCAAACCACGGTATTCCACACCTTCGTTCGGAATCTAGGGGGCCACATATCGTTACGGTTATTGTCGATACGCCAACCAAATTGACCAAACAGCAAAAAGAATTGTTACAGCAATTTGGTGGAGCCAAAAAACACGGTCTATTTAGTTGACATAAATATCGTATAATAGTATTGTATGCATATCTTGGCCAAACAGGCTGAGTGTGAGTGAGAGAGAGGATAAAATGTCAAAAGCGGGAATAGGTAAGTTGGCGTTTTTGCTGATACTTGCCGTCACGACTGTTGCATTTGATGTCTTGGGGCTGTTCTCAAACGGCGGATTTCTGCTCATTTGGTGTATGTTTGCCCTTGCTACGCTTATTTCGTTCGTTGTCAGTTTTTTTGCTGATAGTGACCGGAGTGATCGTCGTAGTCGGGACAATTCGGCAAATGCACGTTTTAAGGCACAGACGCGTCAGCGTCGATCATGGCGCGAGCACTGGATCAAACGTCCTTTCATCGACTCGTTTCGTTATTTTGAGCCGAATACGTTGTCCGCTCTGGATGACTCACTGTTTGACCAGCCTGGACCAAGAAGCGCAATGCGACAACATCAAAATCCTACGGACACAGAGCATGCATAACGCATGTTCTGTGTCCGTAAGGACACAATCTCTCTCACTCAAATCGCTTATGTAATATTAGAATACAATATACTTGAAATAAAAACGAAAATGGTGTATAATAACAGATGTCATGTGGGATTCAATACGATTGTCCGCTATGGGCAATTTTTATTTTAGAAAAACTGTCCTAATCTTTGTGGCCGGCCTGATGTCGGCTCTATTTATGGCACTTACCAATTCCACCACAACTTTTGCTGATAATGCGACATGGTCTGGTGATTCAATTAGCTACAACAACGAAACATATACCAAAATTGCTGATGCATTACCAGGTATCGGCTCCGATAGAGACGCTTACGCTGCTCCAGCGAAAGATGGTAAAGCAAATGTTATTAGCGTTTCAAAGAATGTCGATAAAACTAAAGAAATTACCGATGCCAAGCAGTACGTTTATAATTACGATGACCAAACAAACGTTTACAGCAGTGCGGGTCCACCATCAGATGTAACGGTTAGCGCACAATCTGGTGATGGTAGTGGGGATGGAGAGAAGACCTCTTGTGGGGTACCGAGTATCGGCTGGATACTTTGTGGTACGTCACGCTTTCTGGCTGGTGCAATGGACAAGGTGTACGATTGGATCAACAACTTTCTCGTTATCAAACCGCTGACAACTGATACGGATAGTGGCCTTTTCCAGGCATGGGATATTGCTAGGGGAATAGCCAACGCTTGTTTCATTATAGCTTTTCTTATTATAGTCTATTCACAGATTACTAGTGTTGGCATTAGTAACTATGAAATCAAAAAAATGATTCCGCGGCTTATTATCGCGGCTGTTTTGGTTAATGTATCTTATTATATTTGTACAATTGCTGTTGACGTATCCAACATACTTGGTGATAGTGTACAAAAAGCGCTGGTAGAGATACGCGAGTCGCTACCGGCGCCAAAGGCGCAAACATCATGGGGCGGTCTTACGAATGCCGTTTTGAGTGGTGTGGCGGTTGCAGGTACGGCATATCTGGCATCGGCAGAGATTATTGCTCTGGTGCCATTACTTATACCTATACTGTTCGGCGGTATTCTGAGCTTGCTTGTTGCTCTGATTGTTTTAGCGGCGCGCCAAGCTCTCATAACTGTTCTGGTGGTATTAGCGCCACTAGCTTTTGTTGCTTATCTGCTACCGAATACCGAAAAGCAATTTGAGCGTTGGCGTGGACTATTCATGAACATGTTGATGATATTTCCGCTCTTCTCATTATTATTTGGTGGTTCACAGCTTGCATCCTACTTGATCATTCAGAATACCGATCAGATTAGCGTCGTCATCTTGGCGATGGCTGTACAGGTAGCGCCACTTGCTATTACACCATTCTTGTTGCGTGTCAGTAACAATCTATTAACGCAACTTGGCGGAATGATGAATAATCCGAAAAAGGGTCTGGTCGATCGTTCGCGTAACTTCGCCAATGAACATTCACAAATCATGCGTAATAAAATGAATGAGCGAGGGGCGAACAAAGGTATGTTTACGCCAACAGGTATGGCGTATCGTCGGGCTAGGGGTGGTCTCTATCGTGAAAGAAAGTTGAAGAATAGCCAGGATCGTATGGCAGCCGCTGTAGCAAATGAGGAACGAATGATAAAGCTTGGTGCTGATTCTAAAGTAACTGACTTGCAAAAAAATGTTGGTGATGCAAAAGCTGAGTTGCAATTTGAAGAACGAAAAGCGAGTGCTACTAATGACGCTAAGGTTTTGCAAAATGATAGTGGCACTTTGCGTACTACACAATTGCAAGCACATGCGCTACAAAAGGCAGATGATGCACGTTGGCAAGAAGCATTGTCTTCAACGATGGATCCGCGTTCTGGTGAGCGTTATGCATCATTTACGACAGTTGCTCAAAGTGCTCTTTTGCAAGAACATATCGCTGACGGTAGTAAGGAGGCGGCCGAAGGAGTTGTTAGCCGTGAATACGTCCAGCATCTTAATGATAATGAAGATGTTCGTATTAAAGTTGGCGGTATCGATCCAAATGGTGCGCAACGTGCACTCGCTCGAGCTAAACAACAAGATTATGAAAATAAGGCCAAAATTGTCAAACAGATTGAGGATGCGGCCGATATTATGCCGGGCCGTACTCCTGAAATGGCAACAGAACTGCTCAATGCTATTGAGGCGGGTGACGCTGAAAGGGCGCGTGCACACATTAACTTGCTTGCAGCCTCGAACGATCCAGGCGTCATAGCGCTCCGTGAAATATTGAGAGATAATGAAGCACGAATGCAACAGACAGGTATTCTGGAATCGATCAAATACCACGTTAATTTTCACCAGTCGCTCAATAATGATGCTGAAGATTTGGTTCGATGGAGTCGCGGGGATAATACACTAGCAACTGTTACTAGTGACGCGGGAACATGGAGTAACCAGACTGCGCAAAAACTCATTAGTCAGAAACAATCTTCACAAGTTGCAGCCTTTGATTCCGGTGGTGTTAAGAAATCAACAATGCGCGATATGCTCACGAGTACTTCGGCAGCAGGCTTGAAGCCAACTGTAAAGACGCGTTTGCGAGCTGAGCTAAAGATCCGTGATGATGGCTCAGAGGATGCATCACTTACCGACAAAGCTTTCTGGGATAGTTTACAGAACCGAACTCAGCAACCGCCAAGTCCATAATATTGACTAATAATAAGTATATATGCCACTATAAACCTTAATGAAAGTAGAACGAAAAAACACAGATAATGAAAGTTAGATACGATTCAACCCAAAAAATTATGGGTATTGGTCTTGTTCCGTGGTCGCGTCTAGGGCCATATCTTTGGTTTTCCAATTATAAAATAGCGTCCCTTTATGAATGGGATGTTGATATTAAAGATGCACCAGAGGTAATCGCATTGAATACAGCAGATAGGACTGTAGAATTACCGTATCTTAATACTCCATCGATGCTCGCCAATCCTACTTTTCAAAAGTTACTTATTGATAATTTTAAGGACACGGCCGTATTAGCATATAAATCAGTTGAGGTTCCGGAAATAATAAAAGAAAATGGTATGCGTTTTTTGACCAATGATACCGAACTCGCACATTCACTTGAAAATAAAGCTTATTTTAGACGTCATTTTTCATCTCTCGGAATTAACTTTCCAAAATATAGAATATACGACAACCATCCCCTCGTTGCCTCAGACAATGTTCTCAATGATTTTTTGGCAGGTGATACTGAAGTAGTTGTTCAGGACGCGCAGCTGGGGGGAGGCAAGGGAACATTTATGGTGAGCGATATGCCAACGTTGCAATATTGTTTTGAGTCACTCATTAAATTAAAATCAACAGGAACTCTCGTTGTATCAAAAAAAATTAATTCCGCGCACGAACGATCGGTTCAGTGTGTTGCAACGCGATATGGCGTTTTTGTGGGACCACTTCAAAAACAGATAATTGCGCATCCACTGCTTGCGAATCTAAATGTACCTAATGGTGATAAATTTTGTGGCATTGAATTAAATTCTAATGATGCATATTCGGATTCATATCCAGAAATCAAAAAAACAGCGGAGAAGATAGGCGAAGAACTCATAACATTGGGCTATAAGGGAATTTTTGGCCTCGATTGTCTTGTTGATGAATCTGGAGATGTTTATATTTTGGAAATTAATCCACGCATTACGGGTGCAACACCACTTTTGACTATGCTTTATAGAAAAGATGAAGACATTCCTTTTTATCTGCTGCACATACTTGAACTGACAGGTGCTGATTATGAGATCGAGGATGCATCCATACCAAAAATCCAACCAATTGGCTCACTACTGATGGCACATGCTCTTAATAATGAGACAAAAAAAGTAACGGGAAGCGTGAAGTCTGGATTATATGATACGCAATTAAACTATCGAAAAGCAGCAATACATTTTGATGAAACCGATGATAAGCAGATATTACTTCAGCAATATATACCGCCATCATTTAAACTAAAACCGGGCGGTCGAACAAGTTGTATTTTTACAAACTACCCTGTGCTTTCGGACGATGATAGTCTTTCAGAAAATACGATATCTCTTATTTCCACTGTTCAATTGATGACGAAGTTTCAGGAAAATGATTAGCGAATATTGCAAAGATAATTAAAAAGTTGTATAATAGTATACAAGATATACTACATGAGTACACAAGAATTATCTATTATTGGGCGCAATGTTTCGGTCGATTTTGTCGGCCATTCTAACGATATTCCAGCAAAAATAGATACGGGTGCCGATAGTTCGGCTGTTTGGGCGAGTGATATTACAGTTGACGAGGGTGGAGTGCTTCATTTCTATTTATTTGCCAAACAATCACCATTCTATACAGGCAAGATGATTTCTACCGATGCCTATAAGGTTACAGCTGTACGAAGTTCTAGTGGGCATAGAGAGATAAGATATAGGGTGACTATGAGCGTTCGCATTAATGGGCGCAGAGTGAATTTGAAGATAAATCTAGCCGATCGTTCAAAACAGAAGTTTCCCGTTTTAATTGGTCGACGTTCGCTGGCTGGGAAGTTTTTGGTTGACGTATCGAAAGCTTACTATCGAGATGATTTAAAAGCCGTTACAATGGAAACTGATACTTTGAACGATCAGTTATATGCTGATAGATATGGATTTCATATCAAATATTTTGTAAATAAGACGGAGTAATTATGAGAATTGCAATTTTATCCAAAGGTAGTGCAAATTATACCACTCGACGCCTAAAAGAAGTCGCTGTTGCGCGTGGGCATGATGTTGAGGTTATTAATTATGCTAAATGTTATGTCTCTATCGAAAAAAATAGCCCCGTTGTCCGTTACAAAGGACGTTCACTTGATAGTTTTGATGTCATTATTCCACGTATCGCACAGAGTTATACTCGCTACGGTTCTGCAATAGTGCGTCAATTTGAAAACCAAGGTGCGTATTCAACTGCTAGCTCGATAGCCATTGTTCGTTCTCGCGATAAGCTCCGTGCCTATCAGATTCTTGCCAAGGCAGGCGTCAATATTCCAAAGACAGTTTTTGCTCGTGAGACGGCTAATTTTGATGACGTTGTCGAGCTTGCTGGCGGTACACCACTTATCATTAAAGTTGTGCGTGGTACGCATGGAAATGGTGTCGTACTTGCGGAAACACCAAAGGCGGCTAAGGCCGTAATGCAAGCATTTTATGTTGAAGGTGTTAACTTTTTAGTGCAAGAGTTTGTTAAAGAATCCGCCGGTGTAGATATTCGTGCACTTGTTGTTGGCGGCCGAGTTGTTGCTAGTATAAAGCGACAAAGTCTTGACGGAGATTTTAGAAGCAATACACATCAGGGTGGTGAAGGTGTGACAGTGAAATTAACGGAAGAAGAAAAAAAGACGGCCGTTAAAGCAGCAAAAGCTATGGGGTTACCGATTTGTGGAGTCGACATGATGCGCAGTGAACGAGGACCGCTTGTTCTTGAGGTTAATTCTTCCGCAAGTCTTAAGACGCCCGAGCTTATTACCAAACGTGACGTTGCGACGAAAATAATTGAACATATAGAGCAGAACGCCAAGCGACGGAAAAAAGACAAGGTTGGTGCGTAAATTATAATGCGACGGTGGGTTGCTGTTATTACTCTTGCTATTTTTGTTAGTGGTGCATTGTTTTTCTTTTTGCAAATACAGAATCAAAGCAACGAACTCCACCTACACGGCAATAATTATCACATAACGGTTCGACGTACCGAAACTGAGCGTCAAAAAGGTCTATCTGGGTCGGATAATCTACCAAAAAACGATGCAATGTTATTTGTTTTCGATGATGATTCTAGGTGGGGAATATGGATGAAAGACATGAAGTATCCAATCGATATTGTTTGGCTAGACAATAATAAAAAAGTCGTTTACATGGTTAAAGATGCTCAGCCAGCTAGTTACCCAAAAATTTTTATACCTGATAAAGATGCTCGCTATGTAATTGAACTTGCTAGTGGTACGATAGAACAGACGGACATCAAACTAGGCGATTTAGCCAGTATCACGTCGGGGTTATAAATGAATTTTGCTATAATTTTACTCATTATTGTCGCTATCTTCTTTGTTTCGGCATTTGTCACAAAGCGTCGTTTTGGTGTTTTGGGGCTTGCGCTTTGTGCTGGTTCAATGTTGAGCAGTATATGGAGCAAAGAGGTAACATTGTTTATAGAAGGAGCTGGTGTTGAACTTATGTCTCCTCCGCTATCAGTTGTCGTTGCTACAACAATCGTTTTGCTACCTGCGATATTTATGCTTTTTCGTGGGCCGACATATAGCAAACGCTGGCAGCGACTTGTTGGTAGTATGGCTTTTGCACTTTTGGCGATGACTTTTTTGCTGACGGCATTCGGTAATAGTCTTTCACTTGATGAAAACGGTATGAAGGTATATAGCTTTTTGACAAGTAACAAGTCAATCATTATAACAGTTGGTATTGTGTATGCTTTGTATGATGTAATTACATACAAGACACCAAAGAAAAAGGACAAAGAGTGATTTTTTTGAGAAGAATCGAATGATAATAAACAAACGATTTACTTTTGGTTTAAAATAGCTTGAATTATTTTAAAAAAGTACCATACTATCATTATGAAATATACTGAAAGTGTACCAAACAATCCTCTCGAGGGTGCGTTTATGCGCTATGTCAGTGAGACATACGAAACTAATGGCAAGGATTTTAGTGCTCCGGAAATTAAGATTACGGGAGATGTTTGGAAAGCTTTTGATAATCCTAAAAAGGCTATGCCGATAATTGTAACGCGAATGTTTATAGATGCAGCAGTCAAGGAAATGCTTTTGGTCGATAATGGCGCTACGGAATTAGATGACGGTGAAGCGGAGTTGAGCGAAACGACCTTTAATGGTTATCCAACGCGAACATATATGTGGTATGACGGATTCGATAATTATACAATAGAATATGATCTTGACGGCCGACTTATGCCTGGGTCAGATAGTCGGATGCCTTGGCAGGCTGAAGAGAAGATTGCTATTCAAAAAGTAGAGGACACGATAAGAGGAACAAGTGAAGAACAGGGCTAGGCGTTTTTTCGCATAATTTGCCAGGTTGCTGCTGAAAGTTGCTCGATAGTCTCAATATCATATGCATCACTTCCGCCATCATCGGTCAGTGCGGCAATCGTGTAATCAACTCCTTCACCACTGACGTGTCCAATGCTGTTTCGACGCTCACCAACCCAACCATTTTTTAGTTCAACCATGACATTACTCGGCACTCCACCTGTTACTCCCCAGCGTTGACTAGGGACAACTTGATGCAACAAATCTCTGGTCAGTGCTGAGTCCTCAGGGCGCATGTGAGTCGAATAAGCAAAGTTATTGACGACAGCTAACTGTTCGGTTGCTGTTGTGAGGGTGCTAAATAAATTACCGCCAGGACCGGCGATTATCCCGGGTGCGCCGATGGTATTAAAAAATTCTTGCATTTCGTTACCGTTTTTGTTTATCTTACTCCACTCTTTTTGAGCAATTGTATTGTCACTCAGGGTAATCATAGGACGAAGATAATCAATATTTTGACGTACCCAGTCTGGTTGATCCATGAGTAATTTTTCTAGGATTGAAAGTTTGATTATGCTCGCTGTCTTGAATCTACCAGAATCGTTGCTAGAGGCGTTACTAATTTGTCCAGTTTTACTATCGAACACAGCGATGTCTATACGTCCTCGGCGACCAGGTTTTTCTTGATTTCCATGAATAATATCGCTCCATGCGCGTTCAAGTTCAGGCTTGACGTCGCGCATTTCAGGTGTTGGAGGCGCAAGAGGTATTTCTGTTGATATTAGTGATGTTGATGGCTTTTGTTCTGCGCTAACATTGTTAGCACAGCCTGCTAATGCGATCATCGACAAGCCCGCAGCTGTTATGAATTTTCTTCTGTCAAATGTCCTATCGGCAACTTCATAATTTTTCATCACTCACTCCTATAATGTGTGTATTCTAAGGTATATATTGAAAATTGCAAGCATAAGATTAAACGTGGAGTAGAAAAATCACCTACATTTTGTAGGTGATTTTTCTATGGAGGTACACCAGGAAACTAGTTTATATACTTTAATCGACGAACTCATTAGATGGCGGGAGATACTTGATGCAAAATATAACCCATACAAGTTGAATCGTTGATATAACTATAACATATATTCTTATATATTCCCAGTGGTCCCCCACATCCTGCCCCCAAACTTTCCACTCTAGATAAAAAAAGGACACCTAAGTTGCTCGTTTTGGTTAAATAGGTTTGCAAACAACTAACCAAAGGAGTTTTAGGTGTCCCATAGTCATTTTACAT
>JBAQWG010000035.1:0-48967 GCA_049298775.1 Saccharimonadales bacterium (SeqCode)
TGGGAAGCACTCGAAGCGTCAAGTGGTGAAAAAATAACTGACATTATGAATACCTGGATTTCCCAGTCGGGCTATCCAGTTATCACAATTGAACGTGACGGCGAAAACGTCTCTCTTAGCCAAAAACAATTCTTCATTGGACCACATGAACCAAGCGACAGACAATGGCCTATACCGCTCAATACTGATGGCACTTCAGCACCAAAATTATTAAATAGTCCGCGAATAACCTTCTCATCACCAAATCCTATCCGACTAAACCAAAACGATAGCGCACATTTCATAGTCAATTATGATGAATTGTCACGACAGCATCTCATAAGTCAGGTCGCTGATGGCTCGCTTGATCCCATCGGACGCGTTCAGTTACTCGATGAGGCAACACTACTAGCCCGTGGCGGTGTCATGGGTAGCGAGCAATTATTACCACTTGCTATCGCCTATAAAAATGAGACGCTCGAATCTGTGTGGGATATTATTAGTCTTGCACTGGCCGAATTACGCAAATTTGTTGATGATAATAAAGATGCCGAGCACAAACTTCGTGAACTTTCTGCCTGGATAGCAAAACAACAATACCAACGACTCGGATGGGAGACGGTCAAAGGCGAGCCAGAAGAGGACACCAAGCTACGAAGTAGTATGATAGGGCTCACACTGTATGGCGAAGTTCCAGAGGCTCTTGAAAAGGCCCATAAGCTGTATGAGACAGTTCCTCTCGAAGAAATGGATCCTGAACTACGTGCGCTTGTTATCAGTTCAGTTGCTCGTTATGGTGATGGAAATATCGTCGATAAACTCCTCGACGCCTATCGCACTACAAGCTCTGGCGAACTTAAACAAGATATATGCGTTGGTATTACTAGCACAAGAATCCCCGAAAAGATTAGCCTACTACTCGACAGCATGAAAGATACTGATATCGTCAGACCACAAGACGTATTCAGGTGGTTTGTTTATCTTATACGAGGCCGCGAAAGCCGCAAGCTAGCGTGGAAATGGATTCGTGACAATTGGGATTGGGTCGATAAAACATTCAGTGGTGACAAAAGTTACGATGATTTCCCACGTTATAGCGCCAGTGGACTTATCACTCGCCAACAACTACAAGAATATATAGATTTCTTTGAGCCAAAAAAGGATATCCCAGCACTTGCTCGCGTTATTACTATGGGAATTAGCGAAATCGAAGGTCGAGTCGAACTTATCGAGCGCGATAAAGATGCTGTCGTTGAGGCGCTTTTGGCCCTAGAACTACAAGAAGTAGTATAATAGTTTTCGTGAATACGCAAACTCAACTAAGTCAATTAGGGTTATCTCTTGTTGACTCACTTCATAAAATCGATACTTATGAAAGAAATATTCTTGCGAATAAAGGTCGTGAGACGATTCGTATTCCAACTGTCGGCAGTGCAATCTCTACCGCATACGAACAACTGCGAAACGCCTCCGAGTTCGCCGAAGATGAACTACTTCAGCAACGGGCCATACGTCGATATCTCAAACGCGAGCTTTCTTTTCATACCAAAATACCAACTAACAAATTAGCAGAAGAACTCGTCACAGAGCTGACTCAAGCTGAATACCTGCAAAATGACCATACGACCAAAAGTGATATTAAGGCAATATCCGATAGCATTAAGGTTTACTATGGAGCGTACTGGAAATATGTCGAGCGAGAGCCAAACTATACCAAGCGAACACTATTTCAAAATTGGATACTTGATGTTCTCGCAGTCCGTGCCGAACAAACATTGCAAAGTCACTTTCGACAACTAATGTTCGCGCATTTTGCATTTAGTTATCTCAATGGCAAAGTACCAATGAAAAAAATGGTACGCGGTAGCGAAAAGATTAAGCCTGATGATTATACGATACTGCTCTATATAGCCATCCATAGTGCTATATTGAAATCCGACCAAGCAACAATTCGCGTCGCTCTTTTGGATAGTTATCGAATAGATATTAACAATCCCGATGAGTTTGTCACTTTTAATCAACGCGTGGACAAGCTCGCTTCATCAAAAACCGCAGTTTACACTGCACGCATCGTAAGTACCAATGGCGCGACTCTCAGATTTATCTATACTGGCTTTTACAATTCAGACAGCCTCATATCGACAGACGCTCTCAAAAGCCCTGAAACACTGGAATATGCGCTTAGACAACACATAGAACAAGAATATTCACTTCTAAATCGTCGTCTGGACCGCGGTATTATTCGTAGTATATTTTTCCTACTCATCACAAAAAGTGTTATCGGAATTGCGGTAGAAGTCCCATTCGACATTCTTGTTACTGGTGCGATCATTTGGGTGCCACTCATCATCAACTTATTCTTTCCATCTGTCTTTATAGCACTTTCACGGCTCACATTGTCTACGCCGATAAATCGTAATACCGAGTCGATCATTAATCAAGCAATCAATATTTTCTTCAAAAACGATCACGAAATATATAAAGTACGTATACCGAAAGGTCCATCATCAATCGGCTTCAACTTCATATATGCCATCTCTTTCATAATTGCGTTCACTGGATTATCATACATTCTTTATCTCCTGGACTTCAATATCATCCAGGGCATCATCTTCTTCATATTCCTATCAACTGCTAGCTTCTTATCATTTCGTTTATCGCGCCAAATTCACGAGTTGGAAGTCGTCCATACATCGCAAGGCTCACTGTCTCTCATTCGTGACATTATTTATATGCCATTCATCTTTGTTGGCCAACAAATTTCTTATCATTACAGTCAAGTCAACATCGTAGCAACCATACTAGATATTCTTATCGAATTACCACTCAAAACAATCTTACGATTAGTACGCCAGTGGGTTACATTCCTGAACGCCAAAAAAGACGAATTAATTTAATAATTTATAACATTTTAGCTACTCAGTTATAATTAACCATTGCTCAACAGTCGGAGGATTTCCCGTTAAGGACATCGCCGCCAAAATCATATCGTTATTATTCAACTTCTTTGTCTGTGCATACAACTTTGCTGCAAATTTCATCTGGTTTAGTTTCTTTGGTGTTATTGCCGCCAAGCCACCACCTTGCTGTGAAGACTTACGGTATTTAACTTCCGTAAAATACACAATTTCGTTTTTGGTAGATACAATATCGATTTCACAATATTTCGTTTTCCAATTCCGTTCGATAATTTCGTGCCCATTTCGTACAAGATGATTTACCGCTTCAGTCTCAGCGATAGATCCCATGTAATTATTCGCCGGCAACCTTGTGCTATCGACAGGTAACTTTGGAATCTGTGACGATGCGAGTGATGATTGACGATATTTAGCTAATGGAGCAAATGACAATCTATGCAGTGGCGTGACACCATTTTTTTCGATAGCTTCACTGTGTGCCGCCGTTCCGTAACCAACATGTGACGCAAACTTATAACCCTCATACACGCTGTCTTGCTCTGCCATATAGGTGTCCCGAGCAACTTTGGCAATAATCGACGCCGCGCTAACGCTCGGTACCAACAAATCAGCCTTAGGCATGGTTGTCACGTAGTTGCCTTTTGTGGTGTCGCTCAAAAAGTTAATCGTGCCATCAATAATAATCTCGTGATACGGCACCTTAACTTGTTCGACAGCTCGTCTGGTTGCCAACCGTAAAGCTTCAGACAACCCCATATTGTCAATTTCAGTTGCGCTCACCCATCCCAGACCAAATCCTGTTGCCTGTTCGCGTATGATAACATTTAGTTCCGTTCGGCGTTTTTTAGACAATTTTTTGCTATCTGTCAGCCCTTGAATGTTGGCACCACCCAAAACAACAGCGCCGACAACCAATGGTCCTGCCCATGGACCGCGCCCGACTTCATCTATACCAAGAATCATAAATAATATTGTATACTATTGATTTTTTATACTATTTGTTATATAAAAAATATAGGGTACCAAATCGATACCGCTCAAACTCCGACGAATGAGAGAATCATGAAATCTATCTATGCGTGGATTACCGCCAAACAGCTCCGCAGGACGGTGGTAGCACAAGCTGAAATCATGCAGATTGCAGACCGCTACAACTCAGTCAGATGTAACCGTTTACTCCTCCAAGAACTCGTTGACTCAATTCGGTCAAACAAGATTCACCTATACGCACTCCGCTCAGTCGCAAAAGATGACCCAGAGGCAGTAGACGTGAAGTGGTAGAGATGCGGACCCATTTTTCACCCTGCGGGCTATGGAGATAACTTCTCCATAGCCCGCCTTTACTTTTTTATTATGTTAAAACTTAAAAACGCCCCTTACGAAGCGTTTTTTAAGTTACATGAGATATGTCCTTACGCGTTTTCTTTGTGTGATGCCTCTACGGCGTCTTGTTTGGCTTTTAACTCTGCATTTTCTGCATCTTTTTCAGCCTGTTTTGCCTCGGCCGTTTTCTTTGCCTCTTCATGTAGGCGAGCCTCTTCTGCTTCTGCATGTGGATCATGGATAGCGTTCACACCTTCACGGTCAAACTGAATAGCGGTCAAACGTGCGCTTTTGCCACTTCTCTGACGGAGGAATGAAAGGAAATTACGGCGAACTTTCGCGCGACGAACAATTTCTACCTTCTCAACCAATGGACTGTGGAGCAAAAAACTCTTCTCGACGCCAACACCACTTGCTACCTTACGAACAGTAATACGACTCGTATGTGACTTTTTGTTATCTGTACGGATAACAACGCCTTCAAAAATCTGGATACGCTCTTTAGCACCCTCTTTAATTTTTTGATGAACACGAACAGTGTCGCCACTACGCGCATCGACAACAGCAGCTTTTTTCTGCTCGTCATTTACCTTTTGGATTAGTGCAAAACTCATATTTTCTCTCGTCTCAACTTTATAGATATAATCAATTACTTACTTTAGCATAGTTTTATCTGTTTTAAAAGAGTCTAATTGTTCAAAGATTTTTTGATATTATGTTCGAACAATTGTATTTTTCAGCTAGTGGCAGTATACTAACTGTTAGTTGTTTTAATTATTGCTTAATTATACGTATAAACTTATGACAAAATCCACCACCAGCCCTGAAATGCTCGTCGTAATACCACACTACAACAGAGCAGATACAATAAAACGAGCCGTTGATAGTATTCTTTCACAGACATATGAAAATTTCGAATTGCTCGTAGTAGATGATGCCAGTGAGCAATCAGTAGGTGATTCACTTGGACAAGATTCCAGAGTAAAATACTTCGAGTTGAGAAAAAATATGGGACGATATTTTATTGACGCAGTTGCCTCGAGGGCAAACCCATACAAATATTATATGCCCCACGATTCAGATGATGAATCTACACCAGATAGATTTTACAAACTAATTAGTAAAATCGAAGAAACCGATGCAGATGCTGTATTTAATCTCGAGAGAAAAATAGAGCTTGACGGGACAGATCATACAATTTCTGCCGATAGATTTCACTTACCAACTAGTACAAATATGCCACATCGCACCCACCACAGTGGTGTATACAAAACAGATTCTTTACTTGATTCAGGTGGTTATCACCCTGGGTATAGAGTTTCATATGACACTTTCCTACTTAACGCTATGAAGCTTACAAAAAATCTCGATATCGTTGAAGAACCACTTTATATACGCCATAGGACAGAAGAGAGTCTTACTATATCGCCAACAACGGGCGCTAAATCATTGTATCGACAACGTGTCACAAATGATTTACACCAGCTATATTTGAGTTGCCTTGATAGTCCCGAACATACGAAAGATATTATCGAATCTAGTATCAGTACAGAGCATAAAATGTCTATGAATAGTGAAATCCAACGCATGAGAATGGAACTAGGCTGGACAGCTATACACTATCCAATTGAAGACGCAGAAGCATCTTAAACTCATAGATTATAATTTAAATTGCCCTATTTACTTCTTCGAGAGTTGTTTCTCCACGGAGCGCAGCTAAAGTTCCAGCCTGAATTAAAGTAATCAGTCCAGCTGATTTTTTGGCTTCAGCCTCGATATTTTCAGGATTAGCATCAGCTATGTCACCACGCAAAAAAGCTTGGATGTTATGATTAACAACCATTTGCTCCATGATGACGATACGACCTTTGTAGCCAAATGGTGCGTCAGGATGAGCTCTCGGTCGCCACAATTTGAAATTATTTATATCAATACCTTCCATGCGATCCTGGGCGACACCATCGAGAGTCTTTCGTACCCAATTTTTTGTAGCCTCATCTGGTTCGTACTCTTCCTTGGAGGCATCAAACAATCTACGTACCAATCTCTGTGCAATCAACAAACGGATTGCGGAGCTAAATATAGGGTTAATACCAATCATACCAATCATACGCGAAAAGGCGGCACTGGTGGAATTAGCGTGAAATGATGACAGAACCAAGTGTCCCGTAATTGACGCCTGGATAGCCGTTTTGGCAGTATCGACGTCACGAATCTCACCAAGCATCACTACGTCAGGGTCGAGACGTAGAACAGAGCGTAACCCGTCTGCGAATGTCTGACCATGGGTTGTATCAATAGGAATCTGAGCAATACCGCTGATACCATACTCAATTGGATCCTCAAGTGTCAAAATTTTGCGCTCAGTCGTATTAAGCGCATTCAACATACTATAAAGCGTGGTTGATTTACCAGAACCAGTAGGACCAACCATCAACATCATACCGCGTGGATGTCGAGTTATCTCATGAATTTCAGCCATTTCGCGCTCTGGAATACCAAGCAAATCAAGATTTAACATACTCTCATCAAAGTTGAACAAACGCAATACTGCATCCTGGCCATACATCGTCGGTACAGTCTCAATACGAATATTCAACAGGTGCGTTGCGCCATCACGATGGATGTCTTTTTGAATGTGCCCAGATTGGGACGTCTTGGCGGCAGATGAAATATTTGCCCTCGAACCAATCGCGCCCATCAGAATTCGGTATTTATCCTTACCAATCTCCGCCACGGGGTGCAGAGCACCATCAACACGCATACGAATACGAATGTATTGCCTCTGGTTTTCAACATGAATATCAGATGCGCCTAACAAGTCGGCTTGATCGATAAGATAATCGAGAACTTGGTCCGAGCCGACGGAATTAAGCGTTTTACTAACTTCTGCTAGCGTCGTACTGTCACCTTCTTTGGCGATAGTAATGTCCTGATAGATTACCTTCTTGGGCGGATCATAACGATTCAACAGAACCATGTAGCCACTATTAGTGATGAGGAATATTTGCGCCTCGCGCCCTTGATCGGAATATTTTTGCTTGAGCTTTTGAATAACAGATTGTGGAGTATTACTGGTTGCGCCAAAACGATATGGTTCGTATTCTGACCCTACCTGCAGCGGAACCATGCGCCATTGGTGCATTTCTTCAATCGTTACCATACCTGCATCTTGACTGACAAGATCTAGTTCGTTTTCAAATACGCGCGCATCTAAGTAAGGCAACCCTAGTATGGCCGCCCGCGATTCTGTCGACTTTTCTTCATGCTCGCGTCGATTTTGTTGAATCTTCGACTCTTCGACCGATTTGCTATTATCTTCTACAACATATGGCATAACTATGATTATGATAGCATAAGCATAGTGTTAGTTGGTAGAGCTATTATCTGTGGATAGTTAACAACATATAAGTTATAGTATGATTAAGTTTATGAGAGATATCGTCCTCTTAGTCCATAATATTCGCTCGACCCACAATGTCGGCGCATTTTTCAGAACAGCCGATGGTATTGGCGTATCTAAAATAATATTTAGCGGTTACACACCCTACCCGACGCTCGATGGTGACACTCGACTACCGCATTTTGCCGATAAATTGACTCGTCAAATACATAAAACAGCGCTCGGTGCCGAAACAACAGTGCCGTTTGAACGATACGATGAGCCTCCTATTGATACTCTGAAAGCCGATGGTTACGAAATTGTTGGACTAGAGCAAGACGAACGATCTATCATGCTCCCAGATTACAAACCGCCACAAAAAATCGCCCTGTTCCTTGGCAATGAAATCGATGGTATTTATCCTGAATTTCGCAATAAATGCGACTCGCTGATAGAGATACCCATGCACGGAAGCAAAGAATCATTCAATGTCAGCGTTGCATGTGGAATGGCGTTGTATCATTTGGCATTCGCAAAATAGTAATAAACGATTGTGAATTAGACAAAGCAACGAGTAGACATTATCTGATATATTTCACATTATTCTTCTCTGTGAGAGGACAGTCCTTATGGTTCCTTTAAGGGATGAACCTTATTATCCTTGAATTCCCCTTCCCTGGGTAGCATTAATGAGTTTATAAAAATATATCGGTTTGCCTGTCTCCCAATCCATAATTTTTACATACTTACCTGTATGTTTGAGCGAATCTCCAGTGCGGCAGCCTTCGCAATCTACCTTTACCTTTTGCGACTTTTCTGTAGGCAAGAATGATAATTGATTTTTTGAGATATCTGGATGTGACTGTTGGATGGTCTGTTTGCAGCTCATGGGTACAACGTATTTGATGCCGTCCATCTGCCAGATGTTCCAGCTGATTATTTCGGCAAAGTATTCTAACTGCTCGTCAGAGAGGCTTTGTTTTGATTTCAGCTTTAGCGTGTTGGAACAAAAATCTTTGTAAAAGTCGTCAATAGTGAGGAGTATGTTTTCGCGGGCTATTAAAAGGTTGTCGCCCTGCCATTCGTAGCCATAAGTTGCCTTCAGAGCTAATTCGGCATAGGTGAGCCATTCTTTCTTGCTGCTTACAAATTCGCCAACAACCCGTAGCTTACGGTCTAAGAAACCGACGCGATTTTTTGGTGCGATAACAACGCCCGTGTTAGCGGTAGGATTGTACCGGCCAGCTATAAAAGGCGCTTCACCGCAAGTAATCTCCAGGCGTCGTTCGGATATATAATCTATCCAATTGTCTTGACCGACAGGCCAGTTCTTACTTGACCAGTCTATGGCCATGTTCATTTCTTTCACGATTTTTAAGGGTGTAAAGACTTCGGCCTTGTCTTTGGTGCGGTATTTTTGCTCTTCTTTACTTTTGGCGGCACGCGGTTGGATGAGTTTGCCGTTTACGCCTGTGACTTGTTCGCGCTTGATTTGCTTTGTGGGTGCGTAATCATTCCCATAGCCTATATAACTGTCGGTTGCCCAGATAATATTATAGGGGCGACTCGGCTTATGTCGCGTCCTGTCTATCAACAGGATATCCAAAACTCGCCCGCGATTGCGGAGGGTGTTTTCGCTGATATCGATTTTGCTAACCGGCTTCATATATTAACTCACTTCTATTCGTTTACAAGCCATACAGCTCGTGGATCGGTTGGTGTTTTACCTTCGCGACGAATTAGTCCGACTTCTTCAAGCTTTTTGAGCCTTGTATTAATTGTTGGGCGCGTCATATCGAGGTTTTCCATAATTTCACCTGTACCGAGACCATGTGGATGCAGGCGAATAATATTCAGAACTTCTTCTGATTTTGTCGGTAGTTCACGCAGCAACTTATCGTCAAGCCGCATAATCGCCTCAAGACATAGACGTAAATTACCGCTATTTTGCGTATAAATAGGATCGATGTAGTTATACGTACGCATTTGCTCAACAATACGTTTGATGCCTTCACCAAGCTCCTGCCCGAAGCCGAGCTCGGTACACACCCGAGCAATACGCGGATTGCGAGCAAACCGACTGATGTTCAGCAAGTCGTCCATTTTAGCTAAGCCGGCAAAAACCCCCGGACTAATGATTTCAACGCGCGTCGGATACAATTCGACATGCACGTAATCGCCTGATAGGCTGTAGGACCGGTGAATCAGCGCGTTTACTACGCCCTCAAGCCACGCATCATGGGGGATAATATCCTGAAATATGAACTCACCATTTGCACCGAGCGCATTGCGCTTTGTGATGATACTTTCAATAATCCGAGTCGATTCGCGAATGAGGTATGGAATATTGCCGTCCAAGCGGTAGTCATGGGTTGCATCAATATTCAGTCTCGTGCCAGTGCCGCGCTCATCGCTCAAAAATTTTGTTATACGCACGCTTGCCTGCGGAAAAACATCCTGCGGATGCTGCGAGAAAAGTAAATGACAGGCATTTGTTTGTTCACCATTTTTATTTACCAAAAAGCGTGCGCCCAGTACGTCGCTAGGTGAACTGCCCTCATAACCGATCTTTTGGGCATATTCAGCAACCAGCGGAATATCAAGGTCAGCGGTATCACTGCCGCTTATAACCTCACCATCGTACTGCCGTACCCCTTTAATATATTCGAGTTCCTGGCGATCAGAATAGTTGAGCTCGCGCGATTCGTCACCTACGCGCAAGTAGGTTTTGCCCCGATGATCTTCGAGCACGATATCTGCCGGATTGATTGTCAAAAACAGCACTTGATCTTCTTCGCCCGCGCTGTTGACAACATCAATTGTATCGATCGTCAGTCGCACCGATGGCTTTATGTAGTCGTGAATTGCTTGACGAAAATCATTTTCGGCCGTTCGTTTTGCTGCGAGCCCCTTCACTTCGCCGTTGCTCACACCAATCACTAGGCTACCGCCCTCTGCATTGGCAATAGCAATAATAGGACGCGCCAAATCAACAGGGCGGAGCGATATACCTTTGCGCTCAAACCATTGTGATTCAACTTGAGTCAAGAGAAAATCAGCTCTGTCATGGAGGGGTATACTAAGTACGTTTTCTTTATAGAGCGGCTTCATACTATTTACTTTAACACACTACTATAAAATTTTATAGTAACTTTATAGTAGAGAGTACATCTTGTTATTTAACAGAGGTGATAACGGTTATGCTATTTTTATAGTGGCTTTATAGTAAGCGGTCTTAACTACTCCATGGCCTTAACGCGCGTTTCGATGAAGTCGATTTCTTCTTGGTTTAATCCATATTTTTCGTAGAGCTGTTGGTCGATTTCGGGGATTGAGCGTGACCAGTCGATGTCGGAGTTTGTGGTGAAGTCTTGTAGTGGGACATTGCGCCAGGTGCTAGCAGGGTTATGTTGCGTTATCTTAAGGGTTCCCAATAAAGCGCGGCAAAACTTTGTCTTGATATATTTCATACAGTTTTCAGTTTCGAGCTTGCCGTCGAATGGACCAATTTGCAGGTAAGTATATGTACACCCTACAAGAGGTTCCCCTACAAGAGGAGTGCTCAGTACTTCTCCAATTGCTCCACTTCCGTTGGATTCTGGTATAAAAATCTTCCATTTCATCAAGTTTCTGTCTTCTATGAACTTGCGTTCGATGTATCGTGAAGTTCGCTTATTACCTTGTTCAAGTCCGGCAATTTTTACCTCATGAATGTTGTCCTGTTCTTTTACGAATACCTCTGGAAATCTTTGGAAATAATTTGATGCAATACGCTTTTCTGTGGGGTATTTCGTATCAAGTACTATATTCAGTTTTGTATCTCCCTTAACGCCAACTATTGCATCAAACCCACCAATTTGTGTTTTTTGTAAAATCATGCGCAACTCTTCATACGCTACAAACACACCGCTGAGTCCACCACTCATGCTATCCTTATCCCATAGCGTGATAGCGACGCCGCCCTTGATATCGACACCTGCAAAAATCTTTTGCGATTGAGCCTCGTATTTTATAACGCTAAGATGTGGGTCATTTAGCATTTTTTGGTTCCAATCTTTCGGAGTTGCACCGGCGTTAAACAAAAATCGAGCCGGGTGAACGAGCGAAATGTAGTCTGGGTTTAGGCTCTTTGCAGCATCGAAAAATAGATGATACACGGGCATCGCAAAATTAGTATCAGTATTTATCTGATACGGCGGATTACCTACGACTGCCGTAAACTTCACTTCTTTTGCCCCTGTTCCGAATTGTTCTTGCAATTCCTTATGTACATTATACCCCTTATATTTGCCGTCTTGGCGTAACTTCTCGATTAAATCTTCGACGTAGACGATATTCATCTTGGTCTTGGTGTAGCCAGCGAGTGTTCGCTCGGTTATGGTCTTTGCCATCGGGCTTTTACAGAGTACGTAGATATTTTCGCTGAGGACTTCGTTCCATAGTTTGCGATACACTTTGTCTTCAGGCTGTTTTTGCTGCGTGAGTCGGCGCTCGTAAATATTGTATGCGGCTAGTAAAGGATATAGGCCAGATTTACTGTTTATCTCAAGTACGGTTGTGTCGGGTCTGTCCCATAGGTGTGATGCTTCGCCGCGACCAACCCACTCTGGCTTGCCTGTTTTATTGATGACACCTTCGCGGAAGTCATAACCACCTAGAGTCATGTTCATTTGCATATTTACTACATTCCATGGCGTCAAGACAGTTTCTTTGTCTGGGTTCTTGAAGGTACTAAATATCTCGGCTATCGCCTGTATGCGATCAGTCGGGAGCAACTCATCGTAATCAAAGGCCTTGGCGCGAATGCTGTGCGCCACACCGCGAAATACCTCCTCGTCGTAGTATTTTGTAAATTCTCTAAAAGTGTCCTTGGTTAGACCGTCGGGCATAAATTCAGCCCATGATTTATCGTCGACGATATCAATGAATTTGTCGAGCGTGATATCTTCACGTATCGAAACGTCAGCGCCGTAGACAAGCATCGGCATGCGTATACTGACTGCTCGCAAAATACTAATAGCGCTTTTCTTTTGTTCGCGGGCTTCATTGGCTTTTTTGAGCAGTTCCTTTTCTTCGTCAGTAAGCTGCTTCTTTTGCTTTTTCTTGCGTTCAGCATCTTCGGCTTTTTTGCGCTGAAGATCGGTCATACCGAGACCATTGACTTTTAATTCATTGCTTCTTTCGGCAGTATTGGTACCTACGAGAGCCTTCAGGTCATTGAACTTATTTAGCTCGACCTCATCGAGCTGGAGTAATTCATCATTATAGAGCTTTGGGTCGTCAAAACCGTTGCGACTAACACGGTCGATGATGGCCTTTTTGAGCTGGATAAGCATCCCGCTGACGTCGTATGGCTTCATCGAGCCACCCTCTGCCGCAAGTATCGGACAGAAGTTTAGGAAATCCGCCATGGCTTGTTTCTGCTCTGGGCTATTGATCTTGCCCGATTTGTGATTGAGCTCTATCGCTTCTGCGACGAGCTTGAGTGTACGGTCTGGTGCAAAGTCAAAGACATAGCCTTGCGTCTTGAGCTTACCGTCAATCTTTGCTGGGGTCTGACAACGGAAGGCCGTTTGTAGGTATGTCGTGGCCGATGAGGTGTCGGATAGCATAAATACCGCCGTCCATTCTGGAATAGACGCGCCGGTGGTAAGGCGTTGGCCGGTCAACGTGATAGTATATTCGTTGTCTTTGATAGTATGAGTCACACGACTCTTTGCATCAGTGTCGGCTTCATCATCATCTTTGGCGTCGCCCGAAATATTAACGATTCCAAACTTTCCAAACACAGGATGATTATTGAGTAATTTCTCCATCGCCTCTATGACTTTAGTTCGATTTGGTAAGAGCCAAAGAGAATGTTTGTTATAGTTACGATACTGTTCAGTGGCATAGGGAAATTTAGTAGCAAGTTGATCATTCACGAGCAAATCGAGAAATTTATTGACCATGGATTCGTGTATAAACTCTGCTGTATCATTGCCCTCATCATCTTTATGAACACGGAAAAACTCGTGAAACTTGAACGCACCGTCGAGTGAATCTGTGAAGCCACCAAGATCACCAATGTGGCTCGCAAACGTGTCAATATCGTACGTAAACATCGAAAGCGCAGGTAGCTCGGCATATGGATTAGGAACTCCAGGATGACGTTCATCCCAATGGATTTTTTCATCCTGTTCCATGACATAGTCCCAAGTGTAGACTTCATCTTCTTCGCGCTTGTGGAGGATATTGAACGGTGTACCAGAAAGTTCGAGCGTGAAATTCGCTGGGATCTTGGATAGCGTAGTATCGCCAAGATTACTCTGTGTACCCTCATGCGCCTCGTCAACGATGAGCATATCCCAGGTTGTATCAAAAATCTGATCGTTCTTCTTGAAGCCTTTTGCTTTTGACCCAGAAGTACCGTCCGATACCACAGCCTCTGAAAGTCGTAAATCTTGTAATGAAGCAAAGTAGATAAATGGCTTTAACTGATTTAGCCGAACTCGGAGTTCCTCACCCTTCGTCTTTGACGAAAATTGATAATCTGTGCCAGCGAATACCTTTTCGAAATCATCATACCAATCTTTACTGACGCTTGGTCGATGTGTAACGATGAGTATTTTTTGCATACTGTTCTCTTTGGCAACCTGCATAGCGGTAGATGTTTTGCCAAAGCGCATCTTGGCGTTCCATAAATAGTGCTTGCGACCCTTTTTGATAGCAGCGGTGGTTTTCGCAATGGCATCGAGCTGGTTGGGGCGGAAGTCGAATTGCTGAACTATGTCTTTTAGCTTCTCGTCCGTATTGAGTGCAGCGCGACCTTCTTTTGCAGCTTGAATGGCATTTTTGGCCGTAGCAAGGTCAACCTTAAACCATTCAGAATGTGAGTTGTTGGCGTTTTCGGCGGCACGATCAAAACCAGAGCGTTTTAGAACGTCATGAACGACATGATCAGACAGATATTCATTGTCGTTTGTAAGGCCTAGAGTGGCATACTCGAGTACATAGTGGATGTCGGCAGTTTTGGTTTGTTGTTTTATTCGTGCATGAGCGGCATCCTCTATTTCTTTTTGTGTTGGATGGTTTGAGCTAACTGTCGCACCACCAATTTTTAAACGACCACTATGCTGACTATCTGGAATGGAGTAAACGTATATTACCCCGTAGGAAAATGTTTCGTGAATTTCGTGATACTTCATTTGCCATACCTTGCGTTAAAGACCCGCTCTCGTATACGTGAATCTACATCCCTCCGCTCGGTGTAGCCAATTTTTTGCGAACCTTCGTTTTGTTGAATGGTCGGCAATACGTATGAATATAGCTGTGGGTACACAACCTTAATAGTTTTAATCAAGTCTTTCTCCTCTGACATATACTACATAATAGTATAGCGTAATTTTTGGGTGTTTTACTGATTGGAAAGCAACTATTTAAGTTTGTTGTAACTATATTTCAAAGCATATATAGCAACTACTCCGTAATATCCCGCAGTTCCAACAGTTTTTTGCCCTTAAACTGCCAGTACTTAGCGCCTTGGTACGCATCGCTATTATTTAGTTGACCTTTATCCTCAAGCACTTTGTAGGTCAACGGCGATAGTTTCCAGTTTTGTCCCCCATATTCAACCTCGCGCTCACTGACTATTATAGACTTCACGCTAGTATCTGTTATGAAACTAATTTCATCGCCATTTTTTAGGCCTTTTCTATAAAAACTAAACAACGCACTTTGTTGTCGTGCGGTTGCAACTTGGTCAAATTCTTTTTCTTTGTTGATTTTTTCTGGGTATATAACCGTTCCTTCAAACGACAGCAGTAATTGCCTGACTAGGTCTTGGTCAAGCGCAAATAGCTCACTACTACTTACCTGATGTTTGCCAAATATTTCGTGTAATAAACTTTCTTTGTCGTCGTAATCGTCTAGCTCAATTGCAAAGTAGCGTCGTAACCCGGCAACATTATAGTAGCCATTCGCCTCTAGAAAACGCATACGTTCTGCATAGTTGTTCGTGCCTGTTTTGCCTATTTTCACTAAACCTGAAACGGCTGTCGTCATAATGTACAGTATTCCTTTTGCCATAGTAGGTATATTGTATCAGATGATATTTTATTCGGTATAGGTTCGCAAGGTTACGAGTTTTTTGACGAGTTACGAAAATCCAAATAAATCAAGGTTTCCGTTATTAGTTAGCCCTATACGAAATGGTAAAAGCCAATTATTTTACGACAACAGCATCTTCGCCGAGTAACTTAACCAATTGCCCAATCAATTGATCGCCACTATCGACGGTAAATGGCAACTTGATGGCTGATTTTTTATCAGAACCGAGCACCAAAACAATACTATCAAGACCTGGATACTGGCTACTGACTTGTTTGAGTGCGAGGAGCGTGTCATGGTCTTCTGAATTCTTGACATGAACATACAGTTTCTTGGGTACGGCTACGGCAATCGGTACTGGCGGAACTGATGGTTTAGCGCCAGCGCTACTTATACCCGTTGACTTAGGTTGCGGTGAGCCAGAACGCCTAAACGTTTTTATTTGTCCTTTTTTTGGCTTAGGTGATAATTGACCGGTAGATTGATAGTTTTTCATCTCGTCATCAGTAATAATTGTAATCAGATCTGCCATTATCTTAAGGTCACTCGTCAATTGTCCATCCTTGTCGCGCATATTAACTGCTCCTTCGACGCGAATTGCAACATCTTGACGCAATTGATTGCCAATTTCTTGATAGACACTTGGGAAAACGATAATCTCTGTTTCACCCGTCTTGTCTTCAATACCAACAAACGCCATTTTGCTACCCTTCTTAGTGACGATCACGCGCAGTGTGTTAATTAACCCACCAATAATAACCTTGTTGCCGTCGTTATCCTTACCAAGCATACTAAGAGGTACCGTCTGCTCTGCAAAATACTGAGTATACTCGTCTAGTGGATGGGCACTGATGTAAAGACCCATCAGCTCACGCTCCCACATTAAACGTTCTTTTTCAGTATGATGAGCTGGAGCTACTGGCAATCGCAATGAAGGCTGAATTGCGGTTGATGATTCACCGAGCAAGCCAAACAAGTCAGTCTGACCACTGGCAGCTTCTTTTTGTAATTTGCTTGCAAAACCCTGAATTGACTCAAGATTGAATAACAAATCAGACCTATCGCCCATACTATCGAATCCGCCGGCCTTAATAAGAGATTCCCACGCTTTTTTATTGAACTTCGATACATTGACACGCTTTGCAAAATCTTCAATACTAGCAAATTTACCATCTTCACGGGCACGCAGGATTTCCTCAACCGCACCGACCCCGACACCTTTAACTGCAGCCATACCAAAACGAATCTGGCTCTTGTCCGGCACAACAGCAAACTCAACAAATGACTCATTGACATCTGGTGCAAGCACCTTGATACCCATGTGCTGAGACTCGGCAATCTCGATTGCTAATCGATCGATGTCATCTCGATCGCTCGTCATAAGTGCCGCCATGAACGCATCGGGGTAATGCGCTTTCAGATAAGCTGTCCAATATGAGATTAATCCGTAACACGCCGCGTGTGATTTATTGAAACAGTAATTTGCAAACTCCTCCAACTGATCCCAGAATTTTTCTGCAATCTCCGTCGATGCTCCACTCGTCTTTACCGCACCTTCAACAAAGTCAACTTTTACCTTACGCATCAAATCAATCTTCTTCTTACCGACTGCCTTACGCAACGTATCCGCTTGTCCACCGGTGAATCCGCACCATTCTTTACTGATCTGCATGAACTGCTCTTGGTAGACCAAGATGCCGTAGGTATTTTTGAGTGAGTTTTCCATACCATGGTGCAGGTATGTAATTTGCTCCTGGCCATGCTTTCGCTTAATAAAACTATCGATAAACTGCATCGGTCCTGGACGATACAGTGCCACCATCGCAATAATGTCGTCGAATGCCGTTGGCTTAAGATCACGCAAGTAGCGCTTCATACCGGCAGACTCTAGCTGAAACACACCAGTAGTGTCACCACGTTGCAATAACTCATAGGTCATTGCATCGTCGAGCGGAATCTTCGAAAGATCTATTTCATCTTTGTAGACTTTGCGAATGATGCGCAGCGCGTTATTAATAATAGTCAGGTTACTTAGCCCCAAAAAATCCATTTTGAGCAGTCCAAGTTCCTCGACGGGGCCCATAGGATACTGCGTAGACACTACACCCTTTTGCGCCATTTCTAAAGGCGCGTAGTTGACAATGTCATCAGGAGCAATCACCACACCAGCAGCATGAACACCATGACTTCGAATCGTTCCTTCGAGCCTAATCGCATAATCAAATATTTCCTTAGCTGTCGGATTTGTCTCGTATTCATGCTTAAGGTCCTCGTCGTCAACAATTGATGTACTGAGGAGAATATGTCGACCCTGAACTGGAGGTGGAATCATTTTAGATAAACGATCAGCCTCAGCATAAGGCACCTGCAAAACACGCGCCACATCGCGCACAGCCGCCCTTGCCGCCATCTTGCCAAATGTAACAATATTCGCAACGCGACTATCACCATACTTATTTGCACAATACTGAATCACTTCATCGCGGCGCGTATCCTGAATGTCGATGTCAATGTCAGGCATACTAATACGGTCGGGGTTCAAAAATCTCTCAAACAGAAGATCGTATTTTAGAGGATCAAGGTCAGTAATATTTAATGAGTAAGCAATAATAGACCCCGCCGCTGACCCACGGCCTGGTCCAAAAATAATCCCTTGCGCTTTACCCCAGTTAATAAAATCTTGGACAATGAGAAAATAACCATTATAACCCATTTTATCCAGAACACCGAACTCCATATCGAGTCTCTCGCGTTGCTCATCAGTTAATATATTTCTAATCTCTTCATTTTTCATTGCCTTTGCTTCGCCAACAGTCTTACCTCCATAACGAACAGCCATTCCTTGATATACAAGCTGATCTAGGAATTCTTTTTCTGATTGGCCATCAGGTGTCGGAAATTTAGGAATCAGAATTTTTCCGAGCTCAATCGTAACATTGCATCTATCGGCTATTACTTTTGTATTTCTAACAGCCTCTGCGTGTGTCTTGCTCCAACGCTCAATTATTTCCGCTGGCTCGGTAACGTGCAGTTCGAATCCTTTCAGACTCATTCTATTTTCATCTGCCAAGAATGATCCAGTTCCAACACAGAGCAATATTTCATGGGCATCCTGATCGTCATGCGTTAAATAGTGACCGTCACTCGTAACGACACAAGGAATATCTAGCTCATCTGACATTTTTAATAAATAGTCATTAATCTTTACCTGGACGTCCCAAGCGGATGGACTCTCAAGATGTCCGTGATCCTGAAGCTCCAGATAATACCTATCTCCAAACACAGACTTGTACCACTCAGCAATACTTTTCGCCTCTTCGTAGTTATTAGCGCGGAGATTTTCACCCAACTCACCACTGGCGCATGCACTAAGAATTATTAAACCTTCATTGTATTTTTCGAGTAATTCATGATCAATGCGCGGCTTATAGTACATACCTTCGAGGTTTGCCATTGTCGATAATTTCATAAGATTTTGATATCCAACATTATTCATGGCAAGAATAATTAAATGATACCGAGGTTTGTCCTTTTGCGGATCACGATCATGGCGCGACCTGGCAGCGACATACGCTTCCATGCCGATAATCGGCTTAATACCTTTTTCCTCTGCAATTTTGTAGAATTCAATTGCTCCACTCATTGTTCCATGATCGGTAATTGCGACTGCTTCCATGCCCTTTTCTTTTACCAAATCAACCAAGCCACTAACCTTTGACATACCGTCTAACAAGCTGTGATGTGTATGATTATGAAGATGAACATAATCAGACACCTTCAAAGTGCCGGCTACGTCCTGAATTGATTTTACCCCAACCATAGTACTATTTATTATACTCGACTTAAGTAAACTTCGTATATTACTGACTATCCTGCCCGCTGAACAACAATGTTTCGTATAAGTCATCACCTTCAGAATCTGGACGTGCAAATACTGCCATTTTTATAACCATTGGCACAAGACGCAATGCGACGTAATCTCCTGCTAACAATTTCTCGACCGGTGGCAATTCTCTCGCACTACTCTCAGCAGATGACATAAACATTGAATTAATGACTTTTTGACGGAGGTCTTCATCCTCAATAACTTCTACATGTCCGGTAATCTGAATTGTTGTTTGCTCTTTTTCGTCATACACGACAAAAGCAACTTGTTTATTTTCTTCTATATTCTTATATTTTTGCGTCTCAGTTTTTGTACCGAACAACAAACTAAAATCATCTTGTAGCGAAAAGTAAACAGTAGCCGCATGAGGATTACTGGCACTATCAGCCGTTGCCAATACCCCACTGTAATGTTCACGTAAAAAGTTACGTACGAGCTCAGGACTCTCTGGGGATGTGGTCGATTGGATTTCTAGTGACATATGTATCTGCTCCTTATTTGGCTTGATTTCCTTTTATCAGTATAGGTTATTTATGAGTATGAATACAGACGTTACTATGGCGACACAGGGTATTACACTAGTAAGTGCCGTTATATTACTTGATTGAGTTATACTAATTCAATGATTGAACGTTATACTCTTTTTGAAATCGAAAAGCTCCGAGATAGGTTTAGTTTACCTGCTGGCGTTCCAACTGGAGTCAAGCGTAGCTATAATATCAGTCCCACTCAGATGAATCCGGTTATTATCAATCGTGACGACACAAACACACTCGAGCGCATGAAATGGGGATTCATACCCGCCACGGCCAAGGATAACAATTCGGTTTTTAGATATAAAACCTATCAGGCCAAAGCTGAGGGTATTTTTGATAAGCCGACCTGGTCAGAGGCAATACGACAAAAACGCTGTTTGATTCCAGCCAATGGATTTTACGAGTGGCAACAAACCATTGACGGTAGACTCCCCTTTTATCTTCATCCTACCAACCAAGAACTTTTTGCCTTCGCTGGTATTTATTCATCCTGGACTGATCCTGATGGCAAGGAATGGGGCACTTACGCAATCATCACCACACTATACGACCGTGGCCCTAAAAAGCCACTACAAAGGGCGATCATTCTCGACCCTCGTGACGAAGCTGAATGGCTCAACCCATTAATTAGTGATGAAAACGCGCTATACAAGATCATGAAACCTACTCCAGATGATAAACTAAACATTCATAGAGTCTCAACCGATGTGAAAAATACGAAATCGAATGACGAAAAATTGACTCTAGCCATCTGAACAGAGTATGCTCGATATATACTCACTATTTTATTTGTCCGTCTATTTACACAACTATTCACCAGGTATTCCACTGTTCGTCCAGGCAACGGTGAATGCACCTCTTCCCGCCAGGGTAAACGTATTCGCCAACATATTTTTATTTTGAATCATGTCGACACGACTGTTTGTAAATCCCTCAATATACGTCTTATTACCATCACTGTCAGTTGCTGTATTGTCATATAGTACTACACTGCCAAAATCCGCCATTTGATTAGATCCAGGTCGTTCAACAATCCACTCAGCATACATACGCGGGCAATCAGTTCTACCGGTCGATTGGCGGGCTGTCTGGTCGATAATACATTTTTGTATGTTGGTTCCACTTTGACCAGTTGTTTCATTTTTTACCGTCATTGTATATACACCATCAGCATATGATATTTTATAATGAATGATGTCATCTGGCCTGACTGCAAAATCATACGTCTTATAGCTTCCTGCGCCGTGCATTGCCGACCAGGCGTAATAATAAACTCCATTTGTCGGAGGGGCCTTGACATATGCCGAAGCGTTATCACATGTAGCGGTTACTCCAGTCTGCTCTACTGACTGTAGGCCTCCCCAGCCATCGAAACCTACCCAGGCACCAAACGTCTGTTGTTTACCATTACATGTAATTATTGGCACCTTCACTCTACCCTCTGCCTCATTGAATACCTTACCACTGGCTACATAGCCAGCCCAAATGCTTGAGCTATCTGATTTTGTATTCGCCATGAGGTTAGTTGGTTCGATGGGTGCTATATCTGAACTTGGAGTTGAGGGTACGGATGGAGTGGTCGTCTGTTTTACCTGGTCCGAAGAGTGCTTACCTGGTCCGATATTTTTCCATGCTACTATTGCCAGAGCACTAGTTAACACTGTAATAATAACAGCTATAATGATAATATTCCCAAATCCTTGCTGACGATACATGTTGAAGTGATTATAAATCGCATACGTATAACTGGCAAGTATCAGTCTATAATCACTTAGGTGGTATTTTTCAAATTTACTCTAGGATTATTTCACATACAAAATGATAGTTACCATCGCCGAGGTGTATACTGGTTAAGTAATTAAAGAAGAGGATTATATGGCAAAAGGTCAGAACAAACGAAAAGAAATTAAAAAGCCGAAGCAAAAACCAGTGGCGATTTAGCAATACAGGGCAAATTACCCGTGTATGTATAATCATTAGTCGGAATTAATCGCTTCTCCAAGTGAGATTTTTTTATCACCTTTATAATTATATTCGTGCCAGTTTACTTCAAATGCACCGTTCTTAACAATTTCCGCTCGTTTCGCGGCTCGCGTTTTAATAGGAGGATTATACATAGCGTAATGAATCTGATTAGATGACACATAAGCTTGTCTACCGTATTTTTGGCGAATTTTATATGGAAAGGATGACTCAAATAGTTGATCTGTTGTTAGCTTATTAGCTTGGTCTTTTGTAGCAGAAAATACTTCGGTATATTCTAAGTCAATTTCAGCACTTTTCTCATCCATCTTTTCCTTATTACGTCTCTCGAGATTACCCCTTATTAGAGCAAGTTTTGCGATTGCATCGCTCTCCATGAGTGACATCGGATTCGTAGATAGAACATGGTGAGCACGCTCCCACTCCTCTAAAATTGTATCCTGCTCTTCCGTCCGATCACTAACATGTCGTGCAACATCTATACATTTAGCCTGAATATCAAGACTGGTATAGCGACCTCCGTCTGACATTTTATAATAATTTCTCATTTCAAGGTCTGTCGATGCATGTACGGCCAAATTAGCCGCAGGAGCAGTTGCGCCAGCAACCGATAAATCTTTTGCTTTTCCCTGTCGGCTTGCCGCAAGCATAAGTCCAATTGTCCCGATGGACATCCAGCTAGCCCAAGTTGAAATATGAGGGTCTACACCAACAACGTGTATTCGCCAAAACTTTTCCTTATCTGCAAGTGGCTCGTCACGTAGATTAACGAACGGCTTAGTGCACAAAGTAGTACCAACATCATAATCGTGATTAATCGGTGCTAAAACTTTTTGCCCAAAGCTATAGCCGTATTCTTTTGTTTTTAAATCTCTAAACACCGCTCCGCCACCTAGTATTGCTTGACTGGTCGCTAGGTGTGCTACTACAGCCTTGGTATCCTCTGGTATATTTATTATCTTTGTGCGGTCCTCGGAGACATTTATATGATAGCCCCAAGTTTCTCGTTTATCATCGACGGCTCTCTTGAACATTTTTACATTGGCAATATTTTCATGATCAACTATGTACCGACGAAGACTTTCGGCAGCAATCCTTTCGCCAGCAAGTTCTGACACCACGACACCCATAATTGACGTGTCCTCTGGCGTAGCATATTCAACTTTCTCACCCACATCGCTATAATATCTCGATCCGTTACTTAAAAAACTTCCCCTATTTCTGCCGTTGTTAATAAGCCCCTCTAGTAAGTACGTTTCTAAAAAATCTTCAGAATTGCTAGACGCTTTTACCTGATCAAAGTGTTTCTTCCCATCCAGTCGTTCAGCCATAGGCCATTCAAATTCAGTACCATAAACTTGCTGGAATGGCTTTTCAAACATTGACGCCCTACTGTCCACCTTGTTGTATAAAGGCCTTAACCAACTCATCGTTTTCAAGATATTTGTCGATGTCATCAAGTAGATCGTCGGTATCACTCGTTATATCTTCTATTCGTTCTTGTTGATTAGCGATTGCAATCGCTTCAGCAGTAGCCTCTGGGCTCATTTCAGTATCACTATATGTCTCTGTTTCATGTGAAGAAGATGATGATTGTTGTTCGTGTGACGACATGAGATTCTCCATTACCTTTGTTATTACGATTCATTGTACTCTTACTGTTTGATGTTGCAAGACCCATTTTTAGATGCCTCCACTCCAAGAGTTTGCAGAAATTCCGTATCTGACTTCATAATCCTCATTGCCCGAAAAAAAATTGAGCCAACTGTACCGCGCTTACAATCAATGTCCTTGCTAATTTCTTGAAGAGTATCACCGCGAAATGCATACCGAACGACCGTTTCACGCCAATTATCTGGCTTATCGGCAAAAACTCTGTCCAATTGCGCTAAGACTTGTTCCGTTTCTACATTATCAAATCTCATATTAATATTAGCATCAGGATAACTCTCAAAAACATACGCACCCGGCTCCGTCATTAAATCTCTTTTATGCCTAGATGAACGTAGCTCGCTCATTGCCAGGCGATAGGCTACAGTAAAATACCATCCTTTTTGCAAACTAACATCGGGCTCTTTCTTATTCTGCCGCAAAGCCTTTTCGAAAACATCCTGCACTATACTATCCGGATCACGCACTGGATACTTCTTAATACTAAGAAGAAGGTCGTTATAGTATTGTTCGTACGCATCTTCAAACGAAAGCGGCTCATTTGAAAAACCCTCTACGTTAGATAAATCTAATTGTGTTGTACTTCCTTCAAAACTCATTTGTACCGTTTTATCACTAATTGTATTTTTTTACAAATAAATCGTATCTATTAATTACTAATCGCCACTACAGACATTAGTGTTTCTTTGTCAATGTTCGCCCCAAAAAGTTCATGACCTGGCTCTAAAATCTTGCCACTAGTAAGTGGTCCAATAATAACAGGGTCAAAACCGAAGTCATTAACAATATCGGCGACTACTAAATTATCGGTTTCATTATTTCCCGCAATTGCAATTGCTTTTCGTCCTATGCTTCCAGCTGGCTTCGATTCGTCGATAAGATGATGATACCCCATATGGCTTAACGCTTTTATGACTCGTGATTTAGGCAGAAAATTTTGAATTATCTCACTTGATGATATCTTTGAATTTGCAAATTCTTCATCCTTACCATCAACCTCCCACCAGTAGTTCATAGCATCGACCACTAGTTTACCACTTAGTTTTTCCGCTGGAATACTACGATATTTACTTAAAGGTAGCGCCAATATAACAATTTCGGCATTTTCTATAGCGTCACTTATCGTCACTGCAACCGCACCAGGGGTGAGTATTTTTACACTAAGAGCAATTCTGTCGGGGCTCCCTGAACCGGCAATAAAAACTCTATAGCCAGCGTTCAATGCAAGTTGTGATAAAACAGTTCCGAGCTTACCGGCACCAAGAATAGCAATTGCCTTATTTTTTGCCATCGGATTTTTTATTCGCCAATAGCTCACGGACACGCGGAATAACCTTAGTGCCGTACAGTTCAACCATGTGCATTCGAGCCTTTGCTGGCATCGGTCCACTGCCATATACAAGATCAAAACGATTAACACCAAGTGTTTTAATTGATTTTGCAATCTTCTGAGCAACCGTCTCTGGCGATCCAATATATAATGACCCATTACTGACTTCATAATCAAAATGTTCGCGAGTTACTGGTGGCCAGCCACGAGTTCGGCCGATTCGATCAAAGTATGCCTTATGGGTTGGGTACGCGATTTTTGTTGCTTCTTCGTCAGTGTCGGCAATAAATCCCGGTGAATGCATACCAATCAAATCAGATGAAGTGCCCAGTTCCTTCGTAGCTTGTTTATACAGCTCGACGTAAGGTACGAATCGGTCTGGCGAACCACCAATAATTGCTAACACGAGTGGAAAACCATATTTTGCCGCCCGAATAACTGATTGCGGAGAGCCGCCAACACCAACTAGTGTCTCCAGATGACCGGATTCAGTTTTTGGTAATACGTCCGCCATATTAAGACTGGCACGAGTAGTACCGCTCCAGGTAACAGGCTCCTCCTTGAGAAGCTCAGCAAACAGTTCTATTTTTTCTTCAAATAATACTTCGTAATCTTTTAAATCATATCCAAAAAGTGGAAATGATTCTGTGAACGATCCACGACCAAGTATTACTTGCGCTCTACCGTTAGATACGGCGTCGAGTGTTGAAAAGCGTTGGAATACACGTACCGGGTCATCCGAACTGAGTACTGTCACACCAGATGCAAGCTTAATGTTTTTTGTTTGTCCCGCTATTCCTGCAAGTACCATTTCTGGACTACTTATCGCAAACTCTGATCGATGATGTTCACCGAGCGCAATTGAATCAATACCAAGCTTATCTGCAAGAACTGCCTCTCTAATAACCTGTCGAATAGCACCTGCGTGAGTCATTATTTTTCCATCGTCGCCCACGGGAATATCGCCAAATGAATCAAGGCCGAAGCTAATATATGATTTGTCAGTATGTTTTTTAGTCGGCATAGTTATCTCCTGTGACCAGTATACATTGTATAGCAAACATAGACAACTTGATTAACTCACAGATGGCTGTAAGTACGCTACTGTGGCAACAACTATACCTATGACGACAGAGCCGAAAATAATTGTGACGGCCTTTCTTTGATCCTTTTTACGAAACTCTAACTGATCGACACTCTCTTGATGCCGAATATCATCACTAAAATTAAACAATCCGCTCATGCCAAATCGTGCGCAAAAATGAAGTTGAGCCTGCAAAAAACCTGATGCACCTACACTAGCTGGCAAAAATACAATCAATCGTAATAGTGAATCAATCGATACAAAATAAAATATTACGAATAACATGATTGTTATACCAAGTCCGATATATCCAATCATACGACGCATGCGTATCTCAGCTGGACCTATATTGCACACACCTGGAATATAAGTACTATTCATACTACTATTATACTCGCTTAATTAGTGCTTTTCTCAAGAGAATTTTGAGCTTTCTGTGCAGCGCCGCCAATACCTGGAATTTGAACAAAGAAACTAAGTGCCCAAACAAGCAAAGCGACAACAATTGTGCCCCCTAATACACTTCCAAAACCAAAAAAAATACCGCGAACGAAGTTTACCTTATAGATATTACGTCTAGATTTATAATAATCGTTAAAAATCTCTTCTAGTACACCCCGTCTTGCTCCAAGTTGTTGATCATGAGCCACCTTTTCAACAATTTTTGGATTTTTTACCATGCTATTTTTGTAACTTATTCTTTAAATTTTTTTTTAAATCTTCTGCTGATGATTTTGTTTCATCAGCAGTTTTTATTGCTTTAATTTTTAACTCATCAGCCCTCACCTTGAGGTCTTCTCTCGTTTCTTTACCACTTTTTGGCGCTACTAATACACCAGCAACAACACCTGCAACAGCACCGATAATTGCTCCGATTGGAAATCTTTTAACCATCTATTTCACCTTCCTCTTTCTTAGGTTTTTTATCTGCTTTATGACCATTCTACCTACAAGAGCAGGGGAACTGAATCGACTTACGTTACTTACTAGACTTTCTAAATTTGTAGCCGTCTTTTGTGCTGATTCAGTAACTTTTTTTATTTGAAGAGTAACTTTAATCAACAATACTACAAGAATAATTCCAAGCAACAAGAAGATAGCCAAAAATAGTGAAAGAATAATAACGAGTACTTGTGACCAATCCATAACCTTATTGTACCATTACTTTAAACGATCAGTAAGGTACTCTGTCAGAGCCGGACCCATTTCTTCGTTTCTCAGACCAAAATCGATAACCGTTTTAAGATATTCCAGTTTATTACCTGTATCGTAATAGCGACCATCTTGGACTGCATACGCTAGATATTCATAACCATCATTAATCATTTTTTGCATAATCGGCTGAATTAAAAACTCACCACTTTTATCGTAATCTTCTCTTGCGTCATCTATATAAGAGAAGATTTCACCACGAAGCAAATAGCTACTAACAGAGGCTAGATTTGATGGCGCATCAGCTTTTCCTGGCTTCTCAACAATATGCGACATTTTCATAAGAGTGTCGTCAATGTGCTCGCCAGCTACGATGCCATAACGATCGTACTCGTCATCATCTGAAACTGGCTTACAGGTCAATATAGGCTTTTTATGTTTAGCATAAAGATCCACCATTTGCTTGAAACGACTAGGGGAAGCAACAAAAAAGTCATCAGCAAATGTATAAATAAACGGTTCATCCTCGTTGATAAGATGAGCTGCGCATGCAAGAGGTGTTGCGTTACCATATGGCCCCTTTTGACGTACATAAATAAAGTTAGCCTGATCGGAAATTTTGTTCAACAAATCAATGTACGGTTGTTTTTTAGGACCGCCAGCGCGAAGATTTGCCAGCAAGTCCTCGCTTGGAACATCAAAGTGATCCTCAATTGCACGTTTGTTACTACTGCCGACAATGATAATATCTTTGATACCTGCATCAACTAGCTCTTCGACGACATATTGAATTATGGGCTTGTCAATAAGTGGCAACATTTCTTTAGGCATAGCCTTGGTCTGAGGTAAGAAGCGCGTACCAAATCCAGCCGCTGCTATGATCGCCTTAGTTGGCTGTCTCATAATTATATTCTCTCCTTTATTAACTTTTGTGCCATTGCAGGATTAGCTTTGCCTTGAGACTTCTTCATAATTTGACCCACCAAGAACCCAATGACCTTCTCGTTACCCGACCTGATATCATCGACCGCTTTCGCGTTTGCTGGGTCGGCTATAACTTCATCGACAATCTGGGCAATGACAGCTTCATCACTAACCTGTACAAGATTCAATCGTTCAGCAATAGCTTTTGGCGATTCGGATGTTTTTTGCATCTCAAAAAATATTGTATCACCAGCGTTTGAATTGAGAGTGCCGTCTTCAACCATTGTCGCCAGTTCAATGAAATAATCATCCGAAATAGGCTGACTGACCTGTTGAATAATTTCATCATCTTGCAGATCTTTAGAAACAACCTTGAGGAACCAATAGCCAACCCGTTTTGCGACAGATGAATTTGATTTGACTCGAATACGTTCAACTAGTTCCGCAGAATTTTGCGAAAGAAGTAACGCGTCCTGAATGTCCTTATTGAATCCAGCTTCAGTCCACACCGTACGATAATGTGGCGGCAACAATGGAACTTCCTGTTGAATTTCACTAATTTCTTCATCAGACAAAATAATTGGAGGGATGTCCGCATCCGGCATATAGCGATAGTCTTGAGCGTCCTCTTTGCTACGCTGTGAAGATGTTTTTTGCGTCGTTTCATCCCAACCACGCGTTTCCTGTACAATTCGCTCCCCCTTCTCGAGCAACTCTACCTGTCGTTTAAATTCATACTCAGCCGCCCGTTCAACACTTCGGAAAGAATTTAGGTTCTTTACTTCCGCTCGCTTACCAAGTTCTATTGCGTCATCAGCCGCAACTGAAACATTGACGTCAAAGCGCATGTTACCATGATACAAATCACCATGCGTTACACCTGCGTACATCATAAGTTTATGAAGCTCAGCAGCATACGCTTTTGCCTCCTGTGGTGAGTGCATGTCGGGTTCAGATACAATTTCAATCAAAGGTGTACCGGCACGATTAAGATCAACGAGGCTATAGTCACCATAATGCGTCAACTTACCTGCGTCCATTTCAATGTGCGCATGATGAATACGAACTTTTACCGAAGGCTCGTCTTCCATTGGCACATCAACTTCTCCAGCAAGTATAGTCGGATTATACATTTGAGTAATTTGGTACCCATTAGGAAGGTCAGGGTAGAAATAATGCTTGCGATCAAAACGACTAACGTTGGCGACTTTGGCATTCAAGGCTTTGCCGGCCTTTACGGCAAGCTCGACAGCACTGCGGTTAAGCATCGGCAACATGCCAGGTAGACCATAATCAACTGGATGCACGACGCTATTTGGTTCTTTATCGCGAGCATCATTGTCTGCTGGACTAAATAGTTTGGTCCTTGTTGCTAGTTGAACGTGACACTCAATACCAATGGTCATTTTCCAATTCGTCATTAGATAGCCCCCAAGTCTTTGAGCGTTTGCTTGAAACCACTAAGTGCTCGTCTAGCTTGATCGTAGGATACTTTCACGTCCGGTTCATGAGCGATTTTGTTGCGTAGCTTGTGTGCCTCCCATACATCATTACGATGTGGCAACTTGTCTTTTGCCGACTTGAGTCTATCACCCATATTCTGACCGCTAAAACCTTTGTCGCGCAAAGCCTTGTCTACTAACTTATCCCCATTTAAAACCGCTAAGTGATAGCTTGATTCATTATTACGGACGAGAGATTGTTCTATAGCAAGCCAATCGATACGATATTTTTCAACGTCCAGTCCGCCACCACGCTTGCTAAATGTAATAATTGCAAATAATAATGCGCCAACGACGATTATCGCAGCAAATAAAAATAATAATCCGCTCTGCATTACGCTACCACCTCCATACTTTTCGCAAGAGCCAGCAATTTTGCATCATCCCGACGCTTACCTATTAGTTGAACACCGACAGGTAATCCATCGCTGGTCTTACCGGCAGGTACGCTGATTGCAGGCAAACCAGCAAGACTTGCTGGAACTGTCATTATATCCGCCAGATACATTTTTACAGGATCAGAAGTGTTCTGACCTAGTTTAAACGCAGGCGTTGGGCTAACAGGTCCAATTAAAATGTCATAACTGGAATGTAATTCATTGAATTCGTTAATAAGAAGCGTCCGAGCTTTTTGTGCCTGTAGGTAATAAGCGTCAAAGAATCCGCTAGAAAGTACATAGCTACCAATCATAATACGGCGTTTGTTTTCGGCTACAAAACCTTGGTCGCGTGAACGACCATATACATCGGACAGCGTGTTCGCTTCTACGCGATTACCGTACCGAATACCATCATAACGCGCAAGGTTACTACTGATTTCAGCAGGCACTATAATGTAATACATTGCCAATGCATATTTAAGCATCGGAATAGACACTTCTTCTATTACGTGACCAGCAGTTTTTAAATTATCGATATAGCCACTGACTTGAGAAATAACGTCACTGTCGACATCTTCTGTCATAAATTCTTTAATGACACCAATTTTTAGTTTTTTTATGCTTTCTAGTGGTGCAAAAAAGTCTGGAAGAGTCGTCATATCACGCTCATCACGACCAGCCATAATTTCCATAACCATCTCAGCGTCAGCGGCATTGGTCGTAAAACAACCTATTGTATCAGTGCTACTAGCCATTGCTACTACACCATAACGACTCACGGTGCCATAGGTTGGCTTAACTCCAATCACACCATTAAAACTAGCAGGTTGCCTGATTGATCCCCCTGTATCAGTACCGATCGCAAACGGCACTATATTCAGTGCAGTCACCACGGCTGAACCACCAGACGAACCACCAGCAACGCGAGTTTTATCCGTAGCATTCAACGTTGGTCCAAATGCGGAATTTTCTGTACTACCACCATGAGCAAATGCATCGAGATTTGATTTACCAATACAAATTGCGCCTTCTGCTTCCAATTTCTCAATGGCTGTCGCCTGAATGGGGGCATGGAAACTTTCCAGAAAATGACTTGCCGCAGTAGTTGTCGATCCAAATGTCAAAAAATTATCTTTAGCGATAAACGGTACGCCGGCAAGACGTCCGGAAATCTCTCCGCTATCCACTTTTTCAGCACGATCAATAGCTCGTTCTTCACAAAGCGAAAGTAATGCATTAAATTCTTCGTTTGCTTTTGCTAGAGCGATTGCCTTGTTTACATTCTCGACGGCAGATAAGCCCAAATAATCTGAAATGTTAGCCATTATAGTACCTTTGGCACCTTTATCTGATTATATTTTTGGTCAGGTGATAATTTCAGCAGTATATCGCGATTCGCATTTGATTCTACGATTTCGTCATTACGAAACACATTTTCCAAATCAGTTACTTGATACGTCGGTTCAACTCCGCTCGTATCAAGTTCACCAAGTAACTCGAAATATTGAATGATATTCTCAAGATCTATCTGTAACGAAGCAATTTCATCATTACTAAGCTGTAGGCTAGATAGCTGGGCCAGATGTAATACATCATCTTGAGAGACTATGGTGGTCATAGGATTTATTATACTAGAATAATTCCCAAAAGTCTTTTGTTATTATCCGCATAAAATACGAAATATACAAAATACGCTAACTTAAATTTACTGCAGCCCGCTTATTTATATTTGCTACTTATAAAATGGATCTTCGGGCGATTGTGTATTCTGAGGCTGTTGGTTTACCTGTTGGTTTTGATCAACTTGATAATTAGGTGGCTGTTGTCCAGCATTAGGATTTGGTTGTTGTGGAAAAACTGAAGGTTTCTGAATAGAAAGTACGGGCGTTTCAATAGGCTTTGAGTATTGTTGTTGAACTGGTTGGCTTGGTTGCATTGAAGGAAAAGAGTTTACGGGCGGAAGAACAGTCATAGGCGGAGGCGACGCTGGTGCTGGAACCGCATTGTTAACCTCAGTACCATAGTGGCCAACCCTCATCTGACTAAGGCGTTGTCGTTGCAACACAAATGCTATGATTAACAAAATAGTCACAATCACAAGGATAACAAGAACGATTATCATAATTAACTGTAGTTGATTCATGAGTGACGTATCACTCGTGCTCCCTTCATATGTAGTCGAGAGTTTACTTAGTGGTTCCGCCCAACGATTGAACGGATACGCACTGCCAGAAAGCGTGAAAGCACTGACGCTAGCTGCATAATTTGCTCGGAAATACTGAGTTACACCCTCGCGCCAATTCGTAGCTATCTGGCTATCTGTCGATAAGGACATATTTTCGTCATCTAATAGCTTTAGAAGCTCGGCAGACGATCTGACTGTTCCATTTGCAAAACACTGCTGATCTGGACAGTATGGAAAACCATAAACAGCGAATCCTATTAGTTGACCCTCATTATCAAATACTGGTGCTCCATCATTTCCTGGTGATACTGGAGCATCTATTTGAATCAATCGCTGGCCGTCTTTTTGATATGCCTGCTCAACTTTTACTACAGTCGCAATCGGTTGATTTCGAATCTTGTCAATTGACAGAGTACTATCAGAATACGCGGGGAATCCAAGTATATTTAAAGTATCCTTAGTTCTAACGTCTTCTTTCGGGACAATCGGAATAGATGGATAATCTCCATCTAATTTCAATATACCAACATCTTGTGTGGGTGTATCGCTATTAAATACCTCCTGAACTGATTTGTTGACCTCGTAATTAGATGCGACATATTTAGCGCTTAAAACGGTATCAGAATAGGCAAATGATGGCCTAGCCGTGTCTGTACGGTTAACAACAATAGGCTTATCTGTCGGCTGTATTGCATATGTATACGTCTCGTCGATAGGTGTAATGAAATTGTCAGGGATAACAGATCCGAGGTTTTGAATTTTCGCTAACGCCTCCTGATCACCAATTGATGCGCCCGTTTTTAAGTAATCAGCATCCGACTGCAAAATAATCCTTGATTTCAATAAATAATCAAGAACTCGCTGCAGCCTATCAAGCATCTGGTCTTGGTCTGGCGCAAAATTAATATACCCAGCGATAGCTGCTTTTTTCTGGGTGCGTATTGCATGCCCTGTTGTAGCAATTAATCCGTCCTTCGAAATAAATACTCCACTTGAAGTATTGCCGGAGCAGGCATCGCTTAACGTTATGGCAGTATCGCCCGATTCTAATTTCAATGCAAGATTAGTACAATAAAGCGTTCCAATACGAACAACGCTCGGTTGTGATTTCGCAATTGTCTGCAAACTATTCGCATCATCATAATACAATGGCTTAACGGTCAAAAGTGGTGACTCACCAGCATCCGTCGTTGAATTATCTGTTGAATCTGTTGATGTATCAGTGTTAGTATCAGTAGTCGTCGCTTGCGCTAAACGAAAATCCAAAGGAACAAAAGATGTCTTTTTGGGTGTACTCGCATCGTCGCTCGTAGATTCACTAACATTTGGCTCTTGGAACGTAATCATATTGAATACATCCTCAACCAGACTGGCTGCACTGACGTTAGAAGGCCTAATACCAGTAAGACAGATAGAATATGGTCGATTGTTTTGGATTGTATAGTAACAGTCATCATATTTTACGTTTGATATACGGTAATTATCATTCGTAGTCGTGTAACGAACCTTCTGATAATCGATGCCACCAACTGTACTACTTACAGGTTTTGTAGCATCAATTGTGACAACCGTCTTATCGTCAGCAACTTTTTTGGCAGTGCGCTTATCGCCATCAATCTTTACGAACAAACTTAATTTTGAAAAACTTCTATTTTCGGGTACTGCCGCCGCCTTAGTAAGATCATCGTCACTTACCGTCGCAAATAGCTCAAGTTGTGGCGGTAACGGAGCTAATGCGCGCTGAGAATCAACACTTTGAAGTGGTCGAATGCGGACGTAATTGTATGCACGCGCTATACGAAGGTCATTGTTCTCATACGTTTCACCCGATAGTACAGCGGCACTACTGTCCGTTCCGGCCGAGCTGTCACCAACCTCAGCATAGCTACTATAGACGCGATTGTCATAATTGAGTTCAAATCCAAGCTCAGAAGCGACAGCAACTCTTTTGAGAGTCTGATCGGGGGGTTGCAATGCGTCAGCTAGCTTAACCCTAGCCTGTTGATCAACCGCTGTCGTTTTTGGTACGACAAAAAATAACCCCACACCTACAAGAACCGCAACGACAACAGTGATAATAAGCGCCCATTTAACTACACGGCCCAGTGGCGAATGGCGTTCGTATACTTTTTGGCGAATTTGTTCCGATTCCTGCGGAATGTATGGGTTCTGGGACAAATCTTCCATGCTTATGTTTAAGTGTAACACAGAGATAAAATATAGAGTAGGGCCATTTGCAAGTAGTGTTAGACTTTTATAGCTACATTTTTGCTCTGATTTCAGCAATCAAATCGCGCAATTCGGCAGCCTTCTCAAATTCCAAATTAGCACTCGCCAGTTCCATTTGCCCGCTGAGGTCTTTTATCAAGCTATTATATTCATCTTTTGGAATCTTCTTCAAATCCAATTTTGGCTTGTCGTCGGCTTTTTTCGGAATAATCGCACGAAGGCCTTCGCTAATTGCCTTGTCTATCGTTGTAGGTGTAATTCCATGTTCAGTATTATACGTTTCTTGTATGCTTCGACGACGATATGTTTCATCAATGGCCGCTTGCATTGACCGGGTAGTCTTATCCGCGTATAGGTACACTGTTCCCTCAACGTGGCGTGCGGCGCGACCAATTGTCTGTATGAGCGCACTCTCGCTTCTTAAAAATCCCTCTTTATCGGCGTCCATGATCGCAACCATACTCACTTCTGGTAAATCAAGTCCCTCTCGGAGCAAATTAATACCGACAAGGACATCATAGATACCACTTCGAAGGTCATTGAGAATATCACCTCGCTCCATAGTATCAACATCGCTGTGAATATAGGCTGTCTTAATGTTGAGATCCAGCAAATATTGGCTCAGGTCTTCCGCCATCCGTTTCGTTAGCGTCGTAATAAGTACGCGCTGTTTCTTCTCGATACGATCACGAATTTCGGCAATCAAATCATCTATCTGACCTTTTGTTGGACGGATAATAATTTGTGGATCAAGCAACCCTGTTGGACGGATAATTTGCTGGGCCGGTTCAGGGCTGTGAGTTAATTCATATTCGCTAGGAGTCGCAGATACATAAATTGCTTGGTTAATGTGCTTATCAAATTCATCGAACTTGAGCGGACGATTATCCATCGCTGATGGTAATCGAAATCCATACTCAACAAGCACCTCTTTGCGCGCTCTATCACCGTTATACATTCCGCGCACTTGCGGTAGTGACTGATGGCTCTCATCAACAAGCAACAACCAATCGTCTGGAAAATAATCGAGCAAAGTCGCAGGCTGTTCACCAGGTTCACGGTTAGTCAGATAGCGACTGTAGTTTTCGATTCCTTTAACAAATCCAGTTTCTTCTAGCATCTCCAAATCATACTTAGTTCGTTGTGCTAAACGTTGTGCCTCAAGAAGCTTGTCATGTTTCTCAAACCATTTCATTCGATCATCAAATTCTTTTTGGATGTTCTCGATAGCACCTTGAAGTTTTTCTTTTGGTGTAACGTAGTGACTGGAGGGAAAAATTTTCAATTCCTGTGGCTCGCCTAGTATTTCGCCTGTCAGAGGATCAATCCGCGTAATGCGTTCTATTTCGTCGCCAAAAAATTCAACGCGATAAGCAACATCACTGCCTGCCGGAAATACATCAACAACATCACCTTTGCTACGAAACGTTCCACGATGAAAATCAACATCATTTCGTTGATATTGTATATCTGTGAGTAAGCGAATAAATTTATCTTGCTGTCGTCGCTCACCAGTCTGCAAATGAATCGACATATCAGCGTAATCATCAGGATTACCGATACCATAGATGCAACTGACACTAGCAACAATAATCACGTCGCGTCGCGTAAGAAGTGCAGTCGTCGCCGCATGTCGCAACCTATCAATCTCGTCGTTAATTTTGCTATCTTTTTCTATATATGTATCGCTTGATGAAATATAAGCTTCTGGCTGGTAATAGTCAAAATAGCTCACAAAATAATGCACTTCATTGTCGGGGAAAAATGACTTAAATTCACCATACAGTTGGGCCGCTAGAGTCTTATTATGCGCCAAAACAAGCGTCGGCACTTGTCGATTAGCGATAATGTTAGCCATCGTAAATGTTTTACCAGAACCAGTTACGCCTAGCAACGTTTGTTCACGCTCACCCTTCTCAAGTCCCTCAATCAACTGAGCAATAGCCGTCGGCTGATCACCTGTCGGCTGATATTCTGTTTCTAATCGAAACTTACCGTCCATAATCTATCCAGTATACATCAGACGTAACTGATAAAAATCATGGCTAGCCGTTTTTGCTCATTCGAAGCTCAACTTGCTTGTCGGTGCCGTCGTGTTCAAAATCAGCGTATTTTCTATCAAGCGCGTTGATAATTTTATCGACTAGTCGTTCTGGATCGGTATCAAAAATAATATCTTTGGCACCAGGTGCCTCGATATGTTCAAGAAGTGTTGGAATGTAGTCAGCAAGACCGCCACTCCCCATCAGTACACCACAAACTTTCCGACTTTCAAGGGCTGTTGCGAGTTCATGTAAGCTACCCATACGTCCACCGACTGTTATAACAGCATCAGCACTACGTACAAGATGCACATCACGACCAACATACTCCATGCCCGTAAAGTTGATGTAATCAAACTCTCTTGTAGGCAATTTATATGTAGCGACATGCTCGCGAAATGAACTTGCAGGGCTGAAGCCTACCGATACACCATGATGGCTGTCTTCAACTGATGTAAAACCCATGGCTGCATAATGTGGTAAACCAACCGTCGCTCCCGTAAGGAGAGTTTTGCCTTTCTTGGCAATTGATTTGCCTAGGTCATACGCTAATTGATGCGATGCTGTGACTGTTTCGCCACTAGCTGCGCCAGATACGCATATCTGATATCTCACTCGTGTATCTCCGTCAGTTTGTAGTCATCTGGAGCTTTCGACAGCCATTCTTTAAGTTCATCAAGCTTAAGCAATCCTGCTTGTGCACCAAGTTTTTGGACAACACTTGCGCTATTTACTGGCGCCCACGTCAGTGCAGTATCCATCGATTCGCCAAGTGCAAGCGCAGAAACAATCGTTGAAGCAAAGGCATCACCGGCACCAGTTCTGTCAAGCGGAGGAGCTGGATCAGGGTAATTAGGAATCGTGACAATTTTCCAGTCATAAGAAGCATACGAGCCATTTGGTCCGTCGGTAATAACAACAATGTTCGGACCCAAATCATGTAAGCCAATAGCAAGTTCTTTGATTGAATCATGCGATTTACCAGTCACGTCCATTGCCTCTTCACGGTTCATAACAATCAGATGTGTATGCTTATATAGTTCAGCAAGTTTTTCGACACCCCACTTAAAATGAAATGTTCCAGGCTGGAATACTAATTTAACTTTTGGATGTTCTTCAAGATACGCAACAAGTTGTTCATGTAGTGGCCACGAGTTTTCACCGATATATGACAAATATATCCACTCTGGTTCTTCATCGGGCGATTTCCATTCGTACTGATAGTCCTCGCTTTTGACAAGCATAGTCCGGTCGGATTGATACCATAGAACATACCAGTAACTAGATTTAGTATTCGGTTGTGTCACAACTAGCGACGTACCAACATTTTCTTCTTTAAGATGGTCAAGCGATTCCTTGCCTGCCTGATCATCGCCCAGCCATGCCAACAAACTAACGTCCATACCAAGACGCGCCATCGAAACTGAAGCATTCGGTGATGGACCGACAGATTTCACAATATCAACATGGTCATAAGCGGGCTTTGAACCATATGGAAAACTCAGACGCTTACTGCCGTCTTCATCCGTATCGATACGCGCTGTATCATCGCGTAATCTAATGAATGCATCGGTAAAAATATCACCAATTGCGACGATTGATGATTTTGGCATACTACGATGATCATCCTTGATATCACGAAGGTCTTCTTCTTCATTGTCACCTACTGGCATACCGTGGTGCTCATCCTTGATATCATGATATCCTTCGTCTTTATCTAATTTCAATCCAATTTCACTCGCAAGACGATGCACCATATCGTTATTAGTACGATCATGCTCAGCATATCGACGAATAATTTCCATGCGCAAATGGCGTTGGGCATGACCTAAGATACGTTGTTGAAATGGTAGCTGGTGATGGGCATTTTCAATGATATCTTGAAGATTAAACGACACCAAATCGGTACCAAAAAGAAGTAGAACGAAATCGGTATCATGTAGTAGTTGTCTCTTGGTGTCGCTTTTTGAGGCTAAGTTTAAAGCATTGTAAGCCTCTACTGCAGTCGTATTTGACGGATCAAGGTCGAGTCCTCGCAACACTGAGTGTCCGCGTTCAGTAATATCAGCAAGTAGTCTAACGTCGACACCCGCATCACCCGTTGCTCGCTCCAATGTCAATATATTCGTTACAAACAGCGGATGATCATTGCCTAAAAATTGTTTTAAAAGATGTGTCATATTATTTGAATTATATCATGCTTACGGTTAAATGTGTGATTCTGTATATCATAATTGCTCCAACGGTTGCTCGTGTAGTGGCATATGATGCAATTTTACGTCCTTATGCAATATACCGGTTTTGGCTCCGATATACTGCACAACAGAAGTGGAGTTGGCGCTCGCAAAAATAATACTATCTACCAACGACTTACCCTGAGCCCACTGACTCAAAAAACCGCTCGCAAATGCATCACCAGCACCTGTCCTATCGACTACTTTGACATCTTGATACATACCGGCTTTGACAATTGTTTTACCGTCGCTCGCTACAACACCGTTTGGACCGTCACTGACAATAACAACAGGCACATAGCGTAATCCATGAACAACCAATTCTTCTAACGTCGTACCCTCAACGATTTTCTGCATCTCTTCTTTATTGACACACAAAATATCAACACTTTCGAGTATTGTCCGTAACTTTTCAGGTTCAGCTAGCTCAGGTCCGGCCGGGTTCAACATGACTTTCGTTCCAAATTTTTCCGCATGGCTAACAATCTTGCGTAATAACTCTAGGCCACCATTAGCAAGTGATGTCGGATATACCCAATCATTCTTCTCGATAAGTTCAAGATCCAAATCATTACCACGAGTATTCGTTGATACTCCACGATGATTCAAAATTGTACGCTCACCATTCGTCGCTAGCATAATAACTGAATATCCAGCCTGATACATATCTTTTTGGGTAACACCTGATGTGTCGACACCCTCTCTATCGAGATCTCGTAATACCGTTTCTGAGGCTGGGTCATGACCAAGCGTCCACATATACGATGTATCGATACCCTGACGCGCCAGCGTCACTGCCACATTGCTTGCATTGCCACCGGTAGCAAAGGTTACTTCATCAACTTCCATTTTGGCACCAAGTGGTAGGTGAGTATAGAGTATCTTCCCCTCCTTGTGAGGATCAAATTCATCGCTCGCCAAAAAAACATCCTGAGTTGCTTTGCCGATAGTTAAAACTTTTATTTTTGCCACCATAATTTTAGATGACAGCCTTGCCTGCTGATCCAAACGCTTCAATCTTTTGCTCTACTACAGCTTGAACAGCTTGATAAACCTCAGGCATTAATTTTACAACTGCATACTCATTAGGGTTTTCGGCCAGAACTTCTTCGAGTGTTTTACGGAATACATAGCGCATATCACTATTTATATTTATCTTACTGACACCAATCTTGGCCGCCTCTTCAAAGAAATGCAATGGCGTACCCGATCCACCGTGAAGGCTAATTTGACAATCAATATTGTCTCGAATTCGTTGCAACAATTCGAGGTCAAGCTGTTTTGGTACCGGATATTTACCGTGCAAATTACCAATCGCCGCCGCAAAAGTATCGATGCCAGTTGCATCAATAAAGTCCTTCGACCCTTCCGGTGTACTAAATGTCTTCTTGATTTCTTCATAATCAATATTTTCAGTATGAACATTTGATGATCCACCAAAATAATGTGGCTCACTTTCGACTAATGCGCCTGTGAATTTGGCGTAAGCAACAACTTCTTTCGTTTTAGCGATAATATCTTCAACACTTGCGTCGTGGTTTTCCTGGCTAATATCAATATGAATAAATTCATAACCCACATCAATCGCACGTTTGCAATCATCAACCGTCGGACTATGGTCGAGATTGATATACATCTCAACACCATACTGCTCCTTGTAGTTGTCAACCATGTCACGAATATTTTCCAAACCAAGGGCTTTTACTTCACCGGCGCTCACCTCCACCAAAACAGGTGATTTTAATTTCTGGGCAGCCTGTGCAACGGCAATTAGTGTTTCTTGATTGTCGACGTTAAACGCTCCAACCGCAAAATGCTGGCTACGGCTACGTTGATAAAGATGTCGTGCGCGCATTGTATTGGCTCTGATTTGCGGTATTGTAAGACTCATAAATTAACCCTTCCTAATATTCTCTATGGTACTGTGGTGTTGAGCCGACAAATTCCATAACTACTTTTGCTATTTTAGTACCAGTTAGTCCGAAATAATCGAGTAACTCATTTGGCTCACCAGATTCGCCGAAACGATCTTGCATACCAATACGCTTTAGCGGAGTCGGTAATTTTTCGGAAAGAAGCTCAGAAACAGCCCCACCAAATCCACCAACAATCTGAGCCTCCTCGGCCGTAACTGCTCGGCCAGTTTTTTTAATACTCGCAAGAATCGTCTCCTCATCAAGCGGTTTAATCGTCGGAACATGCACAACCTCAGCAGAAATGCCACGTGACTCAAGTTCCTTTGAAGCAACAAGCATCTGATACGTCATCGTCCCGGTACCCAAAAGTGTCACGTCACTACCTTCACGCAACACATAGGCTCTGCCAATTTCAAATGGTGAATCTTCAATACTGAAAATAGGAGTCTTCTCACGAGCAAGACGCAAATATGTTGGCTTGGCATTTTCAGCAATCGCCTTCGTCGCCTTCTCAGCTTCAACGCTATCACCAGGAGCAATAACCACCATGTTCGGTAGTACTCGCATCAAAGCTATATCTTCGAGCATTTGATGCGTCGCACCGTCAGGCCCGACACTAACGCCAGCATGCGAACCAATGATTTTGACTGGCTGATCATTGAGAGCAATCGTTGTTCGTATTTGCTCCCAGTTACGACCAGGACTGAACGCTGCGTAGCTACTAGTGAACGGAATCTTACCTGCGCGTGCCATACCACTCGCCACTGTCACAAGATTTTGTTCGGCAACACCAATTTCAACAAACCTCTCGGGGAATGCATCTCTAAATTTACTCATTTGCGTACTATCCGTAAGATCGGCACACAACGCGACAACTCGTTCGTTCGTTTCGCCAACTACTTTTAGGCCACGTCCAAACCCGGCTCTAGTTGGTTCTTGAGCCACATCCTCAGCAAACAAATTATCTACTAGTGGGTAATGGCTCATTCGTGTTCTCCTCTGATTTTTCCATCAAGCGTCCGAAGCTTATGGAGCGCCTCCTTCGCCTGAACACTATTTGGTGGTGCGCCATGCCAATGATAGTCATACTCCATGAAATCAACCCCCTTGCCAGGAATTGTATGGGCAATTACAACACTTGGTTTATTGGTAATTGCACGTGCCATACTTGCAGCATCAATAACGCTCTCAACATTGTGTCCGTCAATTTCTTGGACATGCCATCCAAAGCTTTCCCACTTTCCACGAAGATCTTCGAGCGGCATAACCGTATCGGTCGTGCCATCGATTTGAATATTATTACGATCAACGAATACTGTCAGTTGCGACAGCTTATTCTTTCCAGCAAACATCGCTGCTTCCCAAATGTTTCCTTCATCAAGTTCACCATCACCAGTGACTACATATACAAATCGATGTGGCTGTTTATCGATATATTGCAGTGTATATGCGACTCCAGACGCCTGGCTTAGACCGCTGCCAAGAGGCCCGCTAGTATTTTCGAGACCTGGCAATTTTGTTCTCTCTGGATGCCCTTGCAAACGACTACCAAGTTTGCGAAGTGTCATTAACTCTTCCTTATCGAAAAATCCAGCCTCTGCCATGGCGGCATATTGAATCGGTACACAGTGTCCATTACTGAGGAAAAAGAAGTCGCGTCCATCCCAATCTGGATTTTTTGGATCATATTTCATAATATGAAAATAGAGCGCAGAAAATATCTCTGCCAGTCCAAGAGGTCCAGCACTATGACCACTACCTGCATGTTCAAGCATGCGTATAATATCTTCTCTCAACGTATAGGCCGTATGCTCCAATTGCGCAAGGGTTTGCTCGGTTTTCATTACATAACTCCTGTTTTATTCACTTCTTTAACGAGATCATCGTAGGCAGCCTTAGGGTCGTTCGCCTTTTGGATTGCACCGCCAACATTAAATATGTCGACTCCACCCTGGACTAAACTAAAAGCATTTTCAACATTAATGCCTCCGTCCCAGCCAATCTCAACGCTCGCATTAATATTTTTTATCAAGCGAATTTTCTCGAGTTGCATAAGACTAGCCGTTCCACCATATGTGCCCAAATTGCCACTAAATATCATGACATGATCAGATACGCCTATAAGATCAGCGACTTCAGACGGAACTGTTGAGCGCATCAATGCAACGCCAACCCTTATTCCCACCTGCTTCATTTGTTGCAAAATTGGCAAAATATCTTCTTTTGTCTCGGCGTGTAATGTAATCATGTGAGGTTTCAATGTAACAAGTTGCGCGAGAAGCTGTATTGGCTGTGTTGACATAACATGGACATCAGCTTGCCATCCCTCTGGCCACCATATTTTATCTGGGGCAATTAGTACCGTCGAAGCAAGCGATCCGTCGCTGACATCAACATGGATACGCTGAGCAAAGTGATGAATACGTCCTAATGATTCTTTGTACTCTTCGGGTGTGCTCACGGTTACACATGGAACAATCGTCGCTGTCATTACGTAAGTTCATCCAATTCTGCATTACGTCGCTTGTAGCGGACAGCACTAGCAAATGGCGTATGTAGCCATGTATCAAGAATATCTTGCCATATTAAATCATCCTCTTTATCCAATACGCGGGATGGGAGACACAATACATTACTGTCGTTATCGTTACGTGTCATCCGCGCCTCTTCAGCATCCCAAATAACACTTGCGCGAATACCACGAAATCTATTGGCCGCCATTGCCATTCCCTGACCACCTCCACAAATTAAAATCGCCCGAGGATCCTTGTCTTCATCGCCAATAACCTTAAGCGCAGCCATCTGCGCAAACTGCGGAAAATCGTCGTTCGGATCCGGCTCATTATTGCCTACATCCTCTGTTTCAATGCCCCGTTTTGCAAGATATGCAAAAACTTTTTCTTTCAATTGAAAGCCATTATGATCAGAGCCCAAATAGATCTTCATGACACAAGTATAAGCGTTTTATGACAACGACACAAGCATCAATTTTCAGCTATTGACTTATTTTGTATTTATTTGTTATAATGAAATATCAGGTTCCTTTAGCTCTCGCGAAGGGCTGGGAACTAATCGTTCCCCGCCCAAACCACACACTACCCGATTAGATCGGGTTTTTATTTCAATGACTTGCCGACATCAGCGACGAGTTCAACAAGGCGATTACTGTAGCCCCACTCATTGTCATACCAGACACAAATTTTGATTAGATTACCGCCAACAACTTTTGTCAGTAGCAAATCAACCGTGCCGGAGTGGCTATTACCAATGTAGTCCCGAGATACAAGTGGCTCTTCGCTTACTGCCAAGATTCCCTGATAGAATGGCTCGTCCGCAGCCTTCTTGAAGGCATTGTTTATATCTTCGACAGTAACATCACGACTGAGTAGTGCTGTAACATCGCTAATTGACACAACTGGGGTTGGAACACGGATTGAAAGTCCATCAAATTTCCCAACTAATTGTGGTAAGGTCTTAGTAACGGCTATAGCAGCGCCAGTCGTCGTTGGGACAATATTCTCAGCACCATTTCGACCTTCACGTAAGTCCTTTTTAGGTGCGTCTTGGATTGCCTGACTTGCAGTGTAACTATGAACTGTCGTCAAGAGTGATTTCTCGACACCAAACTCGCTATCCAAAATTGCCATAACCGCACCCAGACTGTTGGTTGTACAGCTAGCATTACTGATGACACTACTCGCACCTTCTATCTTGTCATCGTTAGCACCAAGAACAATCGTGTCAACACCTTCAGATTTAGATGGTCCGCTAATAATTACACGTTTTGCTCCAGCAATAATATGCTTTTCCGCATCCTCTTTTGCTGTAAAGAATCCTGTTGATTCGATAACCAATTCAACCTCTAAGTCGCTCCACGGCAACGCAGATGGATCACGCTCAGCTAATACTTTGATATGCTTACCATCGACAATAATACCAGTTTCATCATAGCCAACTTCATGATGATATGTACCGTAATTACTATCGTGCTTTAACAAATATGCCAACGTTTTTGTATCTGTCAGATCGTTAATTGCAACAATCTCTAAATCATGTCGTTCAAATGCAATCTTAAACGCATTCCTACCAATCCGACCAAAACCGTTAATGCCAAGTTTCGCTTGTCCCATTGTTTTCCACCCCTTGCCGAAGCATTAGTATTTTCCTATTGATTATAATCATAAGAACTTAAATATACAAATCGTAATTTGACCAACAGCTATATTTGTTGATAATGGTAGTATGAATAGTAAAGAGACGTCATCCATTAATATTCCCGATGCAGTAACTACCTATGTGTCACTCGGAAGACGCTTTCAAACAGATGACTTAGCTGCCTTGTCAGATATGTGCGAACAAAACTTATCCGACATAGAAATTCAGGCAACGCTAATTGAAGGCAAAGACAACGATGACAGCAGAAATGACCATGAATATATCGAACTAGGTCTTTATCCGGCTCAGCCCAATAATCAAGCCGAGCGATTACTATATACTAATATTAACTACTATATATTCGCCTTAGCTCGACGAGCGCTGAAAAGTCCAGAATGGGAGTTGCTACCCGCTTCTGCATCATCCCACCAACAACTCTCTGGAAATGAATTGACACAAACTAATTTTGCCGACAGCATAGCACGTAGAATTAATTATATTAGTAGTGAACATCAAGGATATAGCAAAGTAGAGTACAGATTTAAAATCGAACGCTCCTGATGTATTCTCTTTGCTACATCTAGCATATAATTATATCTATGGAAAAGCGTGAAATTATAGCACTTGCACATGAGCTATTCGACGACAATCAAATCGCCGAAATAGAGCACGCTATTGATTTTGCTACCGAAAAACATGCTGGTCAAAAACGAAAAAGCGGCAAGCCCTACATCACTCACCCACTTTCCGTAGCATTCAATCTGATTGAATGGGATATGGACATAGACAGCGTACTTGCTGGAATATTGCATGACACAGTAGAGGATACCGATGCAACGCTAGATGAAATCGAAAACTTGTTCGGACGTGACGTCGCATTCCTTGTTGATGGTGTCACCAAAGTGAGCCAGGCAAGAGCTGGAATGCGTGATCTTGGTAGTTATTTACCTCAGACAAAGGATAATTTATCAAAATTACTCATAGCAGTTAGTCAAGATGTTCGCGTCATTATTATAAAATTGGCCGATAGACTGCATAATCTCCAGACGTTGAAATACATGCCTGTCGATAAACAACAAAAAATCGCCCGTGAAAGCCTGGAGGTATTCGCACCAATGGCTGATCGTCTTGGTATGGGTCGTGTCAGAATGCAAATAGAAGAACTCGCGTTTAGCTACCTTGACCCCAAAGAATATCACAAATTAGAGTCACTACTAAAAAAGCGCCTCGGCAAAAGTACTCGTAAACTCGGAACTGTTAGAGTCGATGTTGAACGTGAACTAAAAAAACAAGGTATCGCTTTTGAAATAAACGGGCGCGTCAAAAGTGTCTACAGTCTTTACCGAAAATTAAAAAAGGTCGACGGCAATATCGATGACATCTATGACCTGATGGCTCTACGCATTATCGTTGCCGATAACGAAACTTGCTATCGTGTGCTGGGCATTCTCCATAGTCTTTATCAACCGATGATAGCCAGAATCAAAGATTACATCGCTGTGCCAAAACCAAATGGATATCAGAGTCTTCACACGACTGTCATTACACCAAATAAGCAAATCGTTGAATTCCAAATTCGAACACAACAAATGCATGACTATGCCGAACGAGGACTTGCGGCGAGCTTCCACTACCATCAGCAAAAAGCAACAAAAGCATATACCAAGAAAAAATCCACCAGTCACTTGCCAGCGGAACTTCAATGGATTACACAAATGCAAGAAGTAGCCGCCAGAATTCGTGACGGCGAGGAAATCAGCCGAGAGCAGTTAAACATCGACCTGTTTAAAAATCGTATTTTTGTCTACTCACCCAATGGTGACATTTATAACCTTCCAGAGGGTGCATTGCCACTTGATTTCGCCTTCCTCGTTCATAGTGATATCGGAACACACGCTTATAGCTTTCGTGTCAACGGCAATATTCATGCCTTTGACAAACCACTCCACAATGGAGATGTTGTCGAAGTAATTACGCGCAAAATGCCCCAACTCAAGCCCGCGTGGCAAGAGCTTGTTACGACTACCCACGCCAAAAGCAAACTACGCCTTTACCTGCGTAAGTTTGGATTACTACAAGTAATTTCTGGTGCCGCTGCAATCGTACGCGAGAAATCTATTCGTAAAAAAACTAAAACGTAAATAAATCGTGATTTATTGCGTATTTAATTCCATCGCGATAAAACTCCTGAAGATCATCTCGAGCAAGCAACTGATCGAGCGTGCACCATTCATATGACTCATGTTCCCAGCTAATTTTTACAGCTGGGGTTTTTTCTAATGAAACAAAATAAAAAAGTTTGTTTACAGACTTACCTATCTCAGAATAATATTCGGCTTCAGTATAAAAAAGTTTTATGTCCGACGGGTTAAGTGTAATCCCCGTTTCTTCTTGAGCCTCACGAACAACGGTGTGGTTTTCAGATTCACCACTATTAGCTAAGCCTCCAGGCATATCGGTCCAATGCGGCCTACTTGGATGAGTATCACTGCGCCGTAAAACTAAAATCTCGGCTTTTTCATTGAAAATAGCAATCTTTGCAACCGACTCTATGAGCGTCACTACCTTTCATTCCAGCGTTTGATTGATTCGTGAATAATCGCTTTTGCCTCTTCTGCGTCGCCCCAACCCTTTACGATTGTACTACCCGGTTTCTTTAGGTCTTTGTAGTGGCTAAAATGATTATCGAGTTGCTTAACAAGTTGTGGAATATCCTCAAGACTCTGAATACGATTACCGCTATTGCGATCATCTGCCGGCACAACGACAATCTTATCGTCGACTTCGCCATCGTCTTCAAATTTCATGACCCCAATAACCTTCGCCTCCAAAAAGATGCCAGTTGGTAATGGTTCGTCTGTAACAATCAACGCATCCAACTCATCGCCATCCTCGTCGAGAGTCTGTGGTATGAAACCGTAATTGGTTGGCTTAGCAAAAATTGTTGGCTCAACGCGATCGAGCTGCATGACAGCCAAATCACGATTCCACTCAATTTTATGACTGCTTCCCTGAGGAATCTCAATAACAACATTGACGACACCGCCATCAACATCGCCAGGTGTTAGAATTTTATTAAAATCTGCCATATATTTCTCCTACGATTTATCTGTATAGTATTCTTTCTATTATACTATACGCACGTTCGACATCGGTCGATAGTCATTCTGGGCGATGGCTTTATAGCATATTAACGCCACGACAATAGTCGAACTTTTTGTATCTGTTTAGGGTTAAACCCTGAAAGGTGATATGCTAATTTTGTTGCGAACTACGAAGAAAACAAACAGATACTCGATAATATCAAAACGGAAATGACTAGCTAAACTCGACTTACGCAAAACCTCGTGCTCTTCAGGGTGCACCAGTCCGAGATGAAAACAGTTTTCTCTGAGTGAAAAGTAACTGTAGTTACCTTGAGCGAGGAAAAACTGCTTTTCAATCGGGCTGGTGTGGCCTGGAAGTGCAGGGATTTTGTGTAAGTCGAGTATATACATGATAATAGGCAGGTGCATCGTATTGTCGGACGGTATTGCGTGATGGCATGTATTCACAATATAGCATAAATTAGACTTATTATATCTGTTAAGGGTTAGACCCTGTTTCCCTGCTTTTTGTCATTGCTGATATATTGAGCCATATGAAAAAACCTTTCACTGCGGCAGCTTACGCTGCCGCTTAGTTACTTATAGTATATATGAGCTCTAGAGACTCAGTGATGATTTTAGTGGGGACGGGCCAACCCGCACGGCGGAAAAGTCGCCTACAGACCAGTCATCCAGCTGGAATGGGATCAGCTCACCTTGGAACAGGGTAAGCTGGTAAAGCTCAAAGGCTTCCCAGCCATCATGAAAACAAAACTCTTCTGCGTCCAGGTTTCCACCAACCGGACAGATTATGTCGTGACCAATGACATGACTCAAGGATCGGCAGATGGCGTCCGAAAGGCGTGCGCCATCCGCTGGAAAATTGAGGAGTTTCACCGCGAGCTCAAGCAAACTACCGGCATAGAGAAATGCCAAGCCCGAAAACAGCGCAGCCAGCGCAACCACATCAACATGTGTATAC
>JBAQWG010000036.1:0-5591 GCA_049298775.1 Saccharimonadales bacterium (SeqCode)
GAGTAAAGGCATGAGCGAAGTAGCCATTGCGCACGAAAAGTCAGTAGCATTCAGAACAACTATTGGTTTTTGGCTGTATCTCATGACCGACTGTATTTTGTTCGCGAGTCTGTTCGCTACTTTTGCCGTATTGCGCAGTGCGACAGCTGACGGCCCATCGGCTTCACAAATATTCGATCTGCCGCTAGTTCTTATTGAAACAATCATTCTGCTGTCGAGTAGTCTTGCTTGTGGTTTAGCGCTTATCGCATTGAAAAAAAAGAACATGAAGCTATTGTTATCATGGCTCGGTGCTACATTTATTATGGGTGCCGCTTTCCTTACTATGGAATTAAGTGAGTTCGCAAAACTAGTAGGTGAAGGTCATAGTTGGCAGCAAAGTGCGTTCTTATCTAGTTTCTTTACGTTAGTCGGGACACACGGTTTGCATATTTTGATTGGCCTTATTTGGCTGGTAGTTATGGTTGTAGTGTTATTGCGACGCGGGTTTAATGAGAAGACGACACGTCAGTTGACGCTTTTTGGTCTGTTCTGGCATTTTCTTGATCTTGTATGGATATTCATCTTCACCATAGTTTATATGATAGGAGTTTCTATATGACCGAAAACCGTTATACGTTTGGTTACCTCATTTCTTTAGTACTGACACTTACAGCTTATAATCTTGTTGTATATCAGTCGGTTAACCAGTGGCTACTTGTCATATTGCTCGTCCTAGCGGTGGCGCAAATGATTGTACAGCTTGTGTTTTTTTTGCATCTTGGAGAAGAGGTGAAGCCAAGGTATAAATTGGTATCATTCGTATTTATGTCAGGTATATTACTCATAGTTGTTGCAGGGTCGCTCTGGATAATGGCAAACCTAGATAACAATATGATGCACATGACTCCACAAGAAAAAACTGACTACATGATGACACAACACGATAAAGGTTTCTAGTTATGGGTGAAAAATTTATGGCTTATTATCAGTTGACTAAGCCTGGGGTTTTGTATGGAAATATTCTTACTGGAGTAGCAGGATATTTCTTGGCATCTGCAGGTGAGGTTAACTGGCTCTTATTCATTTCGGTTATTTTTGGGATGACACTTATTGTTGCAAGTGCCTGTGTTATTAATAATTATCTTGACCGAGACATAGACAGTATTATGGAGCGTACAAAATCGCGGCCGAGCGTTCGGGGTGTAATTAAACCAACTTATATGGTAGCTTACGGTATCGTATTATTTGTTATTGGTATGGCGATACTATTTCTCTATACAAATATACTTGTTGTAGCGATAGGTATCATCGGGTTCATTACATATGTATGGATGTATGGAGCATGGTCCAAGCGACAGTCGATTCACGGAACGCTCGTCGGTAGCATATCGGGAGCAATGCCAATTGCTGGTGGTTATGCGGCGGTAAGTGGGAGTGTTAATGCTGGTTTGATTATTGCTTTTCTGATTATGTTTTTTTGGCAGTTTCCGGAGTTCTACTCAATTGCTATCTATCGTCGTAAGGAATATGCAGCAGCGCACATACCAGTCATGTCTGTCGTCAAAGGAATTCGTTCAACCACAATACAGATTTATATATATACTACATTATATGTAGTTAGTACACTTCTACTGACAATTTATGGCTATACGGGTATTACGTATTTGATAATTATGACGATAGCTGGTGGTTATTGGGTGTATCTTGCAGGTAAAGGTTTTAGGACGAAAAATCCCGAGGCTTGGGCGCGAAAAATGTTTCGATTTTCAATGATATCGGTTTTACTGCTGTGCATTATGTTAACAGTGGGTCCACTATTGCCCTAATATGTTATACTATCAGCAATAAGCTTAAGGTAATAAAAAGGATATAGAATGAAAATAACGATTGTGGGCGGTGGTTTCGGTGGAGTAAAAACGGCATTGGAACTTGCGAAACACGAGCACAACAGGGTTACACTTATTAGCGACAAGCCTGATTTTCAATATTTTCCTGCGCTATACGGCACTGCTACAGGCCGTAGTCATCTTCAATCATGGGTGCCTCTTGGTACGATTTTTGCCGGAAAGTTCAATGTTGATGTTGTCATCGACAGTATTACGTCAGTTGATCCACAAAAAAAGACTATTGAAGGTACGAGTGGCACTGTCTATGAATATGACAATTTAATTTTAGCGCTTGGTTCTATTACGACATATTTTGGTATTGAAGGTCTTGATCACTATTCGTATGGTATAAAATCAGAAGATGAAATTAGAAAACTGAAGCATCATTTATATCAGGAGATTGCAGAGCAACGCGAAATTGAAAAGCGTTACGTTATTATTGGCGGTGGCCCTACAGGCGTTGAGTTGGCGTCGGCACTCGGCACATATATTAGGCATTTGCGTCAACATCATGATTTATCGCACAAGCGAGTCGGTATTACATTAGTTGAAGGATCACCACGACTATTACCTCGTATGAGTCCAAAAACCAGTCAAAAAGTACAGGAAGAACTAGAGAAAATTGGTGTGTCTGTGGAGTTGAACAAAAAGGTAGAGTCAGCGAATGCTGATGGTATTGTAGTTAATGGCGAACCTCTCAAAAGTCATACAATCATTTGGACATCTGGAGTTGCTAATAATCCGTTCTTTGCTAATAATGCCGAACATTTTGAGTTGTCGAAAAATGGTAAAGTTGTTGTTAATCACTATATGCGGACAAAAGATGGAATTTATGTTATCGGCGACAATGCGTTCACACAATTCAGTGGTTTAGCTCAGGTAGCTCTCCATGACGCACTTTTCGTATCAAATAATTTTAAGCGTCGTCAGGCAAACAAACTTTTGAAAAAATATCGCGCGGTGATGCCACCGGTTGTTGTACCAGTTGGTGATAATTGGGCGGCATTTGAATGGCGATTTATACGTCTCTATGGATGGCCGGCAGCGTTTGTTCGGCGTGCCGCCGATTTTACTGGATACCATGATATTTTGCCGATTGGTCAAGCGCTTGGTGTATGGCGCGCGCAAACAGTTATCGAAGAAGACTATTTCACGCCAACACCACCTGAGACTAAAAAATAGACATAGTTTTTTCGCTTGATGCTCATTATTTGGTATAATGAGGTGAACAAGAATAGGGGAGTATTGTATTATGGCGACTTCAAAAAGTCAGCGTATAGGAATTTGGGTTATTGCAATTGTTATGACTGTTGGTACTATTGGGTCATTTTTTATAGTTATTTTGGCAAACGATAACAGTAAAATAGATCAAGAACAGGCGCAAAAAACATACCAAGAACAGCTTGACGAGTATCAGAAACAACTAGCCGAACAGCGTAAGTCTAATAAGCCACTGGATGGATATACGGCGACATCGTTCGATAAAGCATCTGTTACAAGTCTAAAAGTTGAGACATTAAAGGAAGGTGATGGCGCTGTTCTAAAGGCCGACTCAACTATTACGGCCAATTATTTTGGCTGGTCATCTGACGGACAAATTTTCGATAGTACAAATAAGAACGGTACAGTTAAGCCGATTGATTTTGGATTGTCACAAGTTATTAAGGGTTGGACCGAGGGGCTTACTGGTGTCAAGGTTGGCTCGGTTGTTCGGCTGACAATACCTGCCGATAAAGCCTATGGCAATACCGATACAGGCACGGGTCAGCCAGTTGGTCCATTGATGTTTGTCGTTGAAGTAAAGGCATTGAAATAATACTATATAAAGTATAATATAGGAGTAATATGACAAACATTATTGACACGGTAATGATTGGGGCTGGACCTAGCGCCCTAGCGGCTGCGGTCTACACCACGCGTGAAGACATTGAAACGGTTCTGTACGAAAAGGGTGTTATTGGAGGTCTGGCCGCTGTGACAGATATGATAGATAATTATCCAGGATTTCCTGATGGAATAGAGGGTATGAAGCTTGCCGACCAGTTGCAAAATCAGGCACAGCGTTTTGGTGCCAAGATTGAATTTGGTGAAATCAGTGGCCTATCTATTGATAAGAACAATATAAAAACTATTATTGTTGACGGTGAACCAATACAAGCGAAAACTGTCCTTATCGCTACAGGCAGCGATTATAGTAAGCTTGGCATTCCAGGCGAGGCAGAATTGTACGGTCGTGGTGTTCATTACTGTGCGACATGCGATGGTGCGTTTTATCGTGAGAAACGATTGGTTGTTGTAGGTGGTGGTAATTCAGCCGTTCAGGAGGCAATTTTTTTGACGCGCTTCACGACCCATATTGATTTATTGGTTCGAAGCACCGTAAAGGCTAGCGAAGTATTGCAACAGGATTTGCAACGATTTGTCGATGAAGGAAAAATTACTGTTCATCTTGGTGTAGTACCAACGGAAATTGTCGCTGAAGACGGTAAGGTGACTCACGTTAATGCTAAAAAAGGTGATGAAACGATACGTTTTGATACCGATGGCGCATTCATTTTTGTTGGGCTCAAACCAAATACTCAGTTTTTGAAAGATACTGGCGTTGAGTTAGATGCGTATGGTCTTATCAAGACCGATAACCATCTAGAAACAAATCTGCCTGGTGTTTTTGCGAGCGGTGATGTTCGTAGTGGCGCGACGATGCAAATCGCAAGTGCAGTTGGCGAGGGCGCAACGGCTGCGTTGTCTATCCGTGAGTATCTCGATAATTTACATCATGTCGAATCGGTGCCTAGTACGCTTAAACCCGTTACCGCCTAGCTACCATATTCATCCTGTTGGGATAGTCAGTTACTATGCCGTCCACACCCCTTTTGCTTATTCTTATGACAGCGTCGATCTGGTTGACTGTATAGACGTAGGTGAAAATATCGGACTTTTTTGCTATTTCGATCGCTAATTTATTGACGTGAAGACGGTGCCATCCAACTGCACTTAAATGAAGCTGGCGTTGGTATGTAACAAATGCAAAAGAATTTATGCTATGAAGGAGTGCAAGTTGGATGGCATTATTTTGTCGTCGAAACTGAAAAAGTGATCGAACATGAAACGACGATATATAGATGAATTTCCAGTCTTCTTCGTGTTTTATATATTTAGAGGCAATCATTTCATAGACAATATTTGTGTCTTTTGTCGGCTTGAATTCTAGATTGAGTAGTATTTTTCCAAAAAAACTATCTAGTACTTCTTGGAGTAATGTTACGTTGCCAGTAGCCTGTAACTCATCTAGTGTCGTTTGGCTAATTCGCTTTCCGTGGAGGCGGGCGTCATGCGAAAGTATCGCTATTTTGTCCTTGGTTATTCGAACATCGAATTCAAGCATATCAGCACCCGAGTCAAAGCCAGCCTGTAATGCCTCTATAGTATTTTCGGGAGCAATTCCTGCTGCGCCACGATGGCCGATGATTAGCATATAGTGTTATTATAGCTTATTTAGCGCGATGCAATGACTCGTTATTCGGATCTGATTCTAAGTATATTATATCTCAATTATAGGACTTTCGCAAAACCCAATCCATAATCCCTAAAAACTAAAAACCGTATATGGCTGCCTCCAGCGCTCGGCGACGTAGTCGCGGAGCGGTTTATTCTTTTGCTCGTAAATAGTGACACCTGCTGCTCTGGCAGCTGTCTTCATGACCATCCAGGCCTGTATACACA
>JBAQWG010000037.1:0-2479 GCA_049298775.1 Saccharimonadales bacterium (SeqCode)
ACCTAGCGAACCCCGATACATTCGAATCAAAAAGTAGCGACTTCCAAGCAAAAGTGAAAGACGGCTACCTGGCTATCGCCCAAACACACAATATCCCGATAATCTCCGCAGCACAAAATATCGACAAAGTCGCCGACGATATCTGGAAATTTATTTCACCAAAAGCTTAACGTTCGGTCTAAGTAACCTTTGGGCAAACATACAAATACTGTGACTTAAGCTCCGGAAGAATATATGCTTCACCCGTTTCAATAGGCACAATCGCCTCTATTGTCCAACGTGATTCGATAAGTGGTACACCGTTCGGCAATGTAATTCTTGTCAGTGCCTTTTTCGACCTTGTCTTTAATCCATAACCAGCAGGAGCATCCTTAGATTCTTTTGTATAAAGCGGAGCAGTAGAGAAGCCCTCTTCCAAAAGTAATTCAATATTTGCGGTAGCAACAGTATCCGCATTTCTCATTGCTGTCTCATCATAGAACCGTCGACAGTTCATTAACTCGAGTGATGGAAAATCATCAGGGAATGTTGATACCAAAATTGCTTTGTCGAGAACAGTAGCATTTCCATCTGCCAACCTATCTATCATTTCGGCGAGGTTATCAGTGATATCCGGCGCTCGATCAAGTAACCTTAGTGCCGCAACAACTGCTGCCTGGTTACGCTGTTTTTCGGTATTAATATGTTCGGTAACTTGTTCTTTTGCTTGACTCACTAGGACACTGCTCATAAAAGTGAATGCGCCTGGACTACCATGGCTACTATCAAATGACATTCCTCGAAACGCATACGTCGAGAGAGCACTTTCATACATACGCTCATGATCGAAAGGAGCTCTGCTGGCTTCTTCGTCGTCAATCAAAGGAAGAGGTGCAAATGTGCCCGGAGTCAGGGGAACTTCACCGGCATACTTAACAAGATCATCTACGATGATACGAGGAAAGGGAATATCACTCTCTCTAGAAATAGTCATAATTAAACAGACTTACAATACAACTTTTTATAGGTTACTTCAATATTTCAAATATTATTTAGTAATAAACGTCAATGCTTTGCCAGATTTGCCAGCGCGACCGGTTCGACCGATACGGTGAACGTAATCGTCATAGACTTTTGGTGGGTCGAAGTTAATCACATGTGACACACCATTTATATCAATACCGCGAGCTGCAACGTCTGTTGCAACAAGAATATTAACTTGGTCATTCTTAAAGCTTTTCAATGCACGTTCGCGTTGAGACTGTGATTTATTACCATGAATCGCAACGGCAGGTAAGTCACTATTCGTGAGCGCATCAGCTAATCGCTGAACGCCAAATTTTGTTTCGCCGAATACAATAACTTTTTCGAATTCAGGATTCCGTAACATTTCAGTTAATAGCTCAATTTTGTGCATCTTATCACGCGCATGAACAACATCCTGCTCGATATGGTCATTTGTCTGGTTCTTAACAACAGAAATAGTTACAGGATTGCGCATAAACTCTTCAACGATAGTCTTTACCTGAATAGTCATTGTCGCGCTAAAACAAAATGTTTGGCGATCCTTAGATAGTTCAGACTCGATTGTACGAATATCATTCACGAATCCCATGTCACACATACGATCAGCCTCGTCGAGAACAAAAGTATTGACATTCTGCAAACGCAAAACGCGACGATCAATCAAATCTTTGATACGACCTGGCGTACCGATAATAACGTGTGGTCCGCGCTTGACTTGCTGAATTTGACGCTGGATGTTTGCACCACCGACAACAAGAGTCGAGAACAATTTCTGACCAGCAGAAAATCGACGAAATTCTTCATCAATCTGCTGCGCTAACTCACGAGTTGGCGCAAGAATAAGAACACTGACAAGGTTACCACGATCATTCAATAGTTTCTCGATAGTAGGCAACAAGAATGCAGCTGTTTTACCAGTGCCAGTATTTGCGAGGCCGATAATATCACTGCCTTCAAGTGCTGGTGGAATCGCCTGATCCTGAATTTCAGATGGCTGAGAAAAGCCCATATGTGTCAAATTTTCAGTTACACGAGGGTTCAATCCAAACGTCTCAAAAGTATGAGTTGGATCATAGATAACTTCGTCTTCAACGGCGATTGCTTTGTTAATATAACGGCTATAATGAACCGTTGATTTTGTTTGTGAGTAGTTCGATCGGCGCTTATTGGGCGCGAAGCGACTACGGTTATTACCGCTAGGGCTAAAATGTTTTTGCATATAAAACCTTTCTTGTTCGTTATGCGTGATGAACGACAAGAATTATAGGTATAAGACAAGTATTCATCCGGAGTAGGACTTTGCTACTAATTCTATTTTAACATAAGACTATTAATTTATCAATAGTAATCCCACATCCTGCCCCCAAACTTTCCACTCTAGATAAAAAAAGGACACCTAAGTTGCTCGTTTTGGTTAAATAGGTTTGCAAACAACTAACCAAAGGAGTTTTAGGTGTCCCATAGTCATTTTACA
>JBAQWG010000038.1:0-11964 GCA_049298775.1 Saccharimonadales bacterium (SeqCode)
GACCCGTCCCCACTAAAATCATCACTGAGTCTCTAGAGCTCATATATACTATAAGTAACTAAGCGGCAGCGTAAGCTGCCGCAGTGAAAGGTTTTTTCATATGGCTCAATATATCAGCAACGACAAAAAGCAGGAGATCATTAATCAAATCCGTGACGAGGGCAAGAAAGCAACCGATGTAGCGGTAGCCTATGGAGTCAGCACTAAAACCATCTACACCTGGCTGCGCAGTGGTATTTCTGGGGATAACAGTGCACTAGAGATTGGCAGACTAAAACGCGAGGTTGACATGCTGTACGGACTACTTGGCAAGCTGACAGCGGAGGCCTCCCGCTCAAAAAAATAGAACTGGTGGGTGAGGCTGATGTTGGCTTTAAATCCAAGCTCTGTGACTTCTTTGGCATTGACCGTAGCACTCCGTACAAACCACGTATCCAGGCGATGCTGGACAACGTGCTAGCTGAACAGATCCGGGCAGTACTGGTCGACAATCCATTCTACGGCCACCGCCGGGTGGCTGACGAACTAGGCATTGGCAAGAACCGAGTTCGTCGGGTCATGCGCCTTGCCGACATACCACCACCAAAGCGACGCAAGAAATATGCTAAGGCCAGCAGAGGCAGTAAACCAGCTCCGCCAAACCTGCTCAAAGAACAAAACCTAGTTGCCAGCTACCCCCACCATATCTGGGCGGCTGACTTCACCTACTTTTGGTTCCAGGACAGGTTTTACTACTTGGGGACTGTCATTGACCACTACTCTCGACAGATTGTTGGTTGGAGTCTAGGAACACGACACAACGCAGAGCTCATTACTGCCGCCCTCATGGACGCAGTCAGCCACCACCGGCCACCAGCCGTTGCGCACAACGACCGAGGAGCGAATACCTGAGCCGACACTACCAAAATATTTGTGACAGCTTGGAGATAGCTGCCAGCGCGAGCGCACCAGGCAGCCCATGGGAGAACGGTTTCCAGGAGTCTTTCTACAACAATTTTAAACTCGAGCTGGGTGACATTAGCCAGCTGCCTGATGCCAGCAGGCTCTTTGAAGCAATTGCCTTGCAACTGCATTACTACAACGAACAACGCATCCACTCGGCACTCCATACCAACCCAGCGGCTTACGCCGCTCGGTTTGAACAAGCAAAGCAACATAAGCACAAACATATAACTCAACAGATTACAACAGGGGTCGCAGACAAGGTGATGACAAAAGTGGGGACTTGACACTCGACACCGAACAGTGCCGTAATATTTTAGAACTTGCCGTTACGAATATCCAGCAACATGATGTGAATCCGACAGAAAAACTTACATCATTCATGCAACAACAGATCGAGGAACGACACGATGAAGTAAAGGGACGCAATACCGAAACCTATCTGGACAAAAAAGACCTCCTCGAACGCCAATACAAAGACAAGATTGTCGAATATGAGATGAAAGCAGACAAGCTCGAAGGTAGGATCAGCGAACTTCAAAAACAAGAGCGCCAGGCTACCGATGCTACCGAGCGACTAAAAATCGCTAGCGAAGTACAAGTCTTGCGCAAAAAAGTACGTTCGCTCAATCGTGAGAAATACGATCTTGAAGACAATATGGATGACGAGATTTCAGAGAAAATTACGCTCGCACAACAAGCCGCCGAAGGCGAAGCGACAAGCAAAAAACTTTTTGATATAATTTTTACGATAGTGTAACGTTAACTGATAAATTGTGATGTATTCACCAAAATGTTACATCGATGCGCGAACAATGTTATATCAATATATAGCTAAATGTTATAAACGTACATAATCATAAGCAATATAATAACAGGGGTAGTTACAAAAAAAATGTTATAAGCTATTGACGAATAAAAACGAAACTTTTACAATATTATCATGAATCAGCTCAAAACAATCAATCCATCTTTTGACTCATCTCTTGTGAACGAAATTTTCGCTCTTGAGAAACTTCGCTACACGCGTCTTGGTGGTACGACGCCACCATGGTTATTTTTCGATCTCAAGGAAATTATGCACATACTCGAAAGTGTTGCTTCGGCTCGAATTGAGGGCAATCGCACAACTGTAGTCGGTGCAGCTATTGATTCTCTCGAATCAGATAAGCCAGCCGAGAGCGAGGACTTCCAGGAACTTCGCAATATCCGTACGGCAATAGAATTTGTCGAGGAAACAGTCGGTGCCAAAGACCCACAACCAATCACGCCGACGTTTATCCGCGAACTGCAAAAAATTATTACAACAGGCCTGACCCGCGACGGTAGCAAAACACCTGGCGCCTGGCGTACAGAGCCGGTCAAAATCCTCAAAAGCAACCACACGCCACCAGAACATATTGAGGTTCCCGCACTCATGCAAGAACTGTGCGATTATATCGAGAATAACGATAGTAGTAAGCTAGACATTCTCAAAATAGCAATCGCGCACCACCGGTTCACTGCCGTCCATCCTTTTGACAATGGCAATGGGCGCACAGCACGCTTGCTTACATACGCCATGCTGGTAAAACTTCAGTTTATCGACAGTACCAAGCGCACAGTGCTTAACCCCTCGGCGATATTTTGTATAGATCGCCAACGCTACTACGACATGTTGTCTCAAGCAGATACCGGTACCGAACCTGGTCTCGAGGAATGGTGCCTATATGTAGCACAGGGCATTACCGCCGAGATGGATCGTGTTAATCGACTATTGGACCGAGATTATGCGAGTGAGAATATCATCGAGCCAGCGCTCAAGAACGCTCTTGATAGTAAGTTCATATCCAGAGATGAATATGAAATCTTGCGAATTGCTATGCGCGACGACATCATCCAAGTGCAAAATATCAAGCATTTGTTCGGCATGACGCCCTCCGACGCCGTACGTGCGTCTCGTGTATTGGCAAATATGAAAGAAAAGAAGTTGCTAATGGTGCACCCTGACTACCAGAAAAAGTATGTTATGCGTTTTGCTAACAATTATTTGTTGCACGACGTACTAAAAGCAATGGATAGAAATGGACTATTAGTAGTCGAAAATGAAGCGTAATAGGAGATTGACATGACAGAAGATAGTGCAGACCTACATGAAATCAGCGGTAAATCACCAGAGTTTCGTACAGAATTAGCAAAGCAATTAGAAGAACTGGTACCAGAGGTAGTAGCAGACGGCAAGGTGGATGTCGCCAAACTAAAGGATTTATTGGCAGAAGACGCGGGGGATACCAATGAGCGTTTTGGGCTTTTTTGGCCAGGCAAGAAACGTGCTATGCGCGCTGCACAGGATGCGACGACTGCTACATTGAAACCTGCCAAGGAACTCAGCAAAGACTGGGATACAACCCAAAATATCTTTATCGAAGGTGATAATCTCGAGGTGCTGAAGGTCTTGCAAAAGCAGTATCACAACAGTATCAAAATGATTTATATTGATCCGCCGTACAACACAGGTAAGGATTTTGTCTACCCCGATAACTTCAAAGAAGGTCTGCAAAACTATCTTGAATTTAGCAAGCAAGTCGATGAAGGTAACAAAAAGATAAGCACTAATACCGAAACTACTGGACGTTACCATAGTAATTGGTTGAACATGATGTATCCACGGCTTAAGTTGGCACGAAATTTGCTGACGGATGATGGGGTGATTTTTATTTCGATTGGCAGTGACGAGGTCGGCAATTTATCTAAAACTTGTAGTGAAATTTTTGGCGAAGATAATACAGAAGTCTTAGTCTGGAACAAGGAAGCAGAGGGCTCATCAGGCACACTAAAAGCGACCCAAAGACTTAGAAATATACACGAATATATCGTTGTAGCTTACCGTAACAAAGAACGTACAAATTTTGTTAAGGTGAGCGAGCCGCTTAAGGGGAAAGAGAGTGAACTTCAAACAGCGAATCTGGCAGTAAACGCCGATAATGAAAAAGTTGACCATAAAAATTATTTCACGATTACGAATCCTTCTGGTGATAATTTTACCCGACAATGGAAGTGGGGCGATATATAAATTTGAACTAGGTGTTTAGTATAGGGGGAGGGGGACTGGGGGCGTAAAGTCGTGGGGAGTTTTATTTTCGTATTCTTGATTGTTGGAGTATAGTAATCTGTAATGCAAACGTTTATTCAAATGATTGCTGACGGGGCAGTATTTCCCGTTGCACTGATTGGCACTTACGCACTTATTTTTAAAGTTCCTGCGCGCGGACGTTATGCGGCCTATTGTCGAATTTTGATGGCTGGATTGACCGCATTTTTGATAGCAAAGCTACTGGCCACTCTTTATCAGCCAACTGGTGAGCGCCCATTTCAAATTCTCGGCGTTGCGCCTGGAGCGGCATATCTCGATAACCCGGGCTTTCCATCTGATCATTCATTGTTTGTGATGGCGATTACTCTTGCAGTTTGGTTTGAAACAAAATCAAAAATTATTACGAGTATCCTGACTTTTTTTGTCGTGTTGGTATGCGTTGGCCGTGTTTTAGCTCTTGTCCACACCCCACTTGATGTTATCGGTGGGCTTGTTGTGGCCTGCACTGGCATAGTCTGGTATTTAAACGTTCCTCCGCATATAAAAAAGTCGCCCACTCGAAGAGTAAGTAGCGCCTAAAACTCTCGTTGTATATAAGTACGGCTTTATCTCAGCTCTTTATAATGGTAAAATATACCAAACAGAGGAGATGACATGAGTGAGACAGAGACGTCTGAATCATCAAATCGGTGGGGACAGGTGATTGAACTGCGAACACAACAGTTAATTCAAATTGTATTAACGGGTGCTATTGCTGGTGTAATTATGTGGTTGTTAGCTATATTGGTTCGCCAGATATTTTTTGTCCCATTGTTCTGCGGTGATCCAACAAATACACTCTGTGTCAACGCACCAGCTACGGCTGGGGACATTGCGACGATACTTACAGCAGTTATAGCCCTCCTGGGTCTTGTTCGTGTAAGTGCGTATCGACCACTCATTATTGTTGTTGCTGCTGCAATTAGTCTTTGGGGACTTAGCACCTTGGTTGCTGGTTTTCCATGGTTTGAGGCACTAGCATGGTCAATTTTATTGTATGCATTTACCTATGCACTGTACGCCTGGATAGCAAGGATACGATCTTTTACGTATGTCATTGGAGTAATTCTGGTTGTGATTATTCTGACACGCTGGCTACCAGTGATATAATTACTAGATGGAATTAATCGTATTATTTGTTGTAATTGCTGGTTTTGTAGTGATTATAGCGATTCTGAATGCTCGACTGAATGATATGAAAAACGGCGGTTCGGTAGATTTGATTAAGTCTGACGTCACCGAACTTAACCGTACGATAATGCAATTACAGCAGACAATGGGCGATAAGATGGATAGTAGTCAGACAACGATGCAAACGTCCATGCAAAAGCAATTATCGGAAAGCGCCAAACTAATCGCAAATGTGACAGACCGACTGGCGAAGCTAGATGAAACAAATCGGCGCGTGGTTGATGTTGCGACAGAACTTAAGACATTACAAAATGTATTACAGAATCCGAAACAGCGTGGTGTTATTGGTGAATATTATCTTGAGCAAATTCTCAAAAATACTTTGCCACCCGGTGCTTTTGCTCTTCAATATAAATTGGGTGAAGGTATGATAGTTGATGCAGTCATTCGGTATGAAGATAAATTGTTACCTCTCGATAGTAAGTTTTCGCTTGAAAACTACAATCGCATGATTGAATCGAGTGGTGAGCAAAAAACTGCATTTGAGAAATTATTCAGAAACGATATCAAGGGACGTATTGATGAAACGGCAAAATATATAAAGCCAGGAAAGGGAACGCTTGACCAGGCGCTAATGTTTATACCATCGGAAACAATTTATTACGATATTCTCACCGAAAGAGTTGGTATTAACGGTCGTAACTTATTAGCGTATGCTGCAGACAAAAAGGTAACAATTGTTGGTCCGACGACTCTGGCGGCAATGTTACAAACTGTCGCGCACGGTTTGCGCTCAATTGAAATCCATAAAGACACAGAAAAAATTCGTAAAAATGTTGAACAGTTGCAGAAACATTTAATTACTCACAATGGCTATATGCAAAAACTTGGCTCTAGTCTCGGCACGACCGTCGGTCACTTCAACATGACATACAAAGAATTAGGTAAGATTGACCGAGATATTGTAAAGATTGCAGACACTGAGGCAATGGTTGAGCCACTTTTAATCGACAAGCCATCATTGAACGATGAGTAGATTTTGGTCTTTTAAAATTAAATAATCCCGCTCACTAGGCGGGACTATTTAATTGTGCGAGTGATGAAACTATTTTGTTTCGACAACGTCGCGAAGAACGAAACCGATGATACCACCGATGAGTGGTGCGGCAAAATAGGCGACGATTGCGCCCCAGTTAATCTTGCTCCAGTCGATTGCCTGTGCGGCAAGTGCGATTGCTGGGTTGAGTGCAACGTTTCCTGATAACCAACTAGCTGTGGTACTGAATATCATGTAGGCAACCAATACTGAAAAACCTATAGTTAATGCTTTTGCAACATGGTCAGTTCGTTCGCGTAATGCACCAGCAAAGGCAAAAGCTAGTACTGTTGCGCCTAATAGTTCGGCAAAGAAGACAAACCATTGGTTCTTGTCAGATAATGTAACGAATTTATATAATTCAGGCGCTTGAGCGGTTTGTGACGAAACAGCTAATCCTGCACTGCCGTCGATAAATGACGTCAATACTACAAATGCCGCACCTGCACCGAGAAGCTGTGCAACCACGTATGCTAGTGCTCGCAAATGAGACAATTTACGCGTAACCCAGGCACCGACGGTGAGTAGCGGGTTTAGATATGCGCCCGAAAGTGTTCCGACCATAAGTATGATGCCTACAACTGCAAAGCTCATATATAACGGGTTACCTTGCGCAACAAGGAAGGCGCTGGTAAGCAGGAACGTACCAATGAACTCACCGATTAATGCAGCTGCAAGTAGCGTGCGACGATCACCGGTTAAAGTACGTGAAGTTGTTTTTGCACTCGAGGCTTCAACCGCCTTAACAGTTGTAACGGTCGTAACAGTTTTTTTTACTGGCTGGCTTTTGGCCCGTGTGGACTTTTTGGCGGTAGTAGCTTTTTTGGTAGCCATGGAATTCCCTCCTTAAATAGAAATTATGTGAATAGTATAACACATGAATTAGTGGAGTATAATGAGAGTTATGGGAATTATCGTAAATCAAAATGACAATCGTAGTGAGCTTCAGAAAAAGATAGCCACAGAATTGAGCGATAAAGCCAAAAAAAAAGAAGTTGAAAAACATGACAGGCCTGATGGTGTCGATGATTCGGCATATATGGAAGGCACCAAACAGACAACCAGTTTGGCGTGGGTATGGGTTACTATTGTTGTATTTGCGGTATCGGCATTGATTTGGTTCTTTATCGCATCTGGCAATCCGCTTTAAGTTGAACTATAATTATTAACTAATGAGTACTACTGATGCCGTCCGCGCGGAACTGATTGCGCGCATAGAATCGAGCGAACAGCCTCGTGATGTTTTAAGAGCGCCAGAACTAAAGGCACTCGCTGGTGAATTACAAGCATTACCAGTCGAAGAGCGTGCTGCGGCAGGTCGTGCGCTGAATGAGCTAAAACAATCATTACAAAAGCTCATCGACGAGCGCGAAGCGGCCCTTTTAGATACAAACGTTGTCGCAATCGACATTACTGCACCATGGGACGTAAACAGTACGCGGCCTTCGTTACTACCGACTGAGCAAGGCACGGTCCATCCAATTAGCCGAGAAATTGCAGTTATGAGTGATATTTTTCAGAATATGGGATTTCAGGTTTTCGGATCTCGTGAAATTGATGATCAGTATCATATGTTCGAGTCATTGAACTTTCCAGCCGGTCATCCAGCGCGTGATGATTACGATACGTTTATGACCGTCGAGACAGACAAAGATGGCGAACCGTTGATTGCTCCAGCACATACCAGTACTATGCAAAACCGTATTCTCCGAGAGTTGAAATCGCAGATTGAGGCAGACCAGCCGATTGCTGCAGTTGCGATTGACCGAGTGTTTCGTAATGAGGATTTGGATCCGCGCCACGAACATACGTTTTATCAGTACGAAGGTATTTATGTAGGCAAAGATGTTACTGTCGGTATGTTGGTTGCAACGCTCAAGACGTTTTTGGAAAGTTATTATAATACTTCACTTGAAGTCCGTATTAATCCATTCTATTTTCCATTTACTGAACCGTCGTTTGAGTTTTCTCTCAGTTGTCCATTTTGTGGCGGTGAAGGATGTAACGTATGCTCACAGTCTGGCTGGATTGAATTGCTTGGCTGTGGCATGATTCATCCGAATGTATTGAAAATGGCTGATATAGACTCTGAAACTTATACTGGATTTGCGTGGGGTGGTGGCGTCGAACGATTAATCATGATGAAGAATAACATTGAGGATATTCGTCATTTCGAGTCAGCTAAATTAGATTTTTTGAGGCAATTTTCGTGAAAGTTAGTTTAAACGCAGTTAAGCAGTATACCGACATAGATTTACCACTTGATGATCTAGTAGCTCGAATTAACCAGCAATTAGGTGGTGTTGAAGAAGTTATCGACCTTGCGCAAAAATATAAGGGTATCACTATTGTTAAGGTGGTTGAATGTGCGCCACTTGAGGGCAGTGATCATTTGAATGTTACTAAAGTTGATGATGGTGGTGTGACGAAGAATGTTGAACGTGATGAAAACGGATTTGTCCAAGTTGTTTGCGGTGCGCCGAATGTTCATGCTGGCATGTATTCAGTATGGTTAGCGCCAGGTGTGACGGTGCCTGATTCTTATGACGATGAACCATTTGTGCTAAGTGCAAAACCTCTGCGCGGTGTCGTGAGTAACGGTATGCTAGCGAGCAATAAAGAACTGGCTCTCGGTGATTCACATGAAGGCATCCTGGAGATAAATCCAGATGAATGGAAGCCAAGTACGATTGAGATTAAACCAGGAACTGATTTTGCCAAAGCGTACGGTCTGGATGACTATATTATTGATATTGAAAACAAGATGTTTACACATCGCCCAGATTGCTTCGGCCAATTGGGCGTGGCACGCGAAATCGCTGGTATTTTGGGACAGCAATTCGTCAGTCCCGACTGGTATAAAATGACAAAACAGTTTGGCGTCGGCGAAGGCTTAGCGCTGAGTGTCCAAAACGATATACCCAACAAGGTACCACGCTTTATGGCTGTTGCCATAAAGGACGTTACGATAAAACCTAGTCCAGTGTGGTTACAGGCTGAGTTAGTACGCCTGGGTTCGAAGCCGATAAATACTATTGTTGATGTCACAAATTACGTTATGTTGCTGACAGCGCAACCACTGCATGCATATGATTACGACAAGGTCGCATCGGGTAAATTAGGTATCCGTCTCGCTCGAGAGGATGAAACCATAAAACTTCTTGGCGGTAAGGACATAACGCTTCATTCTGCTGATGTCGTTGTTACTGATGGAGAAAAACCGATTGGCTTGGCTGGCGTTATGGGTGGAGCGGAAACGGAAGTGTCAGCTGAAACTAAAAATATAATTATCGAATGTGCTAACTTTGACATGTTTACGATTCGCCGTACAAGTATGCGTCACGGTATATTTACCGATGCTGTAACGAGGTTTACTAAAGGCCAGTCGACATTACAAAATCCAGCAGTTTTAAATCTAGTATTAACTTCGGTGTTTGAAACCGCAGGTGGAAAGCAAGCAAGCGACGTTATTGATAGTTATAATGGTGAGGCGTTCGATGATCAATCGCTCTATGGAACGAAAAATATAACTCGAGACTTTATTAATAAAAGACTTGGTTCAGATTTTACTGTCGATTATATCGCTAAGCTACTCAGATGTGTTGAATTTACGGTATCGAGCGATGAAGAAATTATTGAGTATTCCGCACCATTCTGGCGGACTGACATTGAGATTAGTGAAGACATAGTTGAAGAAGTTGGACGATTGTACGGATTTGATAATCTGCCGCAACAGTTACCATGGCGCACAGTTACGTCAGCACCAATAAATTCACACAACAAACTTAAATTGCAATTAAGGGACATCTTGAGTCGTGCAGGTGCCAATGAGGTTTTGACATATAGTTTTGTACATAAAAAATTGCTAGAAAAAGCAAATCAAAATCCAGAAGACACGTATAGATTATCTAATTCGTTGAGCCCGGATCTACACTATTTACGCCGAACTATACTTCCAAGCCTTCTGGATAAGGTCCACTCCAATGTTAAGGCTGGTTATGAACAGTTTGCGTTGTTTGAAATTGGAAAGGGTCATAAAAAATCTGCAGGTGTTGATGAACAAGGAGTACCAAACGAGCAACAGTATGTTGCATTGGCGTTAGCGGGCGGTGATTTCTATTCCGTAAAAGCATTTACTGAGTTTATTGCAAGGAATCTTTGGCTGAAGTTTGAGTACGTTCCAGTAGAACAGGGGAAATTATTTGAACCAAAAAGAAGCGCTCTTATAAAAGCGAACGGTGAGATTATCGGTGCGGTTGGAGAATTTCGTAACGGAATTAAACGGAACTTTAAATTACCAGAAATAATGTCAGGCTTCGAAATTGACTTTGATAAGCTTCTTTCTCTCGCTTCTGAGGCGAATATGGCATATCATCCGATTAGTCGGTTTCCGAGTGCGCAGCGAGATGTAACAATACGTGTACAGTCGGATGTAACGTATGCTCAGGTAGAAGAAGTGGCGCTAAAGGCACTTGAACAATCAGGACTAGAGATAATTATTACACCACAAGGCATTTATCAGCCAGAGGATGGCGAAACAAAAAACATTACTCTTCGTATCATGTTCACTTCCTATGAAAAAACACTTACGGGTGACGACCTAGCTAATGTAATGAACACACTTGTGGAATATGTTTCATCAAAACTTGGCGCTTCTATAATATAGCTGTGCTATCATAGAAGCATTAGCATGATTAAGCGTAAAAAGCGATTATTAACTCCTGCGAGAGTAACAATTGGGATTATAGGTATTGCTGTGATTGCGATATTGGGAGCGTGGCTTCTATTACGCGATACAAATATCGCCGTTCTGAATCCTCAGGGCACAATTGCATCACAACAGAAAGATTTGATTGTTTTTACGTTAATTTTGAGTCTGGTTGTTGTCGTACCGGTATTTACAATACTGGGAATAGTTGTCTGGAAGTATCGTGAGGGTAACACAAAGGCGAAATATACGCCCGATGTCGATGGAAATCGCTGGCTTGAGGTATTGTGGTGGGGTATACCAATTCTTATTATTGCAGTCCTTGGCTACGTTACTATTAAGAGTACACACGCACTAGATCCATATAAGCCACTAGTATCTGATGTTAAGCCGATTAAAGTTCAGGTCGTTGCATTGCAGTGGAAGTGGTTGTTTTTGTATCCTGAACAAGAGGTTGCGTCGGTGAATGAATTGCGAATACCCGTCGGTACACCTATAAATTTTGAACTTACTGCTGATGGACCAATGAGCGGGTTTTGGATACCAAATCTCGGTACACAAACCTATGCGATGACTGGTATGTCAACAAAACTTAGTCTTCAGGCCGATAAGGTAGGAAGTTATCGAGGAGCTAATAGTAATATCAGCGGTAAAGGTTATTCCGATATGAATTTTCAGACAATTGCTATGTCAAGTCGTAAAGATTTTGATAAATGGGCGAATACACTTAGCCTCAATGAGGCACATGACCATTTGGATTTCATGAAATATGAAGAATTGGCGAAGCCTGACACTGTCGATAAACCTATTTATTATCATTTGCATGACATAAACTTATATACGCGTATAATTAATAAATATATGTCAGGACATAATGAGGATAGCGATACGACTATGCATGATCATATGAATGGGAATGAAAACTAATGTTTGGTAGGCTTGGATTTGACGCACTTCCGCAGGATCCAGTAACGA
>JBAQWG010000039.1:0-10713 GCA_049298775.1 Saccharimonadales bacterium (SeqCode)
TTTTCAAGCTGTTTGATAAACTCTTCATCGCCAACTATATCTGCGCCAGCCTTTTTAGCGGCGTCGTGATCACCTTCTGGCGCGAATACAGCAACGCGGACAGCCTTACCGCTACCGTTTGGCAAGCCAACAGTTGCACGGATATTTTGGTCGGCTTGACGAGGATCAACTCCTAGACGTACGTGGATTTCGACACTTGCATCAAATTTAACAGGATTTGTTTTAGTGGCAAGTTCGAGAGCTTCTGATAGGCTGTAAATTTTGTTCTTATCAACGAGTTCAGCAACCTTCTTGTAGTTCTTACTTCGACGTTCTGCTAGGGGTCGAACGATTGGTGCTTTGCCTTTTTTTACATTCTCTTCAGCTTCTTCGGATTGAGGCGCTGTGTCACCGGCTTCTTTACGAGCTTCTTTTTCGGCTTTTTCTTCGGCTTCGGCTAGTGCTTTTGCGCTTCTCTTTCCAGCTTTCGCTGTTTTTTCTTCGGTCGCCTGCTCCGTTTCCTTAATAGCTGTTGGTTCATCGGTTATAGTAACTGTTGCCTCTGTTGACTGCTCGGCGGATTTAATCGCAGACTCAATTTCAGCAACGGTATTCTTTGCTGTTACACTAAGGCCTAATTTTTTTGCTTCTTCAAGCAAGTCGGCTTTTTTTGCCATAGTTATGATCCTTTCTGTGGTACAAGCGGCAAATGATTTTTCATTCGACCTCCCAACATTGATTTATAAATTAATTGTAACAGAAAAGAGATAATTAGTCCAGATAAAAAATTGCTTGCAGTTTTTAGGCGTAAGTATTATGCTAGTTGGGAATATGGAAGAAATTAAACATGCCTTAACAAAACGTAAATTTACTGGTGATGTAGAGGATTCGCTTGAAACATTAGAATTTTACTCCCATGATGCCAGTATGTTCGAGCTAAAACCAAAATTGGTTATTGCGCCAAAAACGGTAAGTGACGTAGAGACTGCCGTGCAAATTGTTTCGGAGCGAAAGGCGCACGATCCACACTTGTCCTTGACTGCTCGTAGTGCGGGGACTGATATGTCAGGTGCAGCAATTAACGATTCAATTATTGTTGATTTTAATCGTCATCTCAATAAATTTATCTCGCACAAAAACGATCTTGCGACGGTTCAGCCCGGTATATTTTTTCGTGATTTCGACAAAAAAACTGGCAATTATCTCTTACCTACTTTTCCTGCAAGTCGTGATCTTGCCAGTGTCGGTGGTATGGTTAACAATAATTCCGGTGGTGAAAAATCACTTGAATTTGGTAAGACTGAAAAATATGTCCCAGAACTAAAATTTGTGTTTTCGGATGGTGTTGAGCGTGTCGTTAAGCCTTTGAACAAGAGCCAGCTTGATGCAAAAATGGCAAAAAAAGACTTTGAAGGCAAAGTGTATCGCGAATTATTTGAACTCATAGATAAAAACTACGATAAAATTAAATCCGCTAAGCCAAATGTAAGTAAAAATTCAACTGGTTATAATCTCTGGAATGTGTGGGATCGTGAAACTGGTATATTCGATTTGACGCAGGTTATTATTGGTGCCCAAGGAACACTTGGTTTCGTGACTGAGGCTACGTTAAAGTTGGTTCCAAGACAAAAACACTCAGGATTGCTGGTGTTGTTTATGCATGATATCGATACTCTCGGGGAACTGATTCCAAAAGTGTTATCTCATAAACCCGCTACTTTCGAAAGCTTTGATGACAAAACGCTATGGCTTAGTATTCGATTTATGCCAAGTTTTCTCAAGATGCTTGGACCTGTCAAGTTTCTTCATTTGATATTCAGCTTGATTCCAGATGGATTGCAGATTTTACGCGGTATTCCAAAACTTATTTTGATGGTTGAATTTAACGGTGACACTGAAGAAGAAGTTCGTGGTAAAGTAAAGGCTTTACACAGAGAGCTGGCACATTTGAAGGGGCATTACGAGATTAACGGTTTTGAGGAAGATCCAACTGAGGGAAAGAGTGAAAAATTCTGGATTATGCGTCGCCAAAGCTTCCAGTTGCTTCGTAGTAAAGTCAAGGACAAGCACACTGCACCGTTTATTGATGACTTGATTGTTAACCCAGAGCATCTCTCAGAGTTCTTGCCGAAGATACGTAAAATTATCAAGAAATACAAATTGTTTGCTACGATTGCTGGTCATATGGGTGATGGTAACTTCCATATCATTCCGTTGATGAATATTGAGAGAGAATCTGAGCGCAAAAAGTTGTTGCCAGCAATGAAGGAAGTCAACGAACTAGTACTAAAATATGGTGGTTCACTGAGCGGTGAGCATAACGATGGATTAGTTCGTGGCCCATGGTTGGAACAGATGTATGGTAAAGAGATGGTTGGTATATTCCGGGACACTAAGAACATTTTTGACCCGCAACATATTTTTAACCCACACAAAAAAGCTAATGCTAACTGGGATTATAGCTATTCTCACATTCGCGAAAAGTTCTAGTCTAACTTTCTTAGTTCTAGATCTTGAAATGGAATAAACAATGGCGTGTCAATTTGAGCTAATGGTTGGTGGTCGGAAGTAAGGAGAGTTGTGTTTATTATCTGAAGCCCAAGTGCTGGCTCTAGTTGTCTTGAGGCGATTCGTAGAAATGTGCATCCAAGAGCGGTTCCACTTGCGATTACGGGCGCTATCTCGCTTGATTTACCGAGTACATTGTTCAGTACGATTCTTTCCATAGTTAATGCCCTGCGTGCCATAACTGTCAATCTTCTTAAGCACAACTCATCGGAGTACTGACTGTCAAGCACTTTAATAGCTTCTTCGCCTCTCGCTTCTCTATATTGTGGTTCCGTATTAGTGATATCTTCGTCGAAAATTTTGGCAAGCTCTATGAAGTCACTGCTTATGTAGATGCTACATTGCTTATCGAATTCGTTATCCCAAGCATCAAAGTCGTCGTGTTCTGACATATGTCTATAGTATCCTCTTTCGAGCTATCATACGCCCCATATTCACCTATTGCAATAATCAGGAGGACTGGGCCACTATATATACCTATATAATACTTTATATTTTAAAACTCTATAATGTATGATTATGATGATAGCCTTTGGATGATAGCAAGGTCTTCTTTATTGTTATTACCATTTTCAGGTACCATATAGTAAAGTCTTACTTTGTCGCCTTCAGTGAGGTTATTTATATTTATTGGTTGACATTCTGAATCGAAAACAGCTAGAGACGGGGTATATTTTGAGTATATAGGTGTTGAATATACAGAAATATCGTATACAGAATTGTAATTGGCCATAGACCTTGTAGATATACTATATTCACTCGATTCATTATAGATATAAAACTGCACGTAATCAGGTGGCAATTCAGGATGCTTTGATTGCTCAGACTCTTTGACGCATATTGGATCTTTGTATACCTGTTCGACTATTTGATCACCTTCTTGGGATCCTGTCGGCAAATCAGGATTATCTAATGCGCTAGTTTCATATTTTGAATTATATGTATCGTCTATATTTTTGTAAGACATCGTTAATACAATACTGATTATTATGATTATTAAAGGTATGCCGACAATAATAGTGATGACCGCAAGTCTAATATGCCGCCCATTATTTACAAATGGCACTAGTTTTATTTCGGGATGTTTGGATATATAAATGCGATGAAAGATTGTCATGAGAACAGAAACTGTCGCCAGAGCAATAACAGATGCTGTCATTGCTCGATATTCAAACTCTGGTAATGTATCTGGATAGTGAGTAAATACAGTTGGAATAAGTAGCAGGTAAAAGATAACCGTTATTCCAATGGCAATATTGCTCATTAAATGAGTTTGTTTGTCGATTAAATTAGATCCAACATTCAATAACAGCTGAATCCACAGAGAAACACAGAATGAATAAAAATAAAGCTTGTAGAGGTCTATAACTATTTGCCCTGTTAATATGTCCCAGATAAAAAATATAGAAGTAATAAAACTAGCGACTGAAAGTAAAAGAATAATATTAACTATTGGACTATTTATTTTTTCATTTTTATTAGGTATAGAGACTATAGGCAGAATTATAAGCGTGTGTATGACCATAGAGCCTGTCATAGCTAGGGACCGTGTTATTGTTGAATTGAGCTCACCGATTAAGACGGCAAATATTGATATGAGTGCCAATATAACAAGTCCACCTACGAGCGTATATAGGAAGTATTTGTGTAAATTTTTCCTTGCTGATTTCATGACAGGTGTCGACTCATTTTTGGGTTCATCGGGTATGGGCGCATCCTTTAACTCTATGGGTGGGTCGTTTACCTTTAAGTCTGTGATAATCATAGGTAGTTCTGATGGTTGCTCGACTATATCGGAGTTTTCAGTCATTTTTCTAGTTTGAGTATCAGTATCAGTATCATTACTACTATTATTCTCTGGTGTAACTATATGGTTGTGTATTTTATCACTATCCATGTCGACTCTCACACTACTGCTATTATATTGTTACTATTCTAGCATTAGTTGAATACAAAAATAAGACTCAAATTGAGTCTTATTTTTGTATATAGTACGCGAATAGTTAGCTGACGACTTCAACGCCCATACTGCGAGCGGTACCAGCTATTGTTTTGACACGTGCATCCATGTCGTTGCCGTTTAGCTGATCCTTCTTTGATTCAGCAATGACTTCCAACTGAGCACGGGTGATTTTGCCAACTTTTTCGACATGCGGTTTGCCGCTACCCTTTTTGATGCCAACGGCGTCGCGGATAGCATCGTCAACTGGTTGACCGAGGCTTTTCCATGCGAATGTACGATCTTCGAACACTTGGATATGAACAATAACGTCCTTACCCATGTCGCCCTTGGTTGCATCATTGAATGGATTGATAAAATCCATCATATTCAAGCCCCATTGACCGAGCGTTGAACCAACAGGAGGACCTGCGGTCGCACGACCAGCAGGAATACGTAGTTTTAAGTTGCCGATAATTTTCTTTGCCATGTGATTTTCCTTGTACTAAATAATTTTGAAGCTTTATTTAGTGCGTAACATATACACTATAACAGATACAGGTAAATCATTCAAGCAGAAAGTTGGTGTTGTTTTAGCTCTGTATTGTTAGGAGTTTGGTGTGGGACATCCTCGAGGCTGTCGCTGTTTGACTGTTCGATTTTTTTTGATGCAAGATGGGGAGATAGTTGAAGGCGCAATGCTGTAATAGCAAGATTGAGTGAGCTTTGTGCTGACTGAATTCTATTATATCTCGTGTCAGGTACAATATCGTCGTCATTACCAAAATTCGCTTCAGCGCTCCCAGATAGTATATTTGCAGATCTCAAAATTTCACGGATTAAATCATCTCTAGTTTTTGGTTTGGTTGGTTTCGGCTCTTTGTTCATCGTATTCCTCCTTAAAAAAATAAGCCCGAATGGGCTTATTAAATTTTAAACTTTCTTCACTTGTAGGGCGTCGAGTTCGACGGGTGTGTCACGTCCAAACATACTGACCATTACACGGATTTTACCTTTTTGTGTATCAATTTCGCTAATTGCACCATCAAATCCCTTGAACGGACCGTCAGTGATACTAACCACCTCGCCCTCTTTGAAGTCGATGTGATGCTTTGGATCTTCGACACCCATACGCTTTTTGATTTTGGAAATTTCGGCGTCAGACACAGGGCTTGGCTCGGTACCACTACCTACGAAGCCGGTTACGCCTGGTGTGTTTCGGACTATGTACCATGTTTCATCTGTTAACTTCATTTCAACTAGCACATAACCTTGAAAAATCTTAGTCTCAACAACTTTGCGTTTACCGTTTTTTATCTGGATCTGTTTTTCCTTTGGCACCATGACGTCGAAAATCTTGTCCGCCATGTCGACGGCATTTATACGTTGACGAATACTGTCGGCTACTTTTTCCTCATAGCCACTGTATGTATGAATTGCGTACCATTGACGCGTGCTATCGTAACGATTCGTTGACATAAAACTCCTTTTATTTTCCTAACGCTAATTCGAATAAATATTTAAATGCCGCATCGAGCAGTAGTACTAAAACAACGAAAAATGCACTGTATATTAAAACTGCGCCCGTCAGACTCCATGTCGCACGACGGTTTGGCCAACGAACAAGACGCAATTCAACCCATGCGCCCTTGAAATATCCGCCGATGGCTCTAAACAAACCGAGTCCACGGACGCCACGGGTGCGAGGCTTTTTAACTTTAGCAGGTTTTGCGGGTGCTGTCACATCAACAGCTACTGTTGTTTTCGCCGTCTTTTTCTTGGAAGCGGATGGACTTGCTGTAATACGGACGACGTTTTCGTCTGCCGTAGTAATTTCGGGTGATGATTTCTTTGACTTGTTTGCCACTTTCGGTCTCTCTAAATATAAAAAGTCTGCTTGTTGCAGACTGTCAAGCTAAAGTATAGAGCGTCACGGTGGTATTGTCAATAATTTGCTTCAATATTATCGATTGCACGACTGGCCTCAGGGTTTTTTCGCAACACAGATTCTAGCTGGGGTGTTGTATTAAAACTCACCTCCATTACTGATTTACTAAGCTTTCTGATCGAGTCGGTTAGTGGGTCATGTGCGCTTCCGAAGCAATCGTCAATATAGCTAGGATTGGTATCGATTATAGTCATAAGCGATGAAGCAACCTCTGACGGGCCGTCATAGGGGTGACCGACTGAAACAGGTTCCTCCAGACCAAACTGTTGCTGTTCGGAATGTCCTTCATCGATACATCGGAAGGATTGTTCTAACATTTTCGATACGGTTATTTCTAGACAATTTAGAATTTCGGGGTCTATATTGCATGGCTGGAGTTTTTGTTGAAATACTAAATGAAGGGCGATTTTAAAATCATGCCTAATGTCATCAATATTGGATTTTAACGGCTCAGGTGCATCCAATGCCCCTGGGCGCATGTACTTGTACCAAACTTCATTGATACCGTGCAATGCTTCGTGCGTCATAACATTTTCGAGAAACCGGTCATCGGTATATATCCGATCGTTTTGCTCCAGTGGGCGGTCGGCAATTAATATTGACAATCTTTTGTTTTTTGCATTCCAGGTGCCATTATCTGTTGGAGATGTCCATACTTGCAATTTGTCGTAGCGTCCAAGGTCTATGCCGATTATGAGGATTGAATGTTTAGTGCCTTATCAATTGCAAAAGTGTATTCTTGTGGTAATGAATTTTCAATAAACTGATAGTGAGGCTGTTCATTTGGGTGAAATGTAGCACTTGCTAGCATTTCTTCGGTAGTGTCATGACTCTTTGGTAGTATCGGGAGCGCATTATCAGATATCGCATCGACGTTGGACGGCGATAAGGCGATTGCGCCTGCGCCTAGAACTAATACAAGCGGTAATCTTGCCGTGTGTTTAAGGCGTTCCCCTATAGTTTTTGGCTCGCGTTCGCGTTTCCCCATGACCTTTTTTAGCACGAATTTTCTATGTCCGCAAGTATCATGGTACTATATTAGTAATGGTATTATTGATACTTCTTGGAATCGTTGGAATTATAAATCTGGCGGTTTTTTTAAAATTAAAAAATGCTTTTCGTTTACTAAGTATGCCCAATGCTGATGATGAATTAACGCATGAATTGCCGTCGGTAACCATATGTATTCCTGCGCGAAATGAAACTCACGCGATGACACAGTGCCTTGAACGGGTTGTAGCCAGTGATTATCCAAAGCTGGAGATAATCGTCCTAGACGACGGCTCACGTGATGATACATCGATATTAATTAAGTCATTTGCGCATTCTGGCGTGCGATTTGTTGAGGGTAAGCCTCTTCCTGATGGTTGGCTAGGAAAAAATTATGCACAATCTGTTCTGGCAGATGAAGCTAGTGGTAAATTAATATTTTTCATGGACGTAGACACCCTAGTAAGCAGGCACACTGTTTATAGGGCGGTTGAATATATGACTAAGCATCATTCAAAAATGATATCAATCATTCCGATTCGTGATGATCATTGGCAGATAAGTACATTAATGACGACGATGCGTCATTTTTGGACGATTATTAGGTTTCAACCTGATAGGCCTCGAGCGGCGGCAAATGCCTGGATGATTGATCGCCAGTTACTTTTGAACCAACTTGAGGCCGATACGACATTACCAACGTCAGTTCAAATGGAAACAGCTATTGCTCGCAAGTTAGCTGTGTCGCGTGAATATCGTTTGACTATGAGTAATTCATGGCTTGGTCTGAGTTATGAAAAACGCTGGTCTTCGCAAGTTGAAACAAGCATTCGTCTTCTCTACCCTCAGTGTGAAAAAAATCTTTTTCAAGCAATTGGACTCATGGCCATGCTTTTTATAATACTCGTTCCATACGTAGTTATATGGTGGCAACCGTGGGCGCTAATATTGGTCGTAGCCAATTATATTGTTGCGTATTATTATCTTTCACATGTTTGGGTGCGCTACCGAATTGTCGGTGCGCTGTTATTGCCCGTTACTATTTTTCAAGAAATTGCCCTTGTCGTTATCAGTGTATATCGTTATACATTTGATAAAATTACCTGGAAAGGTCGTCCGATTACGACTGAGCACGTTAGTTAGAGAGTACGGATATGTTGGAACGGATACACTCGAACACTGACGGGTCCGATGACGTCATCGAGTGGTATATACCCAAGACCATTACGCGAATCGAGCGAATAAGGGTTGCCAGTTGGGTCAAGCTGTCTGTGATCGCCAGAAACAAATAAATTACCCATTGGTACGATAACATCTATATTTCCAGCCGTAGGTTTACCTGGCTCTCCGTTGTTATTATCATCTGGATTTAATCTCTTGGTGTTATTTGAATTGTATACCGTATAATGACCGTCTTTGAGTACGACGCGTTCTCCGCCAAAAGCTATGACGCGTTTGACTATGAATTCATCCTTTGAACCGAGATTAAAGTGTGGATTTTTGAACACAATAATTTGTCCTCTATTTGGTGAGTATGTTTTGCCTTGAATAATATTCCATGTAATAGGCAGTCGGTTGACAATAAGTCTGTCGCCGGGCTGTAGAGTTTCCTGCATACTTCTACCGTCTACCGAAAAGCTACGAAACACGTAATTATTAATAATAATTACACCTACAATGACGCAGACACAAAAAATTAACAATTGAAGAAAATCTTTTAAGTTATTACTTTTTAGTCGTGAAGTACCCTGAGGAGATTTTTGCATCTATGTAATTATAGCTTATTTTAATGATGTGCATCTAGCTACAACGTCGGTGAATGACGTTTCAGCATACTACGATGTAGTTTGTATGACGGATCTTCATTTTCAACTAAGCGCCAAAATTGCGTCGAATGGTTCATTTGCTTGGTATGGCACAGTTCGTGAATGATGACATAATCAATTAACTCAAACGGCAGGGTCATGAGTGCGATGTTTAGACTGATAGTACCCGTGCTACTGCAACTTCCCCACCTACTACTGGCATGCGAGAAGCGAACTTTTTCGTATCTACAATCTAATTGATCGGCAAGAAATGCGAGGCGTTTTGGCAAATAGCTTTTTGATTCGACGCGAAGGGCGGTGATAATTGTATCGCGCACCATTCGTTCTACTGCTGGACTATCTAGAGTTTCACCCTCTGCAAGATGAACGATAATATGTTGTCCCGAGCGCCTAACCGATGTTTTACTTCCCCACGCAGTAACGAGTTTGTGGCTTTTGCCAATTTGCATGCCATTTTCAAGTTTGTAGACTGGCGTTTGGGTTTCGAGCATTTTTCGCAGTTGGCTACGAGATGATTTGACAAGTCGACGAAGCATAAATAGTGGCGCATACAGTGGTAAAGAGGCGCGGAGTGTGCCGTCAGGCCCTACGCTTATGCGTATTGATGATGCTTTGGCACTCCGATGTACTGTTATGGTACCGAATTCTTCATCTTGCATGGCAGTGCTCACATAACTAACCTATTATTCGGCCACGATTCGGTACGGATTGCTGTATCGTCCTCGTAGTCGTTGGTCGATCTGACACTAGACGTCTGAGAACTGCCTTGGCTTGAGTAGCATAGGTGTGTCTACCGCTAATTACTACAAAATTTTCTCCTCTTTGAAAAATGTCAAATTTTTCAGCAGCTTCGACGAACGCTTCATTGCTCATGTGTCCAGTTGTGCTGTTTGCTAGACGGCGCATTGATGTCTGTGGTTCTGTTTGAACCCATATGTAAAGGATGCCGTAACCATGTTTTTTTGCTACTGTGGCGAGCTCCTGACGCTCATCTTTGATACTGCCAATACCTTCGAGAACAATTGTTTGGTTTGTTCGTAGTAGTTGGTTGAAAGTATGTGAGGCTAACTCGACAGCCACTTTTTCGTTACCGGCTGTCGCTCTATAATAATTATAGTCCAGATACGGTGCGCTAAAAGTCTCGCTAAATTGCGATGCAAAAAAACTTTTCCCAGCACCTGGTAGGCCAACAGTAACCAAAAAATGTGGTTTTTGCAGTTGTAGCGATTTCATAGTACTGCTAGTATATCAAATCATCCGTTAAATTCACTGATTACTACAGTAGAGTGTGATATTTCGAAAGAATACAACAAAATCCCTCTTGACCCCCATCCCTCTCATGCTATAAACTACCAATAAGATTCTAAAAAAGAGGGAATTCCTCACAAGGGGCATATACAAAATGGTAGTTATAACGAAGATAACAAACCGAGAGAGTGAACTACTCACCACTCCCAGCCTCA
>JBAQWG010000040.1:0-21271 GCA_049298775.1 Saccharimonadales bacterium (SeqCode)
CATCAGTAGCCGTATGTTTAGTAAGGCCATTCAACCCCATATATATGCAATTTATGCCCTTGTTCGTATTGCGGATGAAATCGTCGATACCTATGCTGGTAAAAGACCTATAAAACTGTTGATTTCATCCAATTATCCTGTGGTTAGCGTAATAATCTTATTTATATAAAGTTAATCTCCTATTTGCTCAATTTTAATTTAAGATCAAATTTGATAATTGAAGTTGTGATAATATTTAGGAACATTTAATTCTAGACTGCTCATGCTATACTGTTACTATGCAGCCAACCGAACCCCAAGGTTTTTATAGGCCAGAGCCAGAACAGCCAGTTCAACCACTTGCGCCTCAGCAGCCGTTTGTTCAATCAGTACAGCATATCCAGCCGGTTCAATCTACGTCTGTAATAGATCAAGCTGCGCTTGATGCTGCTCTTTCTGAGCCTGTCGCTCCTGTCGCTCCTGTCGCTCCTGTTGTCACGACAGTATCTCCAGCTACTCCAGTTGCTGCTGACGTACCTACCGAAGAGATATATGAAAATGACGACGATAGCGATGACAGCGACGAGACACAAGTTAGTTGGGTGGCACACGAATATATTCATCAAGAAAAAGGCGTTATGTGGTTCGTTATTTTTGGTATTATTATCGCGTCACTCCTTGGTGTATCTATATTCTTGATGAAGGCATGGACATTTGCAGCAGTTTTGGTGGCTATCGCCGTTGTTGTTGTGATTTATTCACGCAGGCCACCTCGAGAACTCACCTACGCTTTGACTGATGAAGGGTTGATTATTGATGACAGCTTGCATGATTTTGTCAATTTCAAATCTTTCGGTGTTATTCGTGATGGAGAGGAATATTCTGTTATGCTAATCCCAACACAGCGTTTCCAGCCTGGGGTTACTGTCTATTTCCCCGAAGAGTACGGCGAGGACATTGTCGATATGCTTGGTAGCAAATTACCCATGAAAGACCTCAAACTCGACCTTGTCGATCGTCTGGTGCGGATTCTGCGCCTCTAGTGGACGCTTGTCACCTCTGTAAAAATATGCTACAATCAGCAAGTTAATCCAACGATGCGCACCCGTAGCTCAGCTGGATAGAGCGTCGGCTTGCGGAGCCGAAGGCCATAGGTTCAAATCCTGTCGGGTGTACCATAGTGAAAAGAGATCGCCTAAAGCGGTCTTTTTTCTTTGGTCAGAGAGAGTTTGGACCTTCAAGAATTGCTTCTCTAGGTCGGGATACTTCTCAACTATTGGTGTCAGGTACTTTATTGGCTCGAACCTCAGTTGTCCGTCCATAAATAGCAAGTTTTGACCAACAATCGACAACACCTCTTTCTTTTTAAGGTCATCATCACTTTCAAAGTCCTCTTTGGCGTATCGAGCAAAGTTGAAATACTTCTCCATAAGCTGACGATGCCGTTTGTTGGCGTTCTCTTGGTCTTCAAACTGTCCTCGGAGTGTAACTAGTCTGTCTTCGAGTGATTGTTTCTCGGTCTCATAGAACTTATCGTCAACCATGTGCTTGTAGCGCATACGGTGCAGCTCATTCAGCTCTAATTCTGCCGTTTTTATCGCTTTGAGCTGTGAATCCATAATTTCATCACGTTTCGTCGCTTCATCTTCATGAAACTCACTCAAATATTGGCAAGCCCACTGAAAGAACTCGTCCATGATGGTATATTTACTGATTTCAGCCCGTATCGCCTTTGTCATCTCTTTCGGGTTTGTCCGACTATGGGACATCGTCTGAGAACAGGTATAATCAAGTCTTTTTTGCGTACAGTAGCAGTATTCGTAAGTATGAACGTTGCCATTCTTGTGCTTTCGGACAATACGGGCGTAGGTAATAAGGCAGCCGCACTCGCCACACTTTACGAGACCGCGATATGGGAATGGGTCGTCTACAAGTTTGTCTTCCTCTGGCCGAGGAGCGTTCTTCCTGCTAATGATACTTTGTACTTGTCGAAACTCCTCTGGTGTGACCATTGCGGTGTGAGTACCATCTTGATTGTGGACTCCTGAATGTCTCACTGTACCCATATAAAACGGGTTCTTAAACAACGCGTAAACACCACCTAATGATAGTGGTCTATCGCCACTTATTCGTCTTTTTGGCGTGCGCAGTCCCCATTGTTTGTCGGCGATATGCTGGATTTGGCTGATAGTATACTGACCGGTCAGTACCATATCCCACATTCTTCGCACTAATCGGTACCGCTCGTCGTCGATAATGACATACCGTTCTTTGGTGAACTCGTCCATGACGTTTTTGTAGCCAATAGGAACACGACCCGGAAAGCCACCCTTCTTTGCTTTGAGTATCATACGCTCTGTCACGATTTTTGAAAGGTCTCGACTGAATTGTGCGTCTTGAGCCGCGTCAATACTGAATATCAGAGCATTGTCTTCCGGAAGGTAATTCTTCTCTTTTGTAACAATAGCTTTTAACTTGTCATCAAACACAAGTTGCTGGACAAGGCCGCTTTCTTTCGGGTTACGAGCCAATCGGTTGGATTTGTACGTCAAAATAGCGTTAATGGTGCCATCTTCGAGTAGTCGAATCAATTCATCAAAGTCGTCTCGCACATCTGGTATCTTTGCTGATTTCGACTCTTTGAATATTGCCTTTTTGACGATGTGGTAGCCCTTTTCTTTGGCTAATTCCGTCATTATTGCCACCTGGTCATCTAGTGACGCAATTTGTTTGTCCTCGCGTTCGTTTGATTTGCGAGCATATAGTCCATATTTCAATTCTTGTAAGTTCATATTCACTTCCTAAAAGGACGGCTTGGTTGTTCACACGTTCCACAGCAAGAAGCTATTTCCCGATACCAAGCCGCCCATTCAGGTGGGAAATAAAAACACTTCTTGCAGTGTATGTGGAGTGTGTGAACGTAAATAATTATATCGTTAAAGTGCTTATTTTGATACGTCTTAAGCAAGTATCACTTGGTGATTATCATAGCTCTGTATCTGTTATTTTTCAGGGTGGAGCTTTGTTTTGTGAGCTAGGTAAAAAGTTGTTCATATAGTGTCCGTCTTTTTACCTAACTCTCGATCGGTTCCGTTTCTTTCGGTTTGATGAAGTAGCAATAGGCATTGGCTTTACCTTTTGTCCTGTCGATACTTTCACCCTCCATTGTGCTGAGTAATTTGCGGAGTGTTTTGACGTGTATGCCATGGCCTAACTCCATAACTTTTCGTGCAGTCCACTTTGGCTAATGCCGGGGTCTGCTCCGATGACTTGCAGGATAACTGGCTTCAATTCGGCGTGTTTAGCACCCTCTTTTAGCTGACTCAAATAAATGAACTCGCTATAATCATCATGTTTCATAAAGTTTAGCTCAATGGTGGGCATTTCAGGTGCATAACGGTTCTTTACCTGTTCGAGTGTCAGGTAATCGTCACGGTATGGTCGCACTAATGACAGCTGGCAGTCTACAGAGGCTTGTATATCGCCAGAACCACGCATCTGCGAGCCGTATTCACCGTTCGCCGACGCTTTCGTATTGTGATGAATAATAAGTACCGTAATACCTGCGCTGGTCAATTTTCTAATAAGCCTAAATACCCTAGCAGAGTCTTGGGCGGTATTTTCATCACCACCATGTATGCGCACTAGCGAATCAATCGTAATGAAGCCCACCTCGTTATCGCTACACCACTCTATAAGCTCATCTACATAGCCCTCAGTAAACTTTGAGCTATTCATAGTCAAATAATGTATTGGCAATCCTGACGGCGCACGGAGCGTCTTAAAACGGTCGTGGAGCAACCATTCTCCTGATTCTTCATCGAGCAGCAATACTCCCGTACGAGTCGTCTCAAACTGATTAAAGAGCAGCTTGCCCTGGGCGACTGACAAAGCAATTTCCATCATTAACCACGTCTTACCTGCTGTCGGTAGGCCATGTAAGATGGTGATTCCCTGTAATGGTATCAGGCCATCAACGAGCCACCTGTTCGGCGGGAACTTTTTGGTAAGTAATGTGTCGAGCGATGAGGGCTGTAGGTTACTTCTCATCATCGTAACCCTCTTTTACGACTGGCTGAATCAAACTGACTAAGCGTATTAACGCCAATCCGTCTACCATTGCCCGTTGCTTGTTGATACCTTTTCCGAACACCCGTTTATGGATTACTCGGAACTCTTTGATTTGCTCGTTGCTGAGTTTCATATTCCCCCTCATTTCTTTGATGGAGAATTATGTAAACGAGGGGTCGCTGAAATTGATTTTCAGACTCTACGACAGATATGAGCTATCAATAAATACTTTCTGACTTTGCAATCTCACCAGTTTCTTCGGACCGCCTACCTCTGTAACCTTTTCGTTGATTTCCTGCAAAAGATTACGAACCTTTTTAATGTCAGATTTGGTGATTTTTGGCTCGCTAACACCTAATACCATGCTGATTTTCACGCCTTTATTTAGGGTATTGACGCTTTTGAATAAACAAGCGAGTAAGTGGCATTGGTCGTACTTTAGACCGTTTACTTTTTTTGCACTACCACGCCTGGCAATGATTACTTTGTCGGTTGGCGAAAGGTGCAATATACCTTTACGTTTGTCGTAATGTTCAGGTTGAAGGTCATGGACGACTGCTTGTCGAATGGCTGGAGCTGTAAATTTCTCGACCTGTTTCTGTGATTTATCCGTAGCTTGCTTTTCTATGGGGATGTCGGCATGTTCAGACGACTCTCTGACAAGTCTGGCATCGGCTAACATCATATAGGCATCAAGCATTGAGAGGTATTTATCCGTTATAGTAAACGCATATTTTTTAGGTTGTTTCGTTTTTATCCCTAGCCCTACAGGGTCTTCCTCTTCACCGTAACTAATGACAAAATCCTGAATAATCTTTTCACGGAATAGCTTTCTAAGAAATGAAACCTCTTCATCTCTTCTATCTTGAACGTAGGTAGTACCCCAGTAGCTAACTGGCTGTTCGTCGCCGTCAAAATACTCTTGTTTCAAGTATTTCTCGGCAAAGTAAGGATTGTCCTCTTGATAGAGAAAATTGGCAAGTATTTCAACTTGGTCGCCACTCTCGTAATCCTTTTTCAAGTGGTATGCGACCATTGCAGATGAGAGTAGAGATTCCGTACTTATACGAGATGTCATATGCTCATTGTACTGATTTTTCATTGATAAATCGTTGTATTTCATACATTGAAAGACCTGGTGAATTGTATATAAGAATGGGTAGCGTTTCGGTGGTAGATATTGACAGAACATAACTAATTTGCTATAATATATCTTAGACATGCTGTAACTTCTACAAGAGAGCAGGTGAAACCGTTCATGTCCAGGTTTGCCAAGTTCAAGCCCAGTAAGACCGTCACCGTCGGCATTGCCTGTGTGATTGTTTTGGTGGTCGCGGTAACGTTTTTCACGCTCTGGTCTCAAGGCAAGGCGTTGCCGCCTACCGACCTGGTGCAAACGCCGAGTACCGAGACCTCAGCTCCTTCACCGGAGAACCAGGATTGGAGAGACGACCCGTCATATCCGAAGACCGAAGCCGAAAAGGCGTACTACAACGTCTGGGGTTTCTGCCCGGACATCTACTCGCCGGGATGGAAGAGGTATCGCTTGGACATCTCGCCGTCGGGTGAAGTGACCGCGGTCAATCTCTCGTTCAGTGAGCTTCTGACCACGGCCAAAGCAGAGTACGATGAGGGTATCCGTGAAGGAAAGTTTCCGCCGGGAGCCCCCACCGACTTTCAGGTCGCACTTGGTGAGGAGTGCAAGATTGGCTGATGCAGGACGACTATCGCCTGAGCCTGCCAAAGGTTCGCTAGGATAGCACAGGTATTCCCATCACTCATATAGTGGTGTGGTGGGAATACCGAGAAGTTTTGACCCATGAGGGTCTTTTTATTATCTCAGTATATAAAATTAAACACCCGCTAACATTAACGGGTGTTTGTGTAAAATTGGGTGGATTAAGTACTAAAGCTTTATCTCTACTTTCTTATCAGTCCAAAATGAAGGGCTGTATTGCAGTGTTAGTCCTGCGTCACCAGCTGGTACTTGGAATACTAAGAAGCCAGATACCTTACCCCCAGGAGCAAGCTGCCCGCTGCTCAATGCCCCATCGACTGTAAAGGCGGTTGCGTCCACATCTTTAATGACACCTTGTGAATCCTGTAGTTTCCAGTCAAATGTATTGTAGGACGCTTGGCTTTTTGAATTATTCTCGATAGACACCTGTACTTTAATGAACTCATTGCCACTGTCGGGCTTGATAAACTGGTTGCCGCTATCCCAATTTCGCTCAGGTGCTGCAACAGTCACTTTCTTGTCATCAAAAGTAATCACGTCACCCGCCTTGAATGTCGTCTGCTCGGATTCTTTGCTTGTAGGTGCGCTATCTGATGATGAACCGTCCGCTAGTTTTGGGGTATCTTTCGGGGCGGCGGTACTGCTGATAATACCGATTACTACAATAATACCAATCCATACCCAGACACGTTTGTACCATGCTTTTTTAGTTTTGCTGTTCTTGTCCACTGAGACACCTCCTTTATGGGTTATTATGGTGTCCAATAAAAAAAGGACACCGCGAAGTGTCTTACGCTCGTAGCAGTAGGTTTTGCCCTAACTGTTTACGCGATGCCCATTTTTGAGGCAAAACGCGTAGATATAACTACGGATAACTGCTGCTAATTCTGAACGTAAGACTTTTTTATTATGCCATAATAAGGGTCTAATACCTACAATGAAACATCTCGGCTAATTATTCATTAACAGCTTCCATGTCGAAAGGCAACAACTTATGTCCTATTCTCGATACATCTAGTGGTTGGAATATCCAGTAAAATGGTTCAATCACGACCGAGACTGGAAGTGTTGCCGCAATCAGTGCGGGCGGTTCCGGTATGAGCGTAAAATTCTTATCTCTAACAATGGCTGGATAGATTTCAGAAGTTTTTATTAGCCGATCGAAAATTGAGAAACTCTGATGTAAAAACCCAAGATTGCCGTGCTGTTTTAATTCATTGAGTCCTTTACCGTGGCACCGTCGTTGAATCTTGCCGCTGTCGCAGGGGCATAGTTTGTGACCTTTGATTTTGTTATGGCTATACAGCTTATCGGCGAGAACAGCACGGAGGAGCTTATGTAACGTCCTGATAGTAACGTTCCCAAGTATTTCTATGTAGTAATCATCTAACCCTACCTCGCCGTGACGATAGCCAATCGCAAAGCGTCCGTTAATTTCGTAGTAGATTTGATTTTTGAAGAAAGGTAGAACGAGCGTATCAATAAAGTATTCAAATGGCATTAACGGACGGAATACCTGACTGTACTTATGAGGGATTACTAAACAGCAGCCACTACCGTCACTCATGTAGTGCCTATCTAAAGTCGATGGAATCCTACCGCCTGTTTCATGAACTTCTGGTATCTTTTTTGGAAATCTTTCATCAACAATAATTTTAATTTTGAATCTGTCGTCTTCTCCAAGACCTAAGTCAAGAATCCCATCAAGATGTAGCTTTTGGTTGACGATACTGTGTTCAAAATGAGAGTATTTGCCGAGTTGAGCGATAACTTTATTGTAGAGCTGTCGTGTCGACTTCCTTGTTATAAGCTCCATGGTCTCGGTGCGTTACTCTCTTCAAGCGCCGAACTGATACCCTGACTCTTTGCCGTGTCTGTTTCGTTTTTGAAATCTGAATAAATGCGTCCTACTGCGCGGAGCATGAGGGTCTCATTATTGCTTTCTTGCTCAAGAGCGTCACTCATTGCATCAGCGGCGATACTGAGCGCATCAACTGCGCTATCGCGTTGCGGATTATCCTCACTATCAAGATATGCTGAGATGTCATGCCCTCCGACTGGGTCTATGATTTTTGCTTTATCATCGGTGAGTCGCTTTGCTTCGCTAAAGAAAAGTTTGAGGCCGTCACGCAGATTTGGAATTTCGTTCTCGTTGAAAATTTGAACAGCAAGCATTTCTAAGTGAAATGATTTCATCATCTTTGGTGCGTTTTCCTGCTTCCAACGCTTCGCCAATTTAATTAGAGGGACTAAGAGGTTGTTCCGATTTGCATTTAATGCAGAAATCGTCTCGACGTGTTTGAGCGGATTAGTTTTTACTTCTTTCTGCTCACGGTCGTCGTAGATGTTGTAGGTACCGTCATCGTTAAGCTGGCTTGGCACCATATCAATGCTGAAATTATCTTTGTAGCGAAGTCCGACTGAGACCTTTTGGCGTCGATAGGACTCAATTTCGTCTACCTGGTCAACGATTGATTGCGCAACTATTTCCATCGTGTCCAGTAAACCCGATAAATCTTCATCTTCGTTCAGCACGAACATAACATCAACATCATATTTTTCGTCGTCGCTGAGTCGCCTGGTAAGTGTGTGTCGCTTGTATGAACCCATGACGAAACTGGTTTCGTACACATCTTCCAAAAGTTCTTCAACCATTGCACGGATTTCTATATGGGCATCTTTGATGCGGTCACGCTCAATGTCAGGCTCGACTTTATCGCTCAAAAAGTCTGATAGTAGTGAATTAAGACTCATGAAACCTCCTTTTAGCCCAATTTTAATCTATAATCATTATATAATATGGCCATGACTAACACCAGGCGCAATCTAGAACGACTACAGATGCAACAGCTCGAACAAGCGCACGGTGGAGACGTACTAAAAAATATCTTTGGTATTTCAAGTAGGCACCCGATACTCAGTCTGTTATTCGTCGTCGTTTTCGCACTCATCACGAGCAGTCTATACGAAATGCTGAACAGTTTCTTCGCAGAATCATCATATCAGCAACCGATACTCTATTGGCAGACAGGTATACTTTTTTTCTCGCTGTTCTTCATATTTGGGATTGTTTGGTTATTGCATCGTGGAAGCATCAGCCCGAAACCCATCACACAGAAGAAGTTGCTCGTTACGATAGCATCTGCATACAAGCACGACGTTGCTGAACTTGCTTCCTATGGTGTGTATGAAGCACTTCTATATAACCCAAAAGGTCACTCATTGCAAAACTCACTAGAGGAAGTGATTATTATCGCAACAGAAGACACTTCTACCCAAAAAATTGCCAAAGATTTTACTCATTATGTTGAAAAGAGTGAACGAAAAGCAAGTGTTAAAACCGTATCAGTTAATGACAGAACTCCGAAAGACATCAAAAAGCAGCTTGGATTGATATTGTCTGACGCTATGAAATCCTACGGGGCAGCAGATATTGTATGCGACTATACGGGAGGTACTAAAAACCTAAGCATCGCTTTGTATGAGCTTGCCAACGATAAGTTTATTTCGCAAGTTTACTTCACCGAAGCAATGATGGACGGCTCAAAACGCAAGAAAAAGACAACTGTCGGTGAAAAGTAATTTGATAAATATAATAAAATAATTTATAATATACTTTAATTCCTCGTGGATACGAGGTGGTCGATTAGGAGACTAATCGAACGACGACCTTTCCCCAGGTCTGACGGGGACGCAGAAAGGTGGTAAGTCGGATGACTGCCATTTCTCTCAACGATGTCGTGCGTATCGACATCATAGAAGGTCCCAACCTCGAAGGACTGGTTCAGCCGTGGCTGATGCTCAGTGCTCTCGGTGAGGTTGGAGCACCGTCGAAAGTCGAGGAGGTTTTGGTTCAATTCGATGAAGTCGCGTACTTCCTCGAAGATGGGTCGAAACTGCCGAAGGAGTGGGCGGGAGAAATCTCGCGTATGCATCTCCTGGGACTCGAACCACTCGGCGGCGCTCTCAAGAGCATCAAGGCAGGTGATGTTGTTATCACCGTCTCGGCACTTGGGATGACCTTCAAAGGTCACTACAACACACGCAAGCGCAAAGGCAGTTTGCTTCGCCAGCGCGACACCGTGTAGTCAGTGACGAAAGCCCCCGGTCGTTAGTTCGGCCGGGGGTCCGTCATTTCTTAGCTTTATAAATAGTAACAAATGAAAACCGCCCTGAGGCGACACCGAGATGTTACTCTCAAGGCGGTTCTCATGGGCGGTGGCGCTTGCAGGATTAGGACAGTGCCTGCATTTGTGCAGTGTGCTGCTTGTCGAGGGTCTCTTGGAGCTTATCCTTGAGTTTCTCCTTGTCGACAGTTGCAGCCCATTCGGAAATGATTCGACGCAGCAGCGCTGATTCGTCGAGTTCGTACGCGGTTGCGTAAGCCCTGAACAACTTGGTATCAGGGTGGTTCGGCTCGACACGAGCTTGTAGCGCGTGTGATTTCTTCTCGGTCATTTCGTCTCCTGACGTGGTTGTGCGGCTAGGAAGCCTGACGTTCGGCGATGAACGCTTGCTGCCAGATACGAAACTCTTCGAGTTCTGCAACTTGCTGTTCGCATCGCTGACGTACTTGAACAATCAGCTCGTCGACGTCGGCTTCCATTATCACTCGGTCGGTTGCTTCCCGCACGATGGCGGACTCACTGGTTTCCTTGACGAAAGCCAGTGTCCCAACCTTTGCGGCATACTCTGCGTCTGCTCGCATTTGCAGGGTCTTTCCTGCTGTTTTCTCCTCGGACACTTTTCCTCCTAGGGTAGTTCCTTGGTGACTGTATGATACCATAAATCATCAAATTAGTCAATACATAATGCTTAAACTTGCTGTTCAAATGCGTATATCTCATAATCTACACCTATGACAGAACGAATACCTACTTTTCGTGAAGCTGCCTCAATACTTCTCGATAAGCAATCAACACATAACGTGCGTCTCAGGCACGGTCGCACACCGGGTGACCTCGTGCGAGCGGTTGTTTCATCAGAAATGTACAGCCGTCCGTTAACGGGTGATAAAATTCGGAACAATGATGAAACTGATGGTGCTAGAAACTGGCGTTTTGTTGTGCCTATTGAGAATAATGGTCCAGGCATCGCCCCAATAGAGTTCGGGCTTTCACTAGAACAACAAAGCGGCGATGCGCTTCTAAATCGCCTTAATGCCGAGCAACTCTTTGATGAGGCTATAGATGCCACCGCTAATCCTACCGTTGCTAACATATTTAATTACGTTGGTGGCGATATAGCAGAGAAGGTATACGAAAACGACAGGCCATTCTTCGCTGGCCTAGAACGTCGAACCAGGGTGGTCAATACTGATGAAGGTGAGCAATTACAGGACTGGATACAGCTTGTCTACCCTATTGAGCTCAAGAAATCTCTTGAAGCTGTCCAACGTAAAAACGCTTTCATGCGTAAACAAGGCAAAACTCCTAGCAAGTGGATGGAACAAGCTGCAAAAAACAGTGGGAGTAATCGACTGCGCGTAGCCGATGCTATGGCACTCAGTGTTTTCTGGTTGGCAAAGCGTCACATGGAAACCGAGCATCAAGACGGTGATAGTCATAGCCATTGATAGCTAATTGTTTGTCGATAAAGTAAAGCCCTCATCTCGTAATATTAAAGTTTGAATTTCTCTGATGAACGGTGTACCATAATGAAAAATCAGCAGTAGAAGAGTCATTTTTGTGGCTCTTTTCTGTATTTATACAGTGTTTGCGATAACTTTCTGAATTTCATTTCGAAGTGCAATATAATCGATAAAAATGATAAAGAATATACGCATTTTGCCGGAATAATATTTTATTTTGTTTGCAGTAGGGATTGCCGTTCTATTGCCAGTTCGCGGTATTCTTTGGACTGAATAAGTAACTGATTCTTTTGTATAGTAGACAGATCAAAAATTTTGAGAAGGAGCGTATCTACCTCTTCTTTCAGTCTGCGTGTTGTTTGGAGACTAGTCTTAGCCGTGACGACGTTTTCAACATAATCATCCCGAAACTTGCGTGTTAATTCTTCGAATAGTGTCAGTCGCTTCAACGCGCTCGCACTATCTTTTTTTGACAACGTATTTATCCTTTTGTCATATTGGTTACGAATACTGATGATCGTTATTAGGTCCCACTCTCTCTTTAGTATGGCGTCGAGTAATCCGTCGTTTTGCGACAATAATTCATTTATGCGTTTATCAATATAAGCCAGTCTTTCTTGATGATTACGGAGTGCTGTGTTGCGTTCACGTTTTACTTTGATGCCATTTAGGATTCGCCTAATTAGCCAAGAATGCGCATCGACAAGCGTAATATTGTTATCGACAGCAATTTTTCTATACAGTATATATTCGGTGAATCGAGATAACAATTCATCTAACTCATACTTTGGATGTTGTAACAAAAGCATCGCATTATAACGCATATCCGAATTGGTTGAGTATATTTTATCTATAAATGATACTCGGGCTTCTGATATCCGCGAATCAATTAATTCGTTAATCTTCGTATCAAGTGTTTTTTCTTCGAGAATCAATAGTTTTTTTATTGACGTTCGAAATACATGGTCTGTGCGTTTTGATTCGAGCTGCTCAAGTAGTGGTTGTAATGTGTCGTGCCAGGCGCTGAGTATGTCATATACAGCTATCTCTTTACTCGCTACACCCTTTAGGAGCTTACGATCATCGCGTCCAAGTCGTCTTAACGCGGTTGTTGCTTGGGTTCGAAAAGTTTCGCGATCGGTTAGCGCGAGATCTATTATATTTTGCTTTAACGCCAGGTCGCGTTGGTCAATGTCGAGCATCTGGTTCATCGTAATTGTACCTGTGGACGAAAGTATGAAAAATCTATCATTTTTTGCCAACTGTTGGCATGGGAATTATAGCGACGAATTTGACCATTTATTTTTCGAATTCGTATCAATGCGGGGCTGTAGGGAGCCAATGTCTGGTAATATTGCAAATCATTTACGTTCACTACTTCTCTACCCGGAAAAACAGACAAGAATGCATTGCGCGCAAAACGATTGAAATAATTATCGTCATTACTAGGAGGATAATAGGAATCTGCTTCCATGCTCATTTGTTTGATAATGGACTTAACCTGACCGAGAGTGATGGGGGTCCCAGCTTCACATAATGCGTATATAGCACCACCCGACCTGAACACTGTAGTGTAAGTATTGTTGTTTGTTGGGGCATCAGTAACAATTAGTCGATTAATTTGCAAATTAATTCGAAATTTTTCTCTGCAAATAAGCTCAACTTGTTCGATTTTTAACGCATCGTACTCTCTGTCGCTCATCAGGTTTATTATATCACTTAATTGTGTATATATCAACTAGCAATAACATATCAATGGATTGTTGCAAGAGTCGTATCGTCGTTAAATATCTTTGCAAAAAAACCAACTAAAAATAAATACACTGATGATTAAGAATCTATCTTTGCGGATTGCTTTAAGCAATGTTTTTATCTTTATTGGCGGAGAGGAGAGGATTCGAACCTCCGGTACGTTACCGCACACTACTTTTCGAGAGTAGCACCTTCAACCACTCGGACACCTCTCCCCGCTTGCCCTATTTTATCATAACAGGGGTGATTATGTATTTTTATGATTAGTTAGATCTTTAGGGTTTAATGTTGCTTCAATGACTATATACTGAATAACTCTGTATAATACAAATATATGCAAAATTCTATATTTACTAAGATTATAAATGGCGACATTCCCGCCTACAAAATTTACGAAGATGACAAGACAATCGCGTTTTTGGACATAAACCCTACCCGCTATGGTCATACACTTGTCGTTCCTAAAACACAGATTGATCAATACATAGACCTCTCGGATGACTATTACGATGCGACGTGTAGAACGGTCAAAAAAGTCGCCGTTAGGTTGCGCGAGGTGCTCGGTACTGACAGAGTTGGTGTTGTCGTTAAGGGAGTAGATGTGCCTCACGCCCATGTTCATCTGATACCATTCAATGAAGACCGGGGGTTGAGTAAGGATGCAGACTCCCCACACCCATCGGACGAAGAATTTGCTATGCTTGCTCAAAAACTGGCTTTTAATGGAACATATAATTGACAAATAATACAACTTATGCTAATATGAACATGTTTACCTTAAATAAAAATAAACATGTTCAAATCAAATCTTATCCAACGTTCACTTATCAGTTTTGCCCTTGTCACCGTACTAGGTATATTAGTGCATGATACAAAACTCGACCAAGCGACAACAATTGCATTAGCTATTCCGTTTAGCATCTCTATAAGTCTTATGCATGCGCCCGAATTACGAAGCGAGGGACACACCCATGTCGAACGAGTATCTGTTGACAGGACAATTCACATGATAGACGGCTTGCCTAAAATTCAACCTAGAACCGATAACCGTAAGTACTTACTTGCAAAACACATAAATACATTCAATATGCCCGATGAACATACGTTAATTGTGCAACCTACCCTAGCGTAATACTTCTAGTTCCAGCTCTAGTCGCTCAATTAAGGCTTGTTTTTCCTCAAGTTGTTGTCTTGTTTCTTCAACCAAGTGTGTTGGGGCTTTTTCGACGTAAGTGGGGTTATCTAGGCGCCCAGATAGATTGCTAACAACTATACGGGCATCAGCCAGACGATGTTCAAGGTTTGTCTGATGTTCATAAAGAGTGTCTTCATCAACATCCAGCCATGCTTCGCGGTTACTACTGGCAAGGCGCAAGCCTTTTGGCTGATCGACAGACACAACTTCGGTTATGCGTGTTAAAAATGCAATCAATTTGGCATTATCTTCGATTAGGCTATCCGCCTGATAGATCATACGGTATTTTTTGCCTGCTGGCAGTTCGCTAGTTACGTAGCGAGTTTCGACGACTAGTGCTTGGAGTTGTTCAAATTCAGCAGCTGAAATGTCATTATATTTCAATTCTATGGGCCATGAACTGTTAATTAGTAGGTCCTCTCCATGCCAGCCAAGAGTTTGCCAGATTGTTTCAGTAACAAATGGCGCAAAGGGATGTGCAATGCGCAGAGCTGTATCGAGAACCCAGCCGAGTAACTGTAGGTTTAGTTGTTTTTTGCTAACCTCTATGTACCAATCTGCAACATCATCCCAGATAACGTGATACACAGTTTCGCTAGCTTCGGCAAATCGATAGTTTGTAATATTATTGCTCACCTCTTTGGCGGCTATATTTAAGCGACTAACAATCCAGTGATCGGCTAGACTGTTTGGAATTGGTGTACCCAGTTCAAAATCTTCGGGCAATATATTCTCGATGAAACGAGCAATATTCCATAGCTTATTAGCAAAGTTGCGACCAGTGACCACACGGTCAACCCCAAAAGCTTGGTTTTGACCTGCGCCACGACTAGCAACGAGACCGAGCCTAAGTGCATCTGATCCATATTCTATAACCATATCCATTGGGTTAATGACATTACCCTTTGATTTGCTCATTTTTTGGCCTTTTTCGTCGAGAACCAGACCATGCAGATAAATGGCTTTGAATGGTACTTGATTGGTGGCATATAGCCCAAACATAATCATGCGACCAACCCAGACGTATAAGATGTCGTGGCCGGTCTCCATGACGTCTAACGGATAGAATTTTGCTAACTCACCCTCGTCAAGATAATCTGTGGTTATATATGGCCACTGACCACTACTAAACCACGTATCAAAAGTATCCTCCTCGCGTTTGTATGTTGTACCATTCACATCAATAGTCGGTTGATCAACTCTGTCATCAAATATCCAATCTTCGGAATCTTTGGTGTTTTGGAACGCTGGGATTGGTATACCCCAAGGAATTTGGCGACTCAGATTCCAGTCATGAATGTTTTCCAGGTAATTAATAAGGGCAGACTTGCGACTTTCTGGATAAAATGTAATCTCCCCTGCCCGTATGGCACTAAGTGCACGCTCGGCTAAAGGTTTTATATTGATAAACCACTGCTCTTTAATCAATGGCTGAATTGGCAAATTGCTTTTATAATCATAACCAACTGAGTGCTCTATTGTTTCTTCTCCTCGTAGCAGTGCTTCTGTCTTGAGTGCTTCAAGGATTTGTTTTCGAGCCTCCATAACCTCCAGCCCCATAAATTGAGGTGGAACATTCATCATTTTGCCGTCAAATCCAATGACTTGTATGCGTTCTAGGTCATGTCTTACGCCTATTTCGAAGTCATTAGGGTCGTGTGCCGGAGTGACTTTGACGGCGCCTGTGCCGAATGTCGGATCGACGTGCTCATCGGCAATAACGGGAATTTCTCTAGTTGTCAGAGGGACGACAACATGTGAACCAATCAGTTTTTTATAGCGTTCATCATCAGGATGGACGGCAATTGCCGTATCACCAAGTAGAGTTTCGGGTCGGGTAGTTGCGACGACAATTTCATCGACATGGTCAATGACTGGATAGGCTATTTTCCACAATGTCCCCTTCTCTGTCTTATAATTTACCTCATAGTCAGAGTAGCCGGTTTGGAAGGTAGTGCTGTAATTTACGATGCGCTCACCTCTGTAAATAAGCTTATCATCCCACATGCTCTTAAATGTTTTATAGGCACGATCAACAACTTTTTTATCGAGTGTATATGTCAAATTATCCCACGACACACTAGCGCCAAGCGCACGGATTTGAGATTCGGTGTTTTGGCGATGCATTTCAACAAACTCTTGCACTTGTTTGTAGTTCTCTTCCCTACTATATTCGGTACGCGAGTGGCCATTTTTCTGCAGTTCTCGCTCGTATACAACCCATGTTTCGAGTCCAGCATGGTCCTCACCGGGTATATAAAGTGTATCTCTACCCTGCATTCGGTAGTATCGGGCCAAGATATCCTCCAGACCTATTGTAAGAGCGTGACCGATATGAAGATTACCGTTGGCATTAGCGGGTGGCATGACTACACTATAAGGCTTACCCTGCCCCTTTGGTTTGAACGCACCAGACGTCTCCCACATCTTGTAGATGTTAGGTTCGAATTCCTGAGGGTCATAAGTTTTAGTCAGTTTCATTAGTAGTAGTATAGCACGCAAACAGTGTATTTACAGAGGTAAAAATAAAATAATATAGGTAAAAGTAGTTTCACGTGAAAGCATTTTGCACAACTTAAAGAATACATTTCGTGGGAAATGCCCTCCAAAAACAACCAAGTTGTGTTTTTCACGTGTTTGTTTGTACTTCATTATAGCACAAGCAGTGATGAATATCAAAAACTATGAGGTAAATAGGGGGTTGAGAGTTAGTGGCTAGTTATGTACATAAAGCTGTATAATAATGGAGATGATTTCTATACAAATATGTGAAAATAGGGAAGAATGGGATGATTATATTGTTGAAAACGACGGTCACCCATTGCAATTATGGGGGTGGGGGGAAACAAAAGCGGCTCATGGATGGTCTGCTGAGCGTTTGTTTGCCTATGATATTGATAAAAATGTCATAGGTGCTACCCAGATCCTGGTTCGCAAACTGCCGTGGCCGTTCAAAGCGTTAGTTTATGTACCGCGCGGACCAGTTACAACCTCTGATAACACGGCTGAATTCCTTGATGCGCTCGCAAATTACGCCCGCTCTCAGTACAGTGCAGTTGCAATAAGCATTGAACCCGATTGGGCGGAGCTACCTGTATTGTCGAAGGGTTGGCAAAAGGGTGAAAATACAATTCTTCTGCCAAGTACATTGATTTTAGATTTGACCAAAACGGAGGACGAACTTCTCGCTTCAATGAGCAAAAAAACACGTCAGTATATCCGTAAATCAGGTGGAGGGGATGGAGTAGGGGTGCAACAAATAAAAGGCGCAGAATATTTTGAGGCGTGCCTAGCTATCTACAGTGAAACAGCCACGCGAGCAGGATTTGCTATTCACGGTGATGATTACTACCGCGATGTATTCAAAAATCTTGGTGAAGCGTCGCCAATATTTGTCGCATTTCACGAGGGCGAGCCAATTGCGTTTTTGTGGTTAGCTATTAGTGCTAGTACGGCTTTTGAGCTTTACGGCGGTATGAACGAAAAAGGGCAAGAGCTTCGCGCCAATTATGCACTCAAGTGGCACGCTATTCAAAAAACGAAAGAATGGGGCATAAGCCGCTATGATATGAACGGTCTGGTATCTGATGGCGTGAGTAATTTCAAGCGTGGATTTGCCGATCACGAGGACATGCTAGTTGGAACTTACGACAAGCCTCTGTCGCCTCTATATTTAATTTGGACAAAGGGTTTACCTGTTGCCAAAAAAATTGTTCATACTCTCAAACGTAAATAACAGAGGTGGAATTGACTTTTTATTCAACTTATGCTATCATTAGAAAATAAACTATAAAAAATGTCAGAATTTATTTCATTACAGTAATAGTCATTTATGAACTATTTTGCCCAAGCTGTTTTTGTCATAGACAAACTAGGTATAACTTCTAAATTGAAAGGACTCACAGGGTCCTTTTTTTGTGCTCTGTAGTAGCCGAGGGCTGCAATCATAGCGCCGTTGTCGGTACAGAGTTGCATTGGTGCGTATTCGATGGTAATTGGAAGACGTTCGGATAATTGTCGACGAAGTTCTGAATTGGCGGCGACACCCCCGGCGATAACGACGGATGCTGGTGAATAATCTCTAAACGCTTTTTCGGCCTTATCAACTAATGTTTCGACGGCTATTTGCTGAAAGCTGGCTGCAAAATCTGCTCGTTCAACGTCGTCTAATAGCGCAGGAAGTTCGTGAGATGGGAAGGTGTAATCATTCCCAGTTTCATGCTGGACAGCCCTTAGAACGGCTGTCTTTAAGCCAGAGAAGCTAAAATCATAGTGATGACACTCCTTTTGGGCGACTCGTTGCGTTACCGGTTCTGCTACTTCTTCACCGTACTTTTGTGTACGGCTCAGTCCGTTACTCTCCGTCGCCTTGCGATTCATCCCAAAATGAGCGCCATCATGGGTGCACTTTAGGTTGGCTTTGGGTAATTTGTATTTACTCGGGTCACCATTTTGTGCTGCCTTGGCGATTGATGGTCCGCCAGGATAGGGAAGACCGATAATTTTCGCAACTTTATCAAATGCTTCACCAACTGCGTCATCTTGTGTCTGACCCAATAATTCATAGTCACCATGATCATAAAACAATACAAGTTGTGAATGACCGCCACTGACAATTAATGCGAGCATTGGAAATAGTGGCTGCTTACTCGGTAGTTTTGAGTCTCCTAATCCTAAATCTCCGGATCCTAATTCCGTAATGAAATTAGCATATACGTGCGCTTCAACATGATGAATAGGGTAGAGCGGTTTATTATGAATTAAAGCTAATGTTCGTGCTGCAAGAGTCCCTACTAGAAGAGATCCTATCAAGCCTGGGGCGTATGTAACGGCAATGGCATCAATATCATCCCAAGTACAATTAGCGTCAATAAGCGCTTTGTTTATGACAGGGTTAATTACCTCTATATGACTACGAGCCGCCACCTCTGGCACGACACCGCCATACTGTGCGTGAATGTCGATTTGCGTGTGGACGACATTACTAAGCAGCTTTCGGCCGTCTTCAACTATCGAAGCTGCCGTTTCATCACAACTACTTTCAATTCCAAGAATTTTCATTACTACTGTTAGTATACCAAATTTACAGATATATGGAGCCTTGGCGCAAGATTTCAATGCCGGATGGGGTTGTTCGGATGATTGTTGATGGCAAAGTATCGGTAATTTTGCCACCATCAACATAAAAATCAACGCTGTCGCCAAAATAGGCAAAAGCTTCTTTAATTGTTATCGCTGGCGGTTCGCCGGGCTGGTTAGCGCTTGATGTAATGAGTGGGCCGGTTCTTTCAAGTAGCTCACCAATCTTAGAATCGGCAACGACACGCATGGCTAGCGTGCCGACACTTTGATGTAGGTAGTCACTTCCATTGACGCTCAAAACGGCACTTAACGGATTTGGCCAGTATTTAGTAACTCTCTCGATCTCTATAGAAGATACACCAAGTGCAATTAGCTGATTGGTGGTTGAAGCGATAAGTGTTCCAGGCTTATGTTCGCGATTTTTTAGTTTATACATTCGCGTCACGGCAGACTCATTGGTGGCCTGAGCAACTAGCCCATAGACCGTATCGGTCGGCATAACACCAATCTCACCTTTCAATAGTAGGTCAACAACTTCATCAAAAGTAATAATGTTCATCTGTTTCATAATAGCAAATGATAGAATGAAAACATGAGTACGAAACAAAAACTTGTTTCCACAGTGAGAAAGGTTGCCCCGAAGGCTGCTGTTCACAAACTTGAGAGTACGTACCGCAAAGGCCGTATTCGTCTTGTCAGTGCCCGCTATGGCAATCCAGCCAAGCATCTTCGAGTGATTGCCGTAACAGGTACGAATGGCAAAACGACGACGGTTAATTTCATCAACGAAATTCTAAAAGAAGCAGGTTGCAAAACAGCAATGTTTAGTACGGCTGTTATTGAGGTGAACGGAAGTCGAAAGATTAATGATTTGAACGCGACGATTCCTTCGACTGATCGTTTGCAACGATTTTTCCGTGATGCTAAAAAAGCCAAAGTTGACTACGTAATTCTTGAGGTGACTAGCCACGCGCTTGACCAACATAAACTTGATGGGATACCAATCATGGCTGCAGTTATGACAAACCTGACGCAGGATCACTTGGATTATCACGGCACTATGCAGGCGTATGCCGAGGCAAAAGCGAAATTATTCCAACTAAACCCCGAGTTTATCGTGCTCAACCGCGATGATGAATGGTTTGAATTCTTCGACCAGTTTCCTGCAAACGCACAAAAGATGACATACGGTAAACATGATGATGCCGAGGCGAAAATCGAATATACTAAACTCTACAAAAAGGGTAGCGAGGCAACGATTGTTATTGATCACCAAACCAAATTAGATCTCGCGACAGCTTTACCGGGTGAATATAATATCTACAATATGACAGCTGCGTCTGCAATTGCATATCTGTTGGGGGTAAAATTAAACGATATCATCGAGGGAGTCGCAAACTTAGAGGAAGTCCCTGGAAGATTTGAACGCGTCGAGACTAACAAAGAATATGATGTTGTTGTTGATTATGCTCATACACCAGATGCGCTTGAGAAATTCCTCACTGCTGCTCGTGCAATCACTAAAAATCGTGTCATTTTGGTATTTGGTGCGACTGGCGACCGTGACAAGGGTAAGCGACCAATTATGGGTGAAATTGCCACTAAACTTGTCGATAGGATTATTTTGACCGACGAAGAAAGCTACAATGAAAATCCCGAAACAATTCGCAATATGGTCATGCAAGGCATTGAATCAGCTGGTGGCAATGTCAAAGTAACAGAGATAGCGGATAGAAAAGAAGCCATTAAAAAAGCCCTCAGTATTGCACATAAGGGCGATGTGGTTGTTATTACTGGTATGGGACATGAACAGTTTAGAATTATTGATGGAAAAAAGATTCCATGGAATGACGCTGTTGTAGTG
>JBAQWG010000041.1:0-22118 GCA_049298775.1 Saccharimonadales bacterium (SeqCode)
ACGAGCGCAAGAGCTACGCGAGCTGCTCAACAAATATAGTTATGAATATCATGTGCTCGATATGCCAAGTGTTACGGATGCTGTTTATGACAGCTTATTTGGTGAATTAAAACAGCTTGAAGCTGAACATCCTGAACATATTACTCTCGATAGTCCGACGCAGAGAGTGGGTAACGAGCTAAAGGGTGGCTTCGCGAAGGTGACTCATAGTAGTCGTATGTTGAGTCTTAATGACGTATTCAATACGCAAGAAATTGAGGCTTGGGTGAAGCGTATGGATAAACTTTTGCCCGGAAGTAAGCATGAATTTTTTGCTGATATAAAAATGGACGGCTTGGCTTGCGCGTTGATTTATCAAGATGGAGTGCTGGTGCAAGCAATCACGCGTGGTGATAGTTTTGTCGGTGAGGATGTCACAAATAACGTCCGTACTATTACTAACGTACCATTGCGATTAAGGTTAGACAATGCGTATAAAGCTTTTCTTGTAGGTCGTACGGAAATTAGAGGCGAGATAGTAATGCTCAAACGTAATTTCGCACAGATTAATGAGATGCGACGGAAGGCGGGTGAGGCGGAGTTTGCAAATCCCCGCAATCTAGCGGCGGGTACAATCAGACAGCTTGACCCAAAACTTGTGGCAACGCGTCCGTTACATTTTAGGGCGTACGATTTGCTTCGCGACAACCCTGATGAAGTGCCGACAAACATGTTCGCTTATGAGGCGCTTACGGCACTTGGTGTTACTCGAAACCAAGAGGCATCGGTGTTTAGTAACCTATCGGGCGTTATGGAGTTTGTTGATTATGTCGGTAAAATGCGCGATAGTCTTCCATTCAATACTGACGGCTTGGTGATCAAAATTAATAATCGGGCATCTTATCGTGAACTTGGTATTGTTGGCAAACAGCCACGTGGAGCGTTGGCATACAAATACGCTGCCGAGCAGGCAACGACAATCGTAAATGATATTGTGATTAGTATCGGACGTACGGGTGCGGCGACACCAGTTGCTGTGTTTAATCCAGTAGTCGTAGCAGGTTCAACGGTTCAACACGCTAGTCTTCATAATGCCGATGAGATTGCGCGGCTCGATATTCGTATAGGCGATACGGTTGTCATATTCAAAGCGGGCGACATTATTCCTCAGGTTGAAAGTGTCGTTAAAGAACTGCGTCCAAAATATGCGGTGAAATTTGATTACGAAAAAGCTTTATCTGAGCAATATCCAGAATTGGAATTTGAGAGACAAGGCAATGATGTGGTGTACCGCGTAAAAGGTTTGAGTGGCGATTTAATCCTAAAACGCTCAGTCGAATATTATGCATCAAAAGCTGCGTTGGACATTGATACACTTGGTGAGAAAAACGTTATAGCGCTTGTTGATGCGGGGCTTGTGAAGGACGTAGCGGATATTTACACATTAACGGTTGACGATTTGTTACAGCTTGATCGATTCGCAGAAATTTCGGCGAATAAACTTGTTGAAGCGATTCAATCAAAGAAAAATCCTCCACTTGAAAAATTTATTCTCGGCCTTGGTATTCGTCACGTTGGTAAACAGACGGCAATTGATTTAGTGAATAAGTTTCATTTTATCGATGCACTTAAAAGAGCAACTGCAGAGGATCTCGAAAATATTGATGGGGTTGGTAAAGTGGTCGCTGAATCAATTCTTGCGTGGTTTGCTGATGATGATAATCTGGGGCTACTCGATAAGTTTGAGAAATTGGGCGTACGTCCATACTTTGAAGCAAAATCTGGCAAACTGACGGGTAAAAGTTTTGTTATTACAGGAGCATTAAAGTCGATGAGCCGTGATATTGCAGCAGAACGAATACGTGCTCTCGGTGGTACATTTCAAAATAGTGTAGCAAAGGGCACGACGTATCTGGTTGCTGGCGGAAAAATTGGTGCAAGTAAATTAAAAAAAGCGAAAAGCTACGACACAAAGATTATTAATGAAAATGAACTATTGGAGCTGTTGTCATGAGTCAAGACATTGATGAAAAACCAGAATTTAAAAAAGGAAAATATAAACACTTCAAAGGTGGTATATATGAAGTACTAGACGTTGCATGCCATTCAGAAACACAGGAATGGTATGTTATGTACGAATCTCAGACAAGAAAGGTTGAAGGTCTACCATTACTTTGGATTAGGCCTTATAAGATGTTCTTTGAAAATGTTACACGTGAGGGTAAAACATTTCCAAGATTTACGTATATAGGAGAAACCAAATTGTGAGTCTGAAGCGTGGTGCGAAAAAAGTACTTACTGGGATAGTTGGTGGCGTCGTGCTATTAGCTGGCATTATGATGATTCCATATCCTGGTCCAGGTTGGGCGGTTGTATTCATCGGTCTTGGGATTTTATCAACAGAATTCGAATGGGCACATAGGGTGCTTGAGTTTGCGAAAGATAAATATGACGCATGGGCAAACTGGGTCGCTAAGCAAAGTAATTATGTTAAATTTGCCATAGGATTTTTTACAGCGGTAGTCGTTGTTGTAACAATATGGCTCTTTAATGGCTACGGATTCATTAATGACTGGCTAAATCTTAAACAAGACTGGGTTAATTCGCCATTATTTGGTTAGTGATTTACTATTGGTGGGCGTACAATATATACGATGGCGAAACAGAGGAAGGTAAACGGAAATAAAAAACTGACGAAGCGTGAGTATGTTGTTGCGATTTGGCAAGTTGCGAAAATAACATTCAGGGCTTCTCCGTTCGCTGCAGTTTTGCAGATTATGGGCGCAGTTATCAACGCTGTTCTTCCGATTGTGACAACATTCTTTGCGGCGCTTACGACAACAGCACTAGCAGAGGCATATGCAGGTGATACGACAGCTGGCGGTAGAGCTATGGAATTTGTAATCATTACCGCTGCACTTGGGCTTATTGCAACAGCTTGGGATAGTTTGTCGTCATACGTCACACAACTAATGCGCTATAGGGTGGAAGCGGCTATGAGTGATAGAATGTACGAACATTTTCTTCAGCTAGATTTCTGGCGTTATGATGACAAAGATACGGCGGATATGTATGACAAGGCAACGCAATTCGCAAATTTTTTCCCCTACGTTTTTGATAGGCTTGCAAGCACAGTATCATCGCTTATTTCACTGGTGGCCGGTTTGGTCGCACTGATATTTGTCAGTTGGTGGTTGGGGCTAATCCTTGTCGCGGCAGTTATTCCGGGACTCTATATTCAGTTCAAACTATCGCGAGCACAAACAAAGCATTGGAATGAAAATGTTGAAACTCGCAGAGCTAAGAACATGATAGAATACGGTCTATTGCAACAGCCACAGTTTATTGCCGAATTGAGAATCTACGGAATTGTTCGTTTTTTATTAAAGACGCGCAGGCAATTACGCGATAAAGACGAAAAGGAACAAATAGAATTTGAACGAAAATATATAATTAAGCGTTTGGGTGCCAATTCCCTTGAGGCTGGGGCGGAAATAGGAGCGTTATTATTTACGGCAATACAAATAATTAATAGGCAACAGCCAATTGGTCAATTTTTGTATGTGCAACAAATTGTATCACGAGCACTCAACGGTGCAAGTAGTTTTATAGGTCAGATAAGTACTATGGATCAAGACCTAGCAAACTTGTTTGACTATCAACGGTTTATGGCGTTGCCTGAGCGGCAAGGAGGTGACAGTGACATAATAGCGCCACCAAATATTATTACACTATCTCACGTTAGCTTTCGTTATCCGTCTGCCGAAAGGAACGCATTGAACGATATAACAATGAATATAAAAAAGGGACAACGAGTTGCAATTGTTGGCGAAAACGGCGCAGGTAAGTCAACATTAATCAAGCTACTTCTTGGTTTATACGATCCTACGACAGGCTTAATATTACTCGACGATAAAGATTTGCGCACTGTATCAATAAATAGTTGGCATAAACAACTCGGCGTACTACAACAAGATTATCTGGCGTATAAATTTGCAACTGCAAAAGAAAACATTGAGTATGGTGATGTAAATTCGGATTTTGATAAAAATCGTTATGAAAATGCAATTGATATGGCAGAAGCACGAAAATTCCTGAGTAAATTACCGAAAAAAGAAAATAGCTATATCAGTACCTGGATGGAGGATAATGAAGGCAATAATGGAGTTGATTTGTCGGGCGGTCAGTGGCAACGTTTGGCATTGGCGCGAAATTTCTATCGAGACAGTCCGATTATTATTTTGGACGAGCCGACGAGTGCTATTGATGCTTTGGCCGAATCACGTATTTTTAAACATTTGTTCGCTGACAAATCTAAAACGGTGATTACGATTAGTCATCGATTAACGACGGTCGAAAGAGCGGACATCATTTATATGCTTCAGGATGGAGAAGTTGCAGAACAAGGAACACATGAAGAGTTAGTGAAGAAACGCGGCGCATACTATACGATGTTTGAGTCGCAACTACACTAAAATACCCCGCCAAAAGCAGGGTATTTTATGCGTTTGGTAGAAACTACCAGCTGCGTTGACGGAATGAATCGCCACCACCGCCGTTTGAGCGTTGTGGACGATCTTCTTTCGGTCGAGCTAGGCTGACGTTAATTGCACGTCCGTCTAGTTCTTTGCCGTTAAGCTGATCAACTGCTTTTTGGTTGTCGTCATCGTTTTCGAATTCAACAAAGCCAAAGCCTTTTGATCGGCCACTCTCGCGGTCAGTGATGACACGAGCGCTTGACACAGGACCAACGGTCTCAAAGAAAGCTTTGAGTGTATCGTCAGTAGTAGCGTAAGCGAGGCTACCGATAAACAAATTTTGTGATGCCATGGAAATATGTACTTCTCTCTGGTTACTGCTTTTCGTCAGGTCGACCTTCTGCGGACTTCTTACGGTTATACCCTTAGAGGAACACGTATTTCGGCGCATGCTTCTGAACACTTGCTATTAAAGCATAGTTTTGATGAGAATACTAGCTTTTATGTTTTTATTAGTGGCAAAATGTAACTAGCTCGTACTAATGTTATTTAAATTAGAATGATAAATAACTTATTAAATTAATCTTGTGGGCTGTTTGTATTAGAAAAATAAATTCTGGTGGAGATAGAGGGACTCAAACCCACGACTTCTTCCATGCCATGGAAGCACTCTAATCAACTGAGCTATATCCCCGCGCAAAGGATATGATAGCAAAATCACACCCTATCAGCTAGAGTGTGATTTTATTGTATGCTGTTACGCGCCCACCCGGGGCACGGGTTTGTAGGTGTTTGTTTTTGCCAGCAAACGGGTCGCCCCGATTGCGTACCAGCATTATTGGCATTATGCGCTTAGATTATGAAAAACACAAGTGGAATGAAATGCTATACTAGTTTTAATGTTTAAAAGTCTTCAGCGAAAATACAAAGCAAGCGTTCAAAAAAAGCTTGAAGATGCTGTAGTTGCATACTTTACGGCACACCCCGAAATAAAATTAATAGTCGTTACGGGCAGTGTTGGTAAAACGAGCACTAAGACAGCAATCGCAACGATGTTGTCACAAAAATATCGTGTTCGTCTGCACGAAGGAAACCACAACACCCCCATGAGCGTGCCGTTGGCAATTCTCGGCGTGCCATATCCAGATAATGTCCATAGTTTTAGTGCGTGGCAACAGGCACTAAAGGGCGCACGGAATAAGATTATCGCGCCAACTGATGTTGATGTCATTATTCAAGAACTCGGCGCTGATGCGCCAGGTGATATAGATGCATTTGGAAAATATCTGAAGCCGTTTATGTCAGTTGTCACTGCGGTTACACCAGAACATATGGAGTATTTTAAAACGATTGAAGCGGTTGCGTACGAGGAACTGAAGGCAGCAAACTTTAGCCAAATTGCACTTATTAATCGCGATGATATTGAAGGTCGCTATGCGGAATATTTAACCAATCCAAACTTGGACACATATGGAACAAGTGTCACTGCAGAATATCACTTTGAGCAACAGGATTTTAGCCTTGATAAGGGTCATGTTGGCAAATTTGTTGCACCAGAAATTCCAAATGGCATTACGGCGACAATTAATGTATTGGGCGAACATAATTTGCGTCCAGCGATAGCGGCAGCTTCAGTTGGGGTGAAATTTAGATTGACGCCAGATGATATTGCAACTGGTCTTGCGCAGATTAGGCCAATATCTGGCCGAATGAATATGTTGTACGGATTAAATAACAGTATGATTATTGATGATACATATAATTCTAGTCCAGCTGCAGCCAGTAGCGCAGTGCAGACATTTTTTGCCATTCAGGCACCGCAACGCATCGCTATCATGGGGAGTATGAATGAGCTCGGTGATTCATCGGCATCGGAACACGAAAAAATCGGTAAGATGTTTAACGTTGATATGGTTGACTGGGTTATTACTGTTGGTACAGACGCTGAAAAATATTTGGCACCCGCCGCACGTTCGCAGGGTTGTCAGGTGAAATCGTTTCAAAATGCAGTTCAAGCGGGTGCGTTTGCTCACAGTGTCATGAAAAATGGTGCGTTGATACTTGCCAAGGGTTCTCAAGATGGTGGCTATGTCGAAGAGGCGGTCAAGACCCTCCTCCAAGATCAAAATGATGCTCGAAAACTTGTTCGGCAAGCTCCGGCATGGATGGCTACTAAGGAAAACTTTTTTGAGCGTAATCTTATATAACAGATATATTAAGGTGTTATAATAGCTTTAATGAATCGTTACAGTCCACTTGATATCGAGCCGAAATGGCAAAAATTTTGGGATGACAATGGCACGTATGTTGCTGATTTGAATAGTTCTAAAAATAAATATTATGCGATGAGTATGTTCAATTACCCTAGCGGTAATTTGCATATAGGTCACTCGATGAATTTCACAATAAGTGATGTTATGGCTCGCTTCAAGCGCCAACAAGGTTACGAAACGTATCATCCGGTTGGCTGGGACTCATTTGGCTTGCCTGCCGAAAATCGTGCAATTAAAGAAGGGGTTAGCCCGCAGGAGAGTATGCGTCAGCTCATTCCCGCCTACCACAAAGCCTACAAGGCGATGGGGTGGAGTAATGACTGGTCCAAAGAAATCGCTACGCATGAGCCTGAATATTACAAATGGACGCAGTGGATATTCGCCCAAATGTTCAAGGCCGGGCTGGCGTATCAGGACAGTCGCATGCAATGGTGGTGCGATATTGACAAAACGGTTCTGTCGAACGAACAGGTTATCGATGGCAAATGTTGGCGCCATGATAGTCCCGGTGACCCAGTAGTTGCTAAAAAAGAAATCAAACAGTGGTTCTTCAAAATTACTGATTATGCCGAAGAACTGCTAGGGGCGACAGATGCCTTGGACTGGACTGAAAGCGTCAAACTGGCGCAGAAAAACTGGATCGGCAAATCGCAGGGCGCGGAGATTGATTTTAAGATTTATCAGGGGGACATTCTGCCAAACGTTGTAATACTGCATGGCTATACGGGTCGCTCGGACAAGAATTTCATTCCTAAGTTAAAAGCTGATCTGGAGGCGATGGGATATGTCGTACAGGCACCCCAGTTGCCAAACACCGACAATCCGGTCGAATCTGAACAAGTTGGTTATGCGCTGGAAAACTGTACCTATGATGAGAATACGATCATTATCGGCCACAGTCTCGGCGGTGCGGTAGCTATGAAAGTTGTCGAAAAATTAGATCATCCCATACGGGATCTCATATTGGTTGCACCTGTCGTTGAAGCACAATTTCGGCCTAATGATTACGACCGTCCGTTTTTGAATGCGTTTGAATTCACATATGATTACGAACTTATCAAATCTAAAACTAACCGCCGTGTTGTTTTGTCCGACACGCAGGAACATGACAATAGGATGGCCTATCTGAAATATTTGGCTCCTATTATTGATGCTGAGCTAGTAACTGTAACCGCTGAAAAAATACATTTTAGGGCTGTCAGCGAGCCGGCTGTGCTTGGGGCAATAGTTCCGTCTATTCGCGTTTTCACCACTCGTCCTGATACGATTTTCGGCGCGACGTTTCTGGTCGTCGCACCCGAACATCCTGAACTCGCCACTTTCGTGTCCGATTCGCAAAAAGCGGCCGTTCAAGAATATATCGATCAAACTGCCAAAAAGTCCGAACTGGAACGTATGGAAGACAAAGAAAAGACCGGTGTATTTACTGGTAGTTACTCCATTAATCCAGCTAATGGTGAAAAAATCCCAATTTGGGTTGCGGACTACGTGCTTTTTGGCTACGGTACGGGCGCGATTATGGCCGTTCCGGCGCACGATGAACGTGATCAGGAATTTGCCGAAAAGTTTGATTTGCCTGTTATCCAAGTTGTTGATGACGATGAAAACCTTATTAATTCCGGTGAATTCGACGGGCAAAACAGCAGCGATGCTCGCGAAAATATCGTTGCGTGGCTAGAAGAAAAAGGTATCGGCCAATCTAAAACGACGTTCAAGATTCGCGACTGGTCCGTCAGCCGTCAGCGTTACTGGGGTGCGCCGATTCCGATTATTAACTGCCCGACAGACGGTCCGGTGCTTGACGAAGACCTTCCTGTTATCTTACCTGAACTGGAAGACTTTGCTCCTAGTGGTGATGGACGTAGTGCGCTTGCCCGTGCTGATGACTGGCTTCATGTTAAGTGTCCAAAATGTGGTGGTAATGCTGAACGAGAAACAGACACGCTAGATACCTATATTTGTAGTAGCTGGTATTTTATGCGTTACCTTGATCCACACAACGATAATATGCCATTTGGCAAGGCCATGGTCGACAAATGGATGCCTGTTGATTTTTATAATGGTGGCGACCATGCAACCGCACATATGATATACGCACGATTCGTCACGCGTTTTTTGCATCACCAAGGTCTTATAGACACACCTGAACCATTTAAGCGTTTCTTATTTAATGGCAAGGTAACAGCGTCAAACGGTGAAATGTTCAGTAAGTCTAAGGGTAATGGCGTTGATCCACTTGAGATTATAGGCAGTGGTTATGGTGCTGATTCACTGCGAACATATCTTATGTTTGCAGCGCCACTAGATACTTGGATTAAATGGGATCCGCAGGGAGTGCCTGCCACTTATCGTTTTCTTAATCGCGTCTGGAATTTAGTACAAGAATTTACTGTTGCCGAATCTGGTTCTCAATCAGAATCCGTACTAAAGATTATTCATCCGGTGATTAAAAAAGTAACAAGTGATCTGGAAGACCAGAAATACAACACTGCCATTGCATCTATGATGAAGCTGACTAATGATTTGTACGAGTTAAAGGCTCGGGATAGATTTGCCGACAAGGCTAATTGGAAATTTGCGCTTGAATCAATCGTAGCAATGGTATCGCCGTTTGCACCGCATATTGGCGAAGAACTGTGGCATCAATTAGGACATGAGACATCTGTTCACCGCGATAGCTGGCCGAAGTGGGATGACATGTATTTGATTTCAGATACACTAACTATTGTCGTACAGGTAAATGGCAAATTGCGTGCTACTTTAGATATTTCAGCTGATACAGTAGACGAAGATATTAAAAAAGCCGCATTAGAGGCGGATAATGTTGTTAAATTTCTCGATGGTAAAGAACCTCTGAAGGTTATTTATATTCCGAAAAAGTTGGTTAATATCGTTATAAAATAGCCCAAAAATGGACAAACCCCCCTTCCTTGCGGTTGGGGGGTTCGGACCTGAGTCGTATTAGAATCTTGTCCGCCTTTCGACCGGTTTGAGCAGTTTGCTCACCCAGTCAAAGAACCTTTCGGCGCCGGGCGACCAGCCGCAGCGCGAGCCGATATCGACGATGAATAGGATCATTGCCATCGCAATCATGGCGATGGCTCCGATCAAAAATCCACCATACACTATGTCGACAGATTCTGACCAGCCACTACCGACACGGGCGGTAAACGCTATGGCGAAATAGCAGGCGGCGATTAGGGCAACGACGCCACTAATCCCCCTCCAGTCGAGCTTCTGCGTAATTACCCCGAATAGGGTTATTACGCACCCGACAACGACGAGGACACCAGCGAGACCAATTTGGTTCATGTACTTTCCTTTTTTCAGGTCCGAGTTCGACTCGGACGCGGTTAAACCACTTATCCAAGCCGAGTATATTAATTATAGCATAAACACCATAAAAATGCAATAGAATAAACAAAGAAGAAACCCCCAGCGCCATTACGGCGAGGGGGTTTCTACGGAAGAATTCAGGGTCGAACTAAGTCTGCAACTCCTCGTTTGATGACAACACCTCCGAGGATAGCTCCGCCAACGACGGCAACACCAATTCCGACGAATACGCCAAAATTGGCAACAGTATTACAGATGCCATCACTGAATATTGTTGCGGTGATGCCGGACAGGGCTGCTCCAATGCAGCCCTTTTGTGTGCAGTCAATCCCGACTGAACGAGGTTCAAGACGCTTTGTTGTGGCACATATCAGTGAGGTCGTTCCTACAATGGCAAAGACCACTGTAACTGTCCAAAATAAGTTATCGGACAAGGTTTCCCTTTCTTTCGTAGGTTCTGCTGACGAGATAGAACACGATGCTTTAGTACTTCCATGCGCCCATGTCTCAATCGGCTACATTAATTATAGCATAAACACCATAAAAATGCAATTATTCTTGAGCTACAGTCAAAAAACTGCTATAATAGCATGTAAATATTCATAAATCCGAGAAGGAGAACAATAAATGGCAGAGCCAAAAAAACAGAGTAGCCCTCGTAAGACTGGTCTTCGTCGTAGTCACCTAGTCCTTAAACTAGCGCGACGCGTCAATGCAACATCACCTGTTAAGGTCCGTACAACTAAGAACGAGACCGGCAAAAAACTCGCAAAGACCGCCTAGTTGAGTTACACTGAAATAAATCATTAACAATAAAGAATCGAAAGAACCAATTCGCAATGGCATCAAATCGTCATCTAGGTAGGATTGTCGCACTACAGTCATTATATGAATACGAATTTCGTATCCAGTCTGATGATAAAAGCGTCGATATTGACGAGATACTACGTCGCAACTTGGAGCGCTACGAGAATGAAATCGAGGATACTGATTTCGTCGCCGTGCTTGTAAGCGGTGTTCTTGAGCATCAAGTTGATCTTGACGACAAGATTCGTCCACTCGCTCCTGAGTGGCCTTTGGAACAAGTTGCACGTATTGATCGTAATATTTTGAGACTCGGTCTGTATGAGCTGCTTCACTCCAAAGACAGAGTACCGCCAAAAGTTGCTATCAATGAAGCGGTGGAGCTAGCTAAAGCATTCGGTTCTGACAACTCAAGTAAATTCATCAACGGCGTACTCGGTACGGCGTATCGAACGCTTGTAGAAAACGTCGAGGAAACTCCGGATGCCGGAAAAGTTTAATAAATTCAAGCAATATTTTAATCGGTCAAAACCGTCCATCCAAGAAATTGTCCGTGAAGCTACCGCTGGTGGTATTGTCTATCGTCACGGTAAGGACGGTGGTATTGAAATTTTGTTAATCCAGGATATTAAGGATCGTTGGACTATTCCAAAGGGTCATATTGAAGAGGGTGAGACCGCTCAGCAGACAGCTAGACGTGAAATTGGCGAAGAAGTTGGATTGCATGAAGTTGAGATACTAGGGTGGCTCGGTAAAATTCATTTTCGCTACCGTCGCGTTGATAAATTAGTATTGATGACAACGCAGATTTATCTGGTAAAAGCGCTCGGAGATACAAATAAAATCCAAAAAGAAGACATAATGAATGATATTAAGTGGTTTACCTTCCACGATGCACTAGAAGTTGTCGAATACGAAGATATTGGTAAACTAATGTTATTGGCTATGAAAAAAATTAGACAGGAAAAGTTGTAGATGTCTGGGATGCAAGTTGCACCGTATCAGGATTTTGCTCGAGAACATCTAGGTTTTGAATTCAAAAACATAGATTATCTTATAACGGCGTTGACGCACCGTAGTTATGTTAATGAGCATCGCAAAAGTGTTTCGGAACATAATGAACGACTAGAATTTCTTGGTGATGCGGTGTTGGAGCTTGCCGTTACAGACTATTTGTATAACCATTTCTCAGAACCAGAGGGTATCTTGACAAGTTGGCGTTCAAGTTTGGTGCGAACTGAAAGTATTGGTGAAGCTGGTGATAAATTGGGCTACGAATCGCTGCTTCGTATGAGTAGGGGTGAAAAGAATGGCTCAACTCGTGCTCGTCAACAAATTCTAGCTAACGCGTTCGAGGCTGTTATAGGCGCTATTTATCTGGAACGCGGTTACGATGACACGGAGAAATTTATCGCAAAGCATATTCTGAGTAAGCTTGATAATATCCTCGCGAGTGGCAGTTGGCGTGATCCAAAGTCGCATCTACAAGAGGTGTCGCAGCGGATTGACGGTATGACACCCGTGTATCGGGTGCTGGAAGAGATCGGGCCTGACCACGATAAGATATTTACCCTTGGTGTTTTTGTAGGAGATAAGTTAATGGGAAAGGGTACCGGAAGTAGCAAGCAAAATGCTCAGCAAGAGGCGGCTAAAGCTGCGCTTATAGCATACGAAAAACATAAGACTTCATAACAGATTGACATCTGAGGTGAAAACCTGTATAGTCGTTTGAGAACTAGAGAAAACTCTAAAGTGAAGTATTTAAAGAAGTAAGGAAAAGATAGTTTAATATGCTCGCAATTCGTCTGCAACGTATCGGCCGTAAAGGTTACCCAGTGTACCGTGTTGCCGTTCAGGAAGCGCAACGCCACCCTTCAAGTGGTCGTGTTGTTGCCTATGTTGGTTCATACAACCCTCACACAAAGGATGTATCTTTACAAAAAGATGCTATTGAGAAATATCTAAGTAATGGTGCGCAGCCAACCCCACGTGTCGTCAAATTGATGAAACAAGAGGGTGTTACATTGCCTAGCTGGGTTAAAGATGTCGTTACTGGAAAACAAAAGACAATCAAGAATCAGGATAAACTTCGTCGCAATCAACCAGTTGAAGAAGTAGCTGAAGAGCCTGCAGTTGAAGCATCGGCTGAAGAAGAAAAGTAATTTTCTATCTTAAAAAAATACTCCGCTAGCTGGCGGGGTATTTTTTGTTTTCTATTATCTTGCTCATGCTATAATAAAAACATAGATAGTTGAACGCTAATTAGGAGGCCGTATATGTCAACGATTGACCAGCAGTTTGTAGAATACATCGTAAAATCATTAGTAGGATATCCCGACGATGTGTCAGTTGAGCGGATAATTGATGAGAAGGGCGTGTTACTGTCGCTAACTGTGAATCCTGAAGACCTAGGACGAGTTATTGGTAAGCGCGGTATAACCGCACAAAGTTTGCGTACACTCCTTCGTGCATTAGGTACAAAAAATGATGCTCGCTACAATTTAAAAATCGTTAATACTGACGGTCGTGGTGATGACTATTCTAGCAATTCAGATGGTGGATCGGCTGTTGCATCTGACGATAGTGATGAGCCTGTGGATAAAACTTCAGATAAGCCTGTGGAAAATGTCGATGATGAATCAGATTATGCAAAAAAGTCGCGCAAAGAACTTGCCGAACTCGATGACCTTGATATATAATCATTAACAGTTAGAAGAAAACCTTCAACTGCGAGAAGTAAGACGGAAATAGCTCATGCGAGCAAACCCACACACAGGTTTGAGAGCCTTATATGTCGAAAAAACCATCCTTTTTGGGTGGTTTTTTTGTCGTTTTTATAAATAAAAAATGAAGAGCCCGTCGTGAAGGCAGTTGGAGATCGTCGTCTGCTATACTGCAGAACAGACAATCTCTACGACGAACGCTTCATGGCGGGCTATTGCAGTTTTGTGTCGATGACCGATTCTTGCTGGTTTTCATCGTCATTGTTCCGACAGTCACTGATGGCAATAGCCAGTAGGACAACCATCGAAAAACCGCAAAATATGCTTCCCTTCAGGTCTGATATGAACAGGGCAACTCCCGCACCGCCGAAAATGACGGTCATGATGACGTATGCCCAGAAAAAACGTGACATGATTTTCCTTTGTTCAGATGCTTCTTGGATAATTGACAACGATATTGTATCACACAGTAATAAAAATGTCAATTTTAAGGTGTATTAAAAATGAAAGAAGCCCACCGAATGAGCTCAAAGCCGTAATGAGCAATTAGCGCATTAGGCGAGCTTCTTTCGGGGGCTGAGTAGGTATTTTGGCTAGCAGTGAATCCTAGCGTATGTGTCCGAAAAAGACACCATCGTGTTTCGTGTTCTTGTGATAGGTTTTCCAGTAGGCCGTACTACCTGGCTCGAGACCCATCGCCGAAGCGGTCCATTTGAACCGAATTTCACACGATATGAACTCAATCATTGTCACGCCACGTGCGTCGGGGCGAATCGAGAGAATCCTTCCATGGTATCCATGTCGGCGTAGGTTGTCGATGACTAGCACCGCATCACCAATCTTGATGTCTGTTAATTCCAAATGCTTCTGTGTATCTTGCATTTCATTCCAATCCTCGGAGGGGGTTGAACAACAGTATTACATCAAATATTTACAAAAAAGTCAATATCCTCTACACTGTTACAGATGAGAAAGTTCCAGATAATTACATTATTTCCCGATATGTTCACGGGTGTTTTTGGTAGTTCGATGATGTGGAAAGCGCAAAAGGATGGAATTGTTGAACTAGCTACAGTTGATTTGCGACAATTTGGCTTAGGTCCACGCAAGACGGTTGATGATACACCATACGGTGGTGGTGACGGAATGCTATTGATGCCAGAACCACTGTTTTTGGCGGTTGAGTATGCCAAATCAGTTGATCCAGAGGCAAAAGTTGTGTTAATGACGGCCCGTGGACAGCGCTGGAAGCAAGCTGTGGCGCAATCATTCGCCGATAGTGATGATAACTATATATTCATCTGCGGTCGTTACGAGGGCTACGATGAACGTATTACGACACTAGTGGATTATCAGATGAGTGTAGGAGATTATGTTTTAACTGGCGGTGAGCTACCGGCTATGACGATTATCGATAGTATCGTGCGCCTTATCCCAGGCGTACTCGGTGGAGAGGCGAGTGCGGAAATTGAAAGCTTCTCTGACGGTGAGACGCTTGAATTTCCACAATATACCCGTCCAGAGGACTTTAGAGGTATGAAAGTGCCAGAGGTACTATTGAGTGGTAATCATGCAGCTATTGCCAAGTGGCGAGCTGATAAATCTCTAAAAGCGGACTAGGACATATGGACAAATGAAAACACCCCGTTATGGAGGGGTGTTTTCGTGTTGTGGTGGATGTCGTAGAGCGAACAGTCACAACATATTTTTGTACCGGAGTACTGTTTGTTTTGGAGTTGTATGTTTGTTTTTGTAACTTTCGCTGTTTTTAAGATACACTGTCTGTATTAAAAACACAAGTACTTTATTTAAAAATAATAATAAATTGGGGATAAATCGGGCGTATACTAAATAGTGATGAAAAAAATTGTCGCACTTCCTGCACATCCACCCCGCTCGAATGCATATAGGAATATTGCGTGGGTGTATGCTGCGATATTAACGGTTATGGCGGTTGGGCAGTTATTTAGTTTTGAGAAGTTTATACCACTAATCACAAATTACTCTTTACCGGGTGGTCATGGAACTGGCGTACTTGCAGCTAGTCTAATTGTTATTTTTGAGGTATTGGCTTTGCCATATCTTCTCAGGATGCCCCTTAGTCCTCTTATGCGATGGGTAAGTTTATTATGTGGTTTTTTGGTTGCGGTTCTTTGGATCGGGCTAGCAATTACTGTTCTGACACACGCTTCGTGGGTCCATAATAGTGGTATGTTGGGGTTGAAAATAGTGGTACCTGCGGGTGTAGTCTCGCTATTTGTATCGCTTGTCTTGATGGCACTCGCGATTATTAGTGTTGTTGGGTTGTATCCAAGTTTAAAAAATATACGTGAATCTTGAGTATTACCCCCATAAATGGTACAATTTGCTCTGTATCATTGGGGATTCGCCAAGTGGTAAGGCACTGGTTTCTGGTACCAGCATTCGGGGGTTCGAATCCCTCATCCCCAGCCAAGAAAAATGTCGTAGGTCTTCAGATCTACGGCTTTTTTCATAGTGTTGAGTTGGTCGGGCTTCGAACAGGAGTACTAGTGGCGCGTTGGGTGACTATTGCAGAAATATTGTTCTTTTGCCAGTAAGACGAATCAAACCAACACAGATGACGGCACGACATACCAATACGTTGGCCAGCACGAGCGTGATACGATAATGTATGAACTTTCTTTAGAATAGTATTTATACAATGTAATTATAAATTCCACGAATAAACCTTGGAAACCCAGTTTATTATTATCTGGACAACAGCATGGTGGATTTGGCGAAAGCATGGGTATTTTGGGAATGTTAGCTAATTAATGGAGTGTTTATGGTATCAGTTTTTTAAATAGAGCGTCTGTATAAAGTAAACCCATATAATACCATATTATATTATTGAATAAAATTATATTTTGTTTTATAATATAAAAACCACACGTATTCTCGCGTGGCATCGTTCCTTACATAGTTAGGTACAAATGATGGCAAAAGACGCTGAGCTCGTCCGTTTGAGGGATGCCCAGAACAGGACATTTATACGGAATCAGGATGCATACAATGAGCAACGAAAGGCTTGCAATCTTCTTATCAGCGCGCGTAAAGATATGAATCGCGCGTATGAGATGAAGCAGCTGGCTTACGATGCCAAGCAATCATCGTGGGAGGATCTGCAACGGGTTTGTAACAGAAATGAAGCGCGGATCAAGAATCTGAACATTCAGCAGGAATTGGCGTTTCAGAATATGAGACGTTCCTACGACAATGCATCGGTTGCTTACGAATACTGCGATGGTAATATGGCAAGTTCGTATGCTGCTGAAGGGCGTCTATACAAAAAACAGGCACAGAAATGTCAGACACAACGTCGCCAACTGGTTGATGCAATTCGTTCTGCCAAGTCTCGACACGAACCGTACCGGCAAGCATTCCAGGATGCCAAGGCGGTATTCGACCGATTCAAGCTCGCATTTGACCAGGCAAAGGCTGAACATGAGTGTAAACTAGCCGAGTTCAGGACCGCTAAATCCGAGTTTGACTCGGCGACGAAGGCGTACAGAGACCGGCTGCAGGCTGTTCAGTCACGGCCACGGAAGAAGCGCGACGACAAGTTGGCTGTCGTAAAAAGAAGCTAGAGCGCCCGCTTCGGCATTTGAACACCCGCGCACGTGTCCATGAATGCCTACGCAGGCGGCCTTAACTAAACCGAGAACGAACTAGTACTAATGACCTGAGCCATGTCTTGAAACTGGCTCATTTTTATTGTTTTCATGAGACTGTGTATGAAAATGCATTAAGGAAAATCCAGTCGAATGCAATTTCCGCAAATATTTACAATTCTTTTATAGCTCCACTCAAGATATTCGCGACGTTTGATATTGAAAACAAGAAAACTTCATTTCATGAAAAAAGAGTTTCCGAATAGGTGTTGGACTATATTAATAAATCTAAACTCTGTGTCTAATGAATCAGCTTTTTATCTTGTTGGTATGCTGAAAACTGTTCCATCGCCAGCAACGGTTGAAGGCATTTTGCCATCCCATTTATCTATTGCTAGTTTGCGAAGGTAGTTGTCACTGAGTGTTTGAGCCTGTGCTGCTTGTGACTGAGCATCGGTTTGTGCTGCTTCCAGGTTAAACTTCGCTCGTTCAGCATTTTGTTGCGCCACTTGTTTATCTTCGATTGCTTTAGCGAAACTATCCGAGAACTTAAAGTTTGTGATACTGACATCATCGACAATAACACCATATTTTCCCAATCGTTCATGTAACTGATCATAGACATCTTTTTTCAAAGTGGCACGCTCTGTAATGAGCTCACTCGCGTTATATTTAGCACTCGCACCCTTAAATGTTTCAGATAAAGCAGGAGTGATAACTCTGTCTTTGTACATTTCGCCCACTGTTTGGTGAATCTTGCTAACCTCACCACGATTCAAATGATAGTTGAGAACGACTTCTGCGGTTACATCTTGCAAATCTTTTGTTGCAGCCTGAGTGTCGGCAACTTCTTTTTGAACCTTAATGTCGTATACTGATACATCATTAACACCATAAGGGACAACAAAACCGAGCCCTTCAGTTAACTCGCGACCGACGACCTTGCCATATTGCGTCACGACACCAATCTTACCTGTACCTACTTGTCGTACACCAGTGAAAAAACCTATCAACCCGATAATAACTACTACCACGATAATGATTCGTCTTTTGCCCCGAGTGCCGGTGAAAAAGTTCATTGGATTATTTTGCATTTGTCTCTCCTTTGATTACTTATTACTACTATACACCGTATCTACTCGACTTACGCAAAACCTGGTGTGGCCTGGAAGTGCAGGGATTTTGCGTAAGTCGAGTCTATATCAACCCGCAATGTCGTTAAGCTTTACGTCACTAATCCCTAATATCTTATGGGCAAGCACGTTAATATGATCGTATATAAAAAAACGACACGGAAAATAGCCATTATTATTTTACTAATATTTCAGATCATACATAGGAAAAGGGATTTACTTGATAAGTTTTCCATCCAAATTGGATGCTACACTTGGTAGCATGATAATTTATGCTGATGTCAATACAGTTGGTGTTATTGGTTTCGGGCTTCGCGATTAAAAGTCACCCGTATCTGTAAGGAAGAACATATACGGCATTGGGTATTTGGTAGTTGTACGAACGTTTTCCGATGATGGAGGCTAAGGGTGTAGTGCATTTGTTCAGGGTTAGACCCTGCGACCCAAGGCTAGGCTGATGAATTGTCTGAAGCAACCGTAGTCATTAACTCCTTGTTGCGATGATGGAATAACGATGCGTGCGAAAAGTAAAATTATCAACTTAAACCTGCATTAAATACAGGAAAAGGGTATAATTCAGCCATGTCTAATATTAAAGATCGCCGCAAAGATGAGCGACCAAGGGAGAAGTTGCAGGCAAAAGGTGCTGCCTCCTTGTCCGACCTAGAACTATTAATGGCTATTATAGGCAGTGGTAACGCTCAAGCGGACGTTATTAAAATCTCTCGCGATGTCAAAAAACTGCTTGCTGAAAAGGGGAGCGATCTCACTTTTGATGATTTGCTGACTATCAAAAGTCTCGGCCCAGCCAAAGCCACACAGTTCATGGCAGCCTTTGAACTATGGCGCAGACAGTTTGAGGTTACAGACCGACCAATTATCGATTCGCCAGAAAAAGCCTTTGAACAACTAGTTGACATCCGTGATAAAAAGCAAGAACATTTCGTCTGTCTGACGCTCGACGGTGCATACCGACTTATTGCCAAACGCATCATCACGATTGGTACTCTAACGTCATCACTTGTCCATCCGCGCGAAGTCTTTGCCGACGCCATCACTGACCGCGCAGCATCAATCATCGTCGCGCATAATCATCCGAGCGGAGTATTACGGATAAGTGACACCGATGAAGCTATAACTCATCGCCTTGAGGAGTCAGCTGAATTACTAGGTGTTCCAATTAAATACGTTCTAGTTGTCACAGAACAATCATTTATGCTTATAGACTAAATTGTTTAACAGAGGTAAAAATGATATGATTATCGTAAATGATTTCTTCTGATTATCAGGCAAAATATATTGCTCATGAATTGGAGCGTGTGTACGCAAATGACGACGTAGCTAAGCTCTCCGGACTTATGTTCGATGCTCAGATTACGCCAACTCCGCACCAGATTGATGCAGCACTTTTCGCACTCGATTCTCCGAATACTAGGGGTGTAATTATGGCTGACGAAGTCGGACTCGGTAAGACAATCGAGGCGGGTATTGTCATTATGCAATATTGGGCCGAGCGAAAACGTAAGATTCTAATTGTTACACCATCAAGTCTGCGCCAGCAGTGGGCACAGGAATTGCAGGAGAAGTTCAATCTATTTGCAAATATTATAGATTCAAAGTCTATCAAAAATAAGCCTGTCAAAAATGATGGTATCTACATCTGCTCCTATGAATTCGCCAATCGAAATGTAGAGAAGTTATCTAGTGGGTGGGACCTATTGATACTCGACGAGGCACACAAACTCCGAAATTTTTATAACAACAAAAAGGGCGTTGCTAGTGCAATTTCCGATATCGCTAAGGGCGCCTCAAAGTCACTTCTACTCACCGCAACTCCGCTCCAAAACCGCCTCGAAGAACTTTATGGATTAGTGTCTGTAGTTGATCCACAATACTTCCATACGCTCGATGTTTTCAAGGAACGCTATATTAAAACAGATCATCCGTATGCACTTGATGACCTACGCGCACGCATGAGCAAAATTGCCAAACGAACTCTCCGCACAGATGCAAAAAAATATATCAAGTATACCGACCGTATCGCGCGTACTGTCACGTTTAACCCTAGCGGTGACGAAAAAAAACTATACGACCTCGTTGATGACTATCTCCACCGCGACAAGCTCTTCGCATTCGCTTCATCACAGCGCCATCTGGCGGCTCTCATTATGCGTAAACGCCTCGGTTCATCGTCGTTCGCGGTAGCTAGTACACTCCACAAGATCATCACACGCATGGAGGATGAATATGTTAACGGTAAAGTTCGTGATAACCGTGGTGGGTTGGTAGAGTTTGACGATCTGACAGACGAAGAGATAGAGTATTACGAAAATTCCGGCGAGATCGACGATATTTCGCTTGAATCCGCCAAAGAGCGAGCTGAATTCCGCGCAGAGATAGACGAGCTCATTGGCTATGCTAAACTTGCCGAATCTATCACTAGTAATGTCAAAGCAGAGCACTTGGTTGAAGCCATAAATATCGGTTTCAAGACTCTTGAATCGAGAGCCGAAAAAAAAGCCATCATATTCACCGAGTCTACGCTCACGCAGGAATACATCGCAAAAGTCCTCGAACAGCAAGGTTTTGCGAACAAGTATGTTCTTTTTAACGGCAACAACAAATCGCAAGATGTAAACAAAATCTATAGTGAGTGGAAAGAAAAGAACAAAGATACTGACCTTATCACTGGCATCGAATCGGCCGATCGTCGCAAAGCGCTAATCGATAAGTTCCGCGAAGACGATATCCAGATTATGATTGCCACTGAAGCTGCCAGCGAGGGTATCAACCTTCAATTCTGTTCGATGCTTATCAATTACGATCTACCATGGAACCCACAGCGTGTCGAGCAGCGCATTGGTCGCATACATCGCATGGGACAAAAATACGATGTAGTAGTAGTAAATTTCAGCAACGAAGGCAACACCGCCGAGCAGCGCATACTTGACTTACTTGAGAACAAATTTAATCTATTCAAAAGTACTTTTGGTGCCAGCAATGACGTACTAGGTGCAATTGAAAATGGCATTGATTTTGAGCGCACCATTAGTGACATTCTGAACAACTGTCGCACTGATGAAGAGATCAGTCAGCGTTTCGAAGAACTTCAGGAAAAGTTTAAAGACGAAATAGCTATCGAGCAGAATTCCGCAAGGGCGCGCATTTTTGATGGGCTTGATCCGCATGTCCAAGACCGCTTTCAGCGCTATAGCGAGCAAGCTACTGAGGCGTTCAATAGTTTTGAACGCATGTTTATGGGTTTGACTCGTTATGAACTACGTGACGTTGCAAAGTTTGAGGACGAGCATGTATTCGAATTGTATGCCACTCCTGCAAAAAATATCGAGTCTGGGCTGTACTTCTACAAGACTGACCGCATGCCACATGCACGACAATATAAATATGCTGGTGACTTGGCCGAATATGTTCGCACCAGTGCTGTACACACCGACACGCCACCAGCACAACTCACATTTAGTATTTCCAATTCTGAACGAGTTGCAAATGACGCCAAAAAACTCGCGGGTATTACGGGCACTATCGTTGTACACGAAGTAACATTCCCGATGAAAGCCGGTACGACCGACATGAGCGAAAGTTACATTATCGCCGCGGGCGAAACGACTGACGGTCAGACGCTCTGACCCGTCCCCACTAAAATCATCACTGAGTCTCTAGAGCTCATATATACTATAAGTAACTAAGCGGCAGCGTAAGCTGCCGCAGTGAAAGGTTTTTTCATATGGCTCAATATATC